>CAYZGM010000040.1:0-16276 GCA_964478015.1 uncultured Planctomycetia bacterium
GGTCCACGACCAGAAGTCTCACTTCTGTTGCCAAGAGCCCTGTTTGGTAGTCATCTAAGAGGCGCTGGAGCTGTTCCTTGGTCTGCTCTTGCACCTGAAAACGGCCGTCCGTCATCGTGAAATCGATCGTATTGCGCCCAACCACGTTACGTAAAGCGACTTCCGCGGCCGTTGTGAGCATTTGTTCCGGATCCCGCGCGCGAAAAAGAAATACGGAAGGGTCTTTTATGACATACTGCACAAAAAGCTGACCCGCGACGATGTTCTCGTCACCCGTAAGCATGAGAGATTCCTCGTCAACGGCTCTTGTCTGCCCACCCTCACTGCGAAATCCTATCTCGGCTCTGCGCACCCCTGCCACGTTCACGACGTCGCGGCTTTGAATCGGCGGCGGTAAGTGATAACGAAGTCCCGGGCCGGTTTGAGAATGCATTTTTCCAAACTGCCTCACAACACCCTGCTCTCCAGGACCGACCATATAAATCCCCGATGCCAGCCACAGCACCAACCCAATGCCCCCAATCACCAAAATCATCGGCGGTTGTAACACTGTCTTAAGCATCCTCCGCATATCCTCAATTAAAGACCCTAGGGCAGAGGATGCCCCACTGCCAAATTCTGAGTTATCCATTCTTTCGTCCCCCATTTTTCCTCGCGACGATCCCTATCCATAAAGGGCGATTATCCCCCAGAAACCTATATTAGTAAAATGGATAATTTAGATATATACTATCCATTAAAGTAATATATGATTCCGTTCAATTACCATCACCTCTACTACTTCTACACAATTGCGCGGCTGGGCTCTGTGTCCAAGGCCAGCGAGGAATTGCGCCTGGGTCAGCCGACTTTAAGCACACAGCTAAAACAATTTGAAAGCTATTTGAACCTTAAGCTCTTCGAGCGACAGGGAAGAAGAAGTTTGACGCTTACAGAAGAAGGCCGTCACATCCTGTCCTACGCCAGAGAAATATTCGAAACGGGCCAAGAGATGATAGACAATTTAAAGGACTTATCCCATAAAGGCCGAATGCGTATCCAAATAGGGGCTTCGGACTCTATCCCGAAAACTTTCCTGGATATCCTTATTCAATTCATCCTAAAAATTGCCCCAGGAACTCACCTTTACGTTCAGGAAGATAGAACAAGTGGACTCATCGAGCATTTAAAAACAAATTTCCTAGATATCGTGCTCACAGATACCCCGGCAGGCTCGTTGGATAATCAAATTGAAAGCACTCTTATCGGGAAAATACCCATTGTTTTTTGCGCTCATACGGAGCTGGCGCGAAAATACAAAAACATTCCCAAAGACCTTCATAAGGCCCCCCTTATTTTTCCGACCGCTCACAGCGAAATTTATCACTCCCTGCAAGAATATTTTGTAGAGCATAAAATTCAGCCCGATATTGTGGCGGAAATCCAGGACGTAGAACTGGCACGAAGGCTTGTTTTATCAAAGGTGGGGATAGCCCCCCTCAATCTTCTCACGATCAAGAAAGCGCCTTCCAAAGAGCCCTTGGCGGTCCTCGGAAAATTTGGCTCACCGAAAATCTACGAAAAAATTTACATCCTCGTGAAGAAACGGATAAAATCTCATCCTCTAGTTTCCAGCATTGTCACAGATTTTAAAATCTCGGCATAGCCTCTATTGACGCGCATTTTTTAGAGCTTTTTTATGTGGTTTGCCGGGCAGGTGTCAGATAAAATACACCAGAGGTCATGATGTTAAAACTAACTTTTTTTCTTGCCCTATCGATCATAGCGGTGGTTGTGGTGATCCGCCAAATCGAAGCTCGCTCGATATTTTTCCCAATGAAAGGCGTCCCGTCAGTGACGGGGAATTTGGCGGCGCATGAGGACGTGTTCTTCGAGACCGCTGATGGCAAGAAATTGCATGGATGGTTTGTTCCGGCTGCATCCAATAGCCTAGCGCCTGTCATCCTTTTCTTGCACGGGAACGCGGGCAATATCGGCCACCGCTGGGAGAAAATTCGTATACTTCACGATCTTGATGTTTCCGTTTTCATATTTGACTATCGCGGCTACGGCCAAAGTGAAGGTAAGCCATCCGAAACCGGAATCCACAAAGATGCGGATGCCGCCTACGCTTGTCTTGTTGAACGTGGCATCACTCCGGAGAGTATTATTGTATACGGTGAGTCTCTCGGCGGCGCATTCGCTATCGATTTGGCAGCCAGGAAATCCGTTAAAGCGCTCATGGTTGAAGACACCTTTACCTCCGTGCCTGCCATGGTTCGCAGGACCATGCCTTTTATTCCACCCTTCATTCTCGGCACAAAACTGGACTCACTTTCTAAGATTTCAAAAGTACCCGCTCCAAAACTTATTTTTCACAGTATTGACGACGAGATCGTTCCATTTGAGATGGGCAAGACGCTCTTTGACGCGGCAGCCGAGCCAAAAAGATTCGTCCGGCTGCGGGGCGGACATAACGCAGCTTTTCTTGAGGATTTTGAGACTTATAGAAGTGGGCTTATAAAATTTCTAGCCGCCCTGTGAGACCGCACAACCAAGCCGCACCCCAAATTACAAATTAGCACGTAATTCTCAGGTACTTATTAAGCCTATTCTTCCACCCTGGGAGCCACTTTACTTCCACTTCAGGCCTCGGCGAGTGATTTACTCGCCTCTCAAGTACGCGCTCAGCGGCCAGAATGAACTCTTCTAGCGCTTTCTCGGGATCATCAGGGATTTTCATCTCTATAAGAACTTGGGCGAGGCCCCATCCGACACCCTCGTAATGCGCATCAGTGCGCAGCCCTTCACCTTTAAAATTAACGTAATCAATCATAGCGAAAGCTGCCTCGCGCCTCATCATCAAAAGATCGTACTTTTCCTGAACGGGCTGTCGATCCGCCTCAACCAAATCGTCCAATATCTTTGGAAACACCAGTCTGAAACGGCGAAGGATATAATGCGCCTGCTCGCGTTTGGTATCACGCAAGAACACGCGAAGCTCACGCACACGATCACTATTTAAATCACTCCGGAACTCTTCTCGCGTCTGCCACGGTGAATATCGTCTCGGCATAGCTGAAATCCACGGTGGCAAAGTCAGACCTATTTCTTCCGCGAAACCAAGGAACGCTGGAAAAGACTCAAGATAGAGGCCGGAAGCATTTTCGGGATACCAGATAAAATGCCCGATTCCGAGCGAAGGAAACGCCTCGTCGGGTGACCAATAAAGCAGATTTTCCTCCTTGCCTGAACATTCGTTCATAAAAATCATCTGGGCTGCGCAATCCGCCTCGGTGTCAGTATAGAAAAAGTCCTCAGCCAGTGCGAAACCCAGAAAAAGAAAGCTTGTGAATGCCCCGATCACGACTGCGTGGATTACTTTCATAGTCAATCTGGATAGCAAACAGCCTAAAGTGCTGTTATGCACCTTGGGCTGTTAAATTCTCTCCAGCCAAATTTGGAGAGAGGATAATGGCGACCCTTGGAGGATCCGCATCAGGAAACCTCTTAGGATCGCGGCGCTATTATAAACCCTAGTACCCCGTATCACCTAATTAAGGCAGCCAAAGGAGAGGTTAGTTTAGGTATTTCCAGGAGCAAATTTTTGAGTCGGGAGAGGAATAACGGACAAATGCCAAAATCTCGCAACCCATTACTTCTATAAGACTTAATAATTGTCCTGGGTATCTACCTGGACATCGTGGCGAACGCTTTGAACTTCTTGCGGATCATATCTCGGACCTTGCGGAATTCATCCCTCACTTCTTCGGTAACCTCTCTGTTATGTGGCGGGTCTGGGAACGACCAGTGGAGCCTTTGGGATGGTCCCGGGAAAATCGGGCACGACTCGCTGGCCTTATCGCACACCGTGATGATGTAGTGAAAATGCCGTCCAAGGAACTCCTTCACGTGCTTTGAGCGGTGATGTGAGATATCTATCCCTACTTCTTTCATCACTTCAATAGCAATGGGGTTCACTTGAGATGGTTCGGAGCCGGCGCTTTCAACCTCATATTCATCGCCGCCGTAATATCGTAAAATCCCCTCAGCCATCTGAGACCGACATGAATTTCCCGTACACAGAATAAGGACTCGTGTTTTCATATTTTTTTAATTGCCTCGAGCAAACCTATGGCTATGAGCCCTCCGCATAATTGGCTTCCCCAATAGATATATATTTGGGAAATCGGTATACGTTTAGCGGCAGCGAAGGCCAGTGTTACTGCAGGATTGAAATGCGCTCCTGACACAGGGCTAACTAGAAAGATCATGAGGGCTATTATAAGACCCCAGGCCACAGGAATAGTGTACGCAGGAAATATTTGGGGATACTTCTCGCATAAACCGATACTGCCAGCTCCAATGAAAACAACGGAAAAGGTTCCGAACAGTTCTGCCAACGCCTTTGACATCATTCTCCAGACTCCTGGATATGATGCTTTATATTTTTTCCTTCCTCAATAAAAATAACTTCTTCACTTATATTTGTGGCGTGGTCGGCGATGCGTTCGAGGTTACGGCTGACAAGGATCAGGTCGACGGCGCGCGTGATGCTGCGTGGATTTTCCATCATGTGGGTTAAAAGAACACGGAATGTCTGGTCGTTAATCGTGTCGATCTGATCGTCGTGTCGGCAGACCTGTTTCGCGAGCTCCGCGTCGTGGTGCACAAACGCTTGGATGCTTTCCTTGATCATATTCTGTGCTAGACGGGCCATGTTAGGAATATCGATGAGAAGCGGCTTCAGTGGTGGTTCCTTCAAGAGATAAACGGCGGTCTCGGCGATGTTGCAAGCCTGGTCGGCGACACGTTCGATGTCGTTGTTGATTTTAAGGACCGCAATTAAAAGACGGAGGTCCTTGGCGATTGGCTGCCGCTTAGCAACCAGGCGAACTGTCTCATCCTCGATTTCTACTTCCATATGGTTTACTTTTTCTTCCAACTCAGCGACTTTTTTCGTAAGCTCTTCTTTGCGTTCAGAAAGCGCCCCGATTGCCATGCCAATCATTTCCTGCGCAATGTCGGCCATCTGCAGTAATTTTTGCTTGAGATGTGTCAGTTCTTCGTCGAAATGGATTTCCATAAACCTCTCTTTTTTTAGCCGAACCGGCCAGTAATATAGCTTTCCGTCATGGGGTTATCGGGTTTGGTAAAGATCTTGTCAGTTTCACCGAATTCAATAAGCTTACCGAGGAACAAAAATCCCGTTTCGTCGGACACGCGAGCCGCTTGCTGCATATTATGCGTGACGATAATGATCGTGTATTCTTTCTTGAGCTCCTGGATTAACTCCTCGATTTTGGTGGTGGCGGTGGGATCAAGGGCTGAACAAGGCTCATCCATGAGAACCACTTCGGGGCCTACCGCCAAGGCACGCGCAATACAAAGACGCTGTTGCTGGCCGCCCGAGAGCGCAAGCGCGGATTTATTGAGATTATCCTTTACTTCGTCCCAGAGCGCAGCATGCTTTAAGCTTTTTTCTACCACGTGATCGATTAAATTTTTGTCTTTGACCGACACGATCCGAAGCCCGTACGCGACATTCTCGAAGATCGACTTCAGAAACGGCGTAGATTTCTGAAATACCATGCCGACCTTGCGACGCAGCTCGACGACGTCGGTGTCTTTCGAGTAAATATCATTGCCATCTATCATGGCCTTCCCCTGAATTTTTGCCGACGGTATCAGATCGTTCATGCGGTTGAACGTCCTAAGAAATGTCGATTTGCCGCAGCCCGATGGGCCGATAAGCGCCGTGACTTTGCGGCTTTTTATATCCATGGAAATGTCGTGTAACACCTGATGCTTCCCGTAGAAGAAATTAAAATCACGCACCGTAATCTTTGCGGCTTGAGGGATGGTGGGTTCGTTCGCTTTCGTCTGCCCTGCCAAAGCAATTTTTTCACGGTGCAAATTGGCTACGATCTTATCATTCATGAGATACCCTATTTTTTTGGTGATAGTATTTTTGATTGTCTTTCCACGAAATAAGAGGAAAGAATGTTGACGACGAAAATAATAGAAATTAGGACTAGCGCCCCCGCCCAAGCCTGCCGGTGCCAGTCATCAAACGGCGAGATCGCGTAGGCAAAAATCTGTATCGGGAGCGCGGCGATTGGTTCAGTTAAATTCGAGTGCCAGAAGCGGTTACCGAACGCCGTGAAAAGTAAAGGAGCGGTCTCGCCTGCCACACGCGCGAGCGCGACCATTATTCCTGTAATAATGCCCCCTCCTGCGGTGGGAAGCACAATATCTGTGATCACGCGCCAACGCGGCGCACCGAGAGCCAGACCGGCCTCGCGAAGCGAATTGGGAACCATTTGCACAAAATCTTCGGTGGTGCGCGTAACGATCGGAATCATCATGATGCCAAGCGCGGCGCCACCGGAAAGAGCCGAAAAACTTTTCATTGGAATGACGAAAACGGTGTAAGCAAAAATCCCGTAAACAATCGATGGGATTCCATTCATAACGTCCGTGATAAAACGAATGGCGTACGCGAAGCGGCCGTTGGCGTATTCGTTCAAGTAAATGCCGGTTCCCAGCCCAATAGGCACACCGACACAAAGAGCGATTCCTAAAAGAATCAGCGTACCAATAATCGCGTTGGCCATGCCACCGCCCGGTTCTCCAACTGGCTTTGGAAGTTTCGTAAAAAAATCCAGGTTCAACGCCGAAAAGCCCTGCGTCGCAAGATCGCAAAGGATGCTGAAAAGCGGCAAGAGCACCAATAGGGCACATAGCGACAAAAGGTAGACCGCAAAACGGTCGACCCAGAGACGAGTATTTCTCGTTTTCTTAAATTGCTGGGCTATATCAGACGCGACTTGGGCGTCCGAGTAGCCAATTGCTTGCGGCTGACCGACCATATGAGCATTCTCGCTAGGATGTTAACGAACACCGATACAAAAAATAGAACCAAACCAATTTCAATCAGAGCCGAAAGGTAAAGATTGCCGGTCGCCTCAGTGAATTCATTGGCGATGACACTAGCTAGCGTGTACGCAGGCGAAAAAAGAGACGGAGACACCGTGACATTGTTTCCGATGACCATCGTGACCGCCATGGTCTCGCCGATGGCGCGCCCCAGAGCGAGGATAGCGCCCCCAATGATACCGGTCTTGCCGTAACTCAAAATAATCGACCGAATTGCTTCCCAGCGCGTGGCCCCCATCGCATAGGCAGCTTCCTTATACACTTGGGGAACAGCCAATATGACTTCCCGTGAAATGGAAATAATAAAAGGGACGATCATGATCGCGAGGACAACGCTTGCTGAAAGCATGCCAACGCCGTAATTTGGGCCCTGAAAAAATGGAAGAAACCCTAAATATTTTCCTAAAAATGGCTGAACGTGGACACGCATCAGAGGGATCAGCTCGAAAATCGCCCAAAGGCCATAAACGACACTGGGAACAGCCGCTAGAAGATCGACGAGCGACGAAACGACGCGCCGCACACCCCATGGAGCATATTCAGCAAGGTAAACCGCGGTTCCGACTCCGATGGGGATTGCCAGAAAGAGCGCTACGAATGAGGAGACTAGTGTGCCGTAAATAAAAGGCCAGGCGCCAAAAACCTCAAACACCGGATCCCAGGTAGAGCTAAAAATAAATCCGAATCCAAATTTTTGGATCGAGAACCACGAAGACTTAGTTAGCTGGTAGAGAATGCCGAATACAATGGTAATGAGAATGAGCGCAAAACTCAACATCAGCCGGCGAAAAACAATATCTCCAAAATCCCTGCGAACCATTTGCGTCCCCGTTATAAAAAACAAATCACGAGAGGGCGGGATCGCCACCCTCTCGCGTTTTCTACCACTAAGAATCACCCTACGTTGACTTCCTCGAGTTTCTTTTGAATCATTGCGACCACGTCCGTAGGCAGGGGCGCGTATAACAGGTCGCCTGCGTATTGCTGACCTTCGGTGACCGCCCATTTAACGAAATCCAAGATCATCTTGCCTTTCACGGGATCCTTCTGATTCTTGTAGATCAAAAGCCACGTAAATCCGGCGACAGGATACGCATCCGGATTAGAACTGTTGACGAGCGACACCCGGAAATCAGATGGAATATCAACGCCTTCGGCCGCCTTCGACGTGCTCTCGATGGACGGCTCGATGAAGTTACCAGATTTATTCTGAACAAATCCGTATGCCAACTTGTTTTTGATGGCATAAGAAAGCTCAACGTAGCCAACGCTGCCTGGGGTCTGCTTGATCAATCCCGCGACGCCTTCATTGCCCTTGCCGCCAAGACCCACCGGCCAATTAACCGAAGTGCCTTTGCCAACTTTCAGTTTCCAGGCGTTTGAAATCGAGCAGAGATAATCCACCCAGATGTAAGTTGTTCCACTACCATCCGAGCGCCGCGCGACAATGATCTGCGAGTCTGGAAGCTGGATGTTGGGATTCACGGAAGTGATGCGCGGATCATTCCACTTTGTGATTTCGCCTAGGAAGATACCAGCGAGTGCATCCGGCGTGAATTTCACGCCCTTATCGATACCCGGAACGTTGTATGTCGGCACGACCGCACCCATCACCATCGGAATGTGAAAAAGCCTTCCTGGCGCTTCAGCCAACTGCTGATCGGTCATAGGACCATCCGAGGCACCAAAGTCAACAGTGCCGGAGGTTATTTGCTTAATTCCACCGCCCGACCCGATCGATTGGTAATTGAATCTCGCATCAGGGTTAATGGAAGAATACACATCGAACCACTTGGAATAGATCGGATATGGAAACGTTGCCCCAGCCCCGTTAATCAATATCGGTGCCGCCACTGCTGTGGCGCAGATGCTGACGCCACTTACTACCGCAAGAAATTTTTTCAACATAACCATTTCTCCTTTTATTTTTTATTTAAAACTTATAAACCGCGTCAAGTTGAGAGCGGAACACGGTTTCATTGATGCTGGAAGCAACAACAGTGCCCGGGTTGAGGGGCGTGACTGCATAACCGGTCCAGGCGACCGTAATCGCGTCTGTTAGTTGATAACCCACACCAAATTTATGCCCTTGTCGATTGGTATGTCCCGTCCCTCCGGGACCTCCGAAATCACTGTCGTTAAACGCAGCTACCACAGAATTTGCGCCAATCTCGTAGTAACCATAGAAAGCTTCCCAGCTTCCTTTGTTCTTTGCCTTCCCGATCTTCAATCCAACTCCCCAAGCTGCATCCGCGTCATGGATGTCGTTTTCACCGGAACGAACAATATCTTCCGTGCCTACGTTTCCCAGATTTTCGACATAGTTGTACCAAAGTGTCACGGGCATACCATGAGCATTGAAGACAATTTCGGGATAAATATCGAGAACCCGGAAATCATCGGCCACGAGCGTATTGGTGCGGAGGAAACTCGTTGCCGCCGTATTGCTCGTGCTTGTGTAGGTTTGAAGCCAGTTGGTGTAGTCATAAAAAGACACGGCTCCGGTAAAATCTACCGGCTGGTCTGTCCCAAAGTTATATGTAGACCAGTTCAGTGCGCCTTGATACCCATAGACTTGAGCATCCTGCTCGAGGCCAGAGTTTTCATTCGCGATAAACTGCCCAAGTGTCGTGAAAAAATTTAATTTGTTTTCCTCAGTGCTCACCAACTGGAAATTGGCTTTTTCATATATTCCTTCCGGCGTCACGTCACCGTCCCATACAATCGGAGTGGAGTACCGCAGAAAGGGATTGTCGAATTTCCCTGCCCCGACCGTCACGCCTTTCAGTGGACCATAATCCTTCAGGCCATTCGGCGAATACTGAGCATACGCTCGATCAATTAAAATGGTCTTAAAGGTAAAATGACCCGGGTTCCCCAGCGTGGTATTGGTTGAGGCTTGATCCGTCGTGCTTCCGGTCGCGAGCCTGAAGCCGACTTTCCAATCATCGCCGTAATCTCTCTCAAAACCCCAACGCAGACGGATACGAAAGCGATTACGTGTGCGATCCGAGGCTATATTTTCATCAGGATTATTGTCATCAAAAGTAAACGCCTCATAACGAAGACGGAAATCTCCGCCGTACTTAGCGCCCTTCATCCAGGGAATCGCCTGGCCAATATTATCTTTAAGACTTTTTTGGAAATCGGCATCGCTCATCGTGGTGGGCTGCGCGGGCTGCATTGCCTCTCTGAGCTGAGCTGTTTCAAGAACCTTACCAGATTCAAGTTGCTGTATCTTTACGCTTTGGGCGTTGATGGTTTGCTGCATCTGCGCCATCTGATTCTGCATTTTTTGTAGCATTTCCATCACTTGATCCTTTGGCGCATCAGCAAAAGCTAATGACCCCTGCAACAAGACCGCCGCCGCTGTTATCCACAAAACCCTTTTCATATTTCTTCCTCCAATGTTGGATTTAAACTCGTTTAAACTTGGCTGTAATCTACAACGCTTCGGTAAGAATAGAATGAAGCAAAGATAAGTTTTTGATGAATTCTACTTTCAACAAAAACGAAATCCGGTGCCTCGCACCGTTTCGATATAATCTCTATATCTTCCGAGCTTCTCTCTTAAGCATTTGATTTGCATATTCATTGCCGGGCCCGATACGAACGCTCCGCCGCCCCAAACAGCGGAGATAAGCTCCTCCCTGGACACAACGGAGTTAGGATGCTCCATCAAAACAGAAAGTATCCCAAACTCAGTCTTTGACAAATTTGATCTTTTTCCAGCCACGTCTACGCAATGTCTATCTTTATCCAGCGTAAGCTCACAACACTTGATCGTCCTAGCTGGATTCTCTGCGCGTTCGACCTGCCTTTTAAGGATGTTTTTTAGTCTCACCAGGAGAATTTTGATGCTGAAGGGCTTTGTTACGTAGTCAGAAGCTCCGACCTCCAAACCCACCACCTGATCTACATCGGAACTCTTTGCGGTGAGCATAAGCACGGGTATTCTTTGCGTTTCTTTGGTTACTTTAAGCAAGCGGCAGACCTCCAGGCCGTCAATCTGAGGAAGCATGAGATCGAGAATGATGGCATCGGGGCGTTCGGCTTTGGCTGCCTCAAATCCCTTTTCGCCGGTTTCGGCTGATAGAACTCTATAGCCCTCCTTTTCAAGGTTATATCGAAGGAGTTTAAGAAGATCTTTTTCGTCGTCTATAACAAGAATCGCTTCTCTAGGCATGCACGAATTATAAAAAATGAACGTAAGGTAAGTATGAAGACTGCGTGAATTTTTGATAAAAAGGGGGCTTGGGAATAAACTCCTAACCCTTAACATGCGGAAAACTATGTGGGACTAACGTCTGTTATAGAGCGTATTTACCGTAGTTTGGGACGGGTCGCCGTAATTTTTTGAGTGCAGATTCAACTTTCTTTAAAACCTCACCACAATATTGAAGCTCACTTGAGCTAAATCTTGGTTGGTCCTCTAGCTCTTCGATCAACTCCCTTAGCGTGTTTTGCTCCTTGCGTAAACTTGCGATTATCATTTCTCTCTCAAACATACATCATCTCCTTTTTTTACGCCCATTATTGTAGGAGATGTTTGTCAGTTTTGTATGAAGTTGCTGTAATTTTTCAGTAAAAAAGACGACTTCTTTGAGTTAAAAAGTCGCTCGGCATTATTTCTGTCGTCAAATCGTTCCCAATCGAGACTTTCTTGTCGCTTTTCCTTTTCCAGCTCCTTCTTTAGACAAGCTAGAATATGGCCATCAACCGCCTTCCAGATGTAGGACACGAACTAGTCTGTCGGACAGGTCAGGCCATCTTTCTTTCCAGCCCCCGTGGTGTGAAATCCCGGCCACCTCTTGGTGTTTGGCGTATGGGCTATTGACCGCCTTTACAAAGCGTCCCGCCACTGAGGGTGGTATGACCCTGTCTTCCGAACCCGAAAAGTGCACCTGGGGTATGGCCGAAATCTTTGAGGCAAAATCCATCGGGTTGAGTGACGTCTTGAGTGGGTCGACGCCGTGATGTTTGTTGACATACTCCGGGTCGAGATTCCCGGCGACCGTAACCAGGAATGAGACATCATTTCTTCGTGCCGCCACGAGTACGGCGACGGCCGCTCCGCCTGAATAACCAACCAGACGAACGCCTGAGGCTTTTATTCTCTCTGAAAAGACGCTGATCGCTTCGTCCATAGAGACTATGACTTCTTCGGAAAACCGCCTATCGGACCAATACGCGGGGTCCTTGCATGCATCGTCGGTGTCGCGACCTTTATACTGGCAAGGACGCGCCAGATAGACGACGTTTACCGAGTGATCCGCCGCAGCCAGCTCAAGCCCCACCGGATGTAAAGGCGTCGGGTCCTCCGATAACCGATATTTAGAAAGCCAGGCGCGGCCGTCCCCTTCAATGAAAACCGTCAGCGGACCACCCGTTGCGTCAAGCCGAGAATAGGCCGTCAGCTTGAAACGACCAGCCTGAACGGATTCCTTTGCCAGACCAGCGGCATTCGCTGTGCGGGCAGCGGTGATGTGGGGGTTCACCACCCCGGCAATTGTCGCGCATCCTGAAAGTGCCCAAAGGCTTAAAAAAAACAGGATGAAGATAAAAAAAACCCCCGCCGGAACTTGCCGGCAGGGGTCTTGCAAACAGTCCAAATCAGAATTTCACTCGGAGCACGCCCTGGCCTGTATGCCCGATGAAATCCTCCTTGAGTTCGAAATCGTACATGCCGCTGACGCTGACGTTACCGTTTGAATAGAACGTAAGCCCCGCCCCGGCGTTGAAGCTGTGTTGGGCCGGTGCCACACCTCGCGTGCTGAACGAGGCGCCACCGCCCGTAAAGGTTGCGGTTGTAGCCGCCTCATCCCCAATGAAGTCATACAACCATTTGAAATGCGCTTCCGGCACCCACTTTCCGCTGGAATTGGTCCAAGGACGTTCGATTTTGACGCCCAGACTCGATTGCAGGAAGTCATAATCTTGATCGCCCACAAGCAAATTTAGATCGCCCGCACCCGTTTCCGTATAGCCGCCGATGCCCAGATGCGAATAGGTCAGACCGACCATCGGCGTGATGAACCATGGAACGTTGGGTTCAATGTCCTTATTCTCCCACACGTAGCCGATCTCCCCAAAGCCGGTGTACTGGGCGCCGTCATAATCCGCAAGAGCGGTGCGGCTTATCGTGCCAAAAGCAATATTCCGAGTGCCATCATATTCGTTCCAGGTAAACGTGAATCCGCCGTTCCCGTACCAAGGGCTCGCGTCGTCATAGGATAGATAAACCGTCCCAAGAATGCTGCCGATGTCTGTGCCGCCGGGCTCTCCATCATTGTCAACCTCGGTTCCGGCATAACCACCCGCAAAACCAAGGCGCGTATCGGGAGCAATTTCTCCATCCAAACCGCTCGTCACGCCCCACGTAGTCGCGTCATAACCGCTGATACCGCCCCGCGCGTCCTGGTCGACAGCGTTTCCAAATCCTTTCACCCACCAGCCCATATTCGTCCAAGGATCACCGGTTGATACACCGCTCTTTCCGGCCGGAGCGCCGGTACGAAGTTCGCCCAAGTGCTGGTTCAAAGCGCCGATGGATTGATTCACGGTGTTAAAGCTGCCCGCAATCTGCCCGCCATTGGCAACCGGATCCATTTGTGCGTATGCCGCGTCCAAAGCGCTTGCGGAAGAAAGCACGGAAAGCGCGTTTTGAACCGTAAGCATGTCTCCCGTCGAAGTGCTAACGATAGAATCCAACACCGTAGCAACATTGTTCGAGTTGCTGGACGTTGTAACGGAGCTCGAAGAAACAAGAGTGGGGGTGATTGTGATGTCGCCCGCGGCGCCGGCGCCCGTAAACGAATAACGCGCGCTGTTGTCGGTCACCGTGATCGTCGCCGTATCGGCACCGGCTCCGCTCAATATCGTCAAAGCGGTCCCCGAAGTCAAAGCGCCTGCGACCGTCGCATTGACTGTCGTGCCGTCCGCCATCACCGAAGCGCCGGTCGCAGTGATGTTGCCGAGGCTCGTGCTGCTGTTCAGCGTCGTACTGATCGTCGTGCCCGCGACAGTCGTCACAACACCTGTGCCCTGGCCCGCGGTGATCGTGAGCGTGTTGCCCTGCAGGTTGAGGGTCGACGTGCCAACGAACTCGAGACTGCCCTCGAGGGTCCTTGCGGCATCGAGCCGAACTGTGCCTCCCGTTTCGATGTCGAAATCAACGGCGAAGATATCTCCACCGGGGACCATCGTGTTGCCGGTATTCACGTTCACAACGAGAATGCTTTGGTTGGCACCGGTTTGACCGATTGCACCTTCCACGCTCGTCGTGCCGGCAGTGTTGAAGTTAATCGTGCCGGCATTGGCCGCAACACCGAGCGCATTGTCGAAGCTTAGACCTCCCGTTTCGCCGACCGTCGTGTCGTCATCAACCGTCAATACCGCGTTGGCGGTAAAGGAAACGCCGTCGTCGGAACCCGTCGTGTCCGCACACGTAGCGGTCGCGCAGTTCGCGTCGGCGGCAACAACTTGGGCGGCGGCAAAAACTGGCGAAGCATAAAATAGAAAACTTAAGGAAAGAATGTATGCCGGGTAAAAGTTTTTCTTCATCTTAAACCTCCTGGATTTACAAAAACAACAGACACCTACTAGATGCTAGCAATTCCTAACACTAAAGTCTATTCTTTTCGCCGAAAGCTTGAACGAAACATTAAGATCGAATACACCGTGGTTGAGGTAGAACCTACACCGTCCCTCTGCCCCATACGAGCGCGAATCTCGCAACGAGGGAGGTTCTTTGTATAGTCCAGAATGGCGACCCATGCTGACGTCCTACACTAATAACCGCCCAGAGCCCTTTGAATCATTTTTTCAACCTCTGCGTTTGCTCTGATCCAAATGATTTCTACATTTGGGTGCTTATTTTTGTAGACCCTAAATATTTCATCGGCAAATGCCTGCCCGATTTTTTCAACTCCCTCAAAATCGAGGAGAACTTCTTTAAATTTGTCAAATCGAGCAAGAAGTCTCTTTGCCTGAGAGCGAGAAATAAGATGTTCATGACCATATATCGCGAGCTTCACAGGAACATGTGTTTTGGTAAAACCATAGTTATGCGCTTCTGACGCAAATTTATCAAAAATTTCTTTTGTTGTTACCGGAGAATTCCGATCAATTTCCATGACTACATACGTTCCGTGATGATCGCTATCCTTGTCCTCAATCAGCCAATCGTCTCCTTTACTTTTTCTGGAATAAAAAAGTCTTCCGGACATGATGGCAAAATAGTCAAACATCCGCGTAGTGAAAAAAATACCCTCGCCGGTATGATTTTTGGGATCCACGGTTACTTTTCCCTTGGCCAATTCTAAAATAGCGTGTCGATGATCTTCTAATTTGTACGCCTGTTTTATTTTTTCAAAAATCCCGATCCCATTATCGGAAACGGACATTCTTATATTTTTTGCAGTGGCTTTGAAACTGGCTGAGAACGTTTGCGCTTCCGAATGATCTAAAACATTATTTACCATCTCGGTAAATCCGTAGTGGCCTATATCCGTAATATTAGGCTTGATGTTCAATTCTTTCATCAATGGTTCTATATGTTCTCTCCATATCTGGTCTTCTTGCAAACCAGAGCTAAGAGGGATTGTCCAATGTCGTTCTAACATTACGCGAAGAAAATATTTCTTTCCTCGGGTACTACCTTCGGAAGAAATAACACCCTCTTCTTCGAGGTTTTTTAAATGAAGGTGAACGGCTTGTCTGGATATTGAAAATTTTTCGCCCACCAAGGCTGAAATGCCAGAAGAGTGATCTTCAATATTTTCAATTATAAAATTTCTAATATCTTCTGAGGTAAATTCCATATCTAATTAAACCCCATATAGTTACATTGTCAACCAAACGTGCAACTATTGTCAAGCAATTGGGCTTGTATTGTCAAGTAAATAATTTGTCGATTAACAACATGAATATAAAAAAGACGCTCAGGCAACCGAGCGGGCAAACTCTGGTTTGCCTGAGCGTAACGTTTGGCGACCCTCGGAGGATCCGCATCAGGAAACCTCTTGGATCGTGGCGCTATTATAAACCTCCGTACCCCGTAATACCTAATTAGGGTAGCCAAAAGGAGAGGCCGGTTTAAGCGTTTCCAGGGACAAATTTATACGTCGGAAGCGGTAATGGCAGACAAAAATCTGTCCTTTTTGTCCAATTTGTCCATATTTTTAGATCTGGATTTCTCTTAACCCACAGTGAGTCTAAACTAGCGACGGGTGACGCCGGGCGGGGGTCCCCCAAAAAACGTAGCCGAACCGCAGTTACGGCGAGGTTTTTTGGGGGTGACCGGCGGCAGTTAAAATGAGAAGCGGTATCCCCCTCCGTCCCGGAGTACAATCCGAGG
>CAYZGM010000041.1:0-11766 GCA_964478015.1 uncultured Planctomycetia bacterium
GGGGAGGATCTCACGGTGCAGGCGCACATCGAGGCGGAGCGCTCTTTCACCTGCTCGCTCTGCCTGGAGGAGTTTAACAATGTATTTGAAAAAGACATCACCCTTCATTATGATATCAAAGGTCTGGATTTGGTCACAATTGATTCGGACATTCGCGATGAGATCCTTCTGGATCACCCGATAAGGATCCTCTGTCGGCCTGATTGCCGGGGGTTGTGCGCTTTTTGTGGGGCCAATTTAAACGAGGGGCCCTGCGCCTGTAAATCAGAAATAGAATGATAGGATTTATCACAGATTACACAGATTGAAAAAGGTGATTGCGCAGATTAGGTTTGAACCGAATCTGTGAAATCTTTTCGAAGTCCGGGTAATCATCTTACAAAGGAAAGCCATGCCTAATCCCAAACGCCGTCATTCCAACGCAAGAACACGTAAACGTAGAACGCACGACAAGATGGTTGCGATCGCAACAAACGTGGATCCTAAATGTCCTCTGGGCGTAGACAATTGTGTTCCTCACGCCTCGCACCGCGTTTGCCCAAAATGCGGTTACTATAAAGGGCGTCCCGTGCTTCAGATCAAAACTAAGGCAAAGAAAAAATCCGCCTGATCTTAGGAAGCAGCTGAGATCATGAGAATTGCCCTAGATGCCATGGGCGGGGACGACGCGCCCGCCTCGATCGTGGAGGGTGCGGTACATGCCGCACGGGAGTACCGCTATCGCATCGTGCTCGTCGGGGATCAGACCCTCCTACAGTCCGAGCTCGAGAAACACAAAAATGTGCCGAAAGGCATTACGGTTCACCATGCCGGAAGCTTTGTGCGCATGGACGAATCGGCCGCGAGCTCTATTCGAAAAAAAAAGGACGCATCGGTTTCTGTTTGCGCCGAACTGATGCGCGAGGGGGTCGTGGATGCCATCGTGACGGCCGGGCACACCGGCGCGGCTGTCGTGGCCTGCACGCTGAAAAACCGTCTCTTGGAGGGGATTGATCGCCCCGGCATCGGCATTCTTTTTCCGACCATTGGCACGCCAACCCTCTTGCTGGATGTCGGAGCCAATATTGACGCCAAGCCCATGCACCTGTACCAGTACGCACTGATGGGTGACGTCTATTTCCGCTACATTGTGCGAAAGAGCCGTCCCTCGATTGGCATTTTAAATATCGGGGAGGAGGAGTCCAAGGGCACGGAGTTTATCAAGGAAGCCCATCAGCTTCTAACGAAGAGCCGGCTGCATTTTATCGGCAACGTTGAGGGCCGCGATATTTTTAATGGCCGCGTTGACATTGTGGTGTGTGATGGGTTTGTGGGGAATGTGGTGCTCAAGGTCTCGGAGTCCATTGCGGATGTCATTGGAAAACTCTTGAAGCAAGAACTTAAAAAAAGCCTGCTCACCCAATTTGGCGCTCTCTTAGCCAAGCCGGCATTCAATGCACTAAAAAAAGAGGTGGATTACTCCGAGCAGGGCGGAGCCCCGCTTTTGGGCATCAACGGCACTTGCATTATTTGTCATGGCTCATCCAATGCGCGCGCCATCAAGAATGCCCTGCGCGTTTCCTCCGAGTTCGTAAAGTACGAGATCAACCAGCATATTCTCGAAGCCATTCGGAATGGCGGAGAGTGACCCTTTGACAAGTCAAAGAGCGGCCATTGTTGGGCTAGGATATTATGTGCCCGAGCGAATCCTGACCAACCGTGAGCTTGAAAAAATGGTGGAAACCTCCGATGAGTGGATTCGCAGCCGGACCGGAATTTCTGAAAGACGCATCGCTGAAAAAGGTGTTGGAACCAGCCAGCTGGCGTCTCACGCGGCTCTGGCGGCGTTAAAACAGGCGGGATCAAATCCGGAGGATGTGGATCTAATCATTGCGGCTACGACAACGGCGGACATGCCCCTTCCGTCTTGTGCATGCCTAATTCAACAAAAAATTGGCGCAAAAAATGCCGCTGCATTTGATCTGGGGGCCGCTTGCGCCGGATTTGTTTATGCCCTTGTGACGGCGGAGCAATTTATTCGCGCGGGCGTGTACCGAAATGTTTTGGTCGTCGGTGCGGACGTGATCTCCCCTTACATCGACTGGACAGATCGCTCCACCTGTATTCTGTTTGGCGACGGTGCCGGGGCAGCTTTTCTAAGCTCGGCCTCCGGCAACGGCGGGATTCTCTCGAACGTCCTGGGTTCCGACGGGCAATACGCGGATCTTTTGAAAATTCCCTCCGGCGGCTCCAAGCGGCCGGCCAGCCACGCCTCCGTCGATGAAAAGGGGCACATGCTCAAGATGAGCGGGTCCGAGGTGTTCAAGCTTGCAGTGCGCGGGATGTCGGACGCGGTGATCGAGGCGCTTTCGCGTGCCAAGGTAAAAAAAGAAGAGGTGGCCTGCTTTATTCCGCATCAGGCGAACCAGCGCATCATCGATGCTATGACCGAGAGGCTTGGGTTGCCAAAGGAAAAAATCTTTGTCAATTTAAACAAGTACGGGAACACATCGGCAGCCTCCTGCGCCATTGCGCTTTGTGAAGCCGTGGATCAAGGAAAAATCAAGAAGCGCGACAAGGTAGTTTTGGCAACATTTGGCAGCGGGCTTGTCTGGGGAGCTTTGGTGATGGAGTGGTAGACGTCGCCCTTTTATTTCCTGGTCAAGGCTCCCAGCACACCGGAATGGGAAAAGATCTCTATGAGACATACCCGGCGGCCAAGAGAATCTATGACCGCGCGGCAGAGCTGCTGGATTTTGATATCCGGAAAGTCTGTTTTGAGGGCCCCTCGGAAGTATTGACCCAGACGCGTTACAGTCAGCCGGCAATTTTTGTGACGAGCATGGCGGCGTACCACGCCTTTTGCGAGCATGCCAGGGCCAAGACGTTCAACCCTAAGTTTGCGGCAGGCCTAAGCCTGGGAGAGGCCACGGCGCTTTGCGCGGCAGATGCCATTTCTTTCGATGACGGCCTGCGTTTTGTCAGGGCGCGCGGTCAGTTCATGGATGAGGCGGCAATGGAAAAACCAGGCATGATGGCAGCCGTTCTTGGGATGGATCTGGCCATTGTCGAAAAAATGTGTGAACAAGCAGGCGCCGAGGTGGGGAACTTGAATGCCCCGGGACAGATTGTTATTTCGGGATACCGAAAGAATGTAGAAGAAGCCATCGAGAAACTTCGGGGGGCGGGCGCTAAAAAAGTGATTCCGCTCGACGTCAGCGGCGCTTTTCATTCGCGTTGCATGGATTCCGCCTGCGTTCAGATCGAAAAAGCACTCAGCGATATTTCTATTCGCACACCGCAGATTGCCGTTGTGAGCAATCTTACCGCGGATGTGGAATCTTCCCCGGAAAAAATCAAGGCGATTCTTGTGAAGCAGATGAATCATCGCACTTTGTGGGAAGACTCGATGCGGCACATTCTTTCCAAGGGAGTGCGCACATTCATCGAGTTCGCGCCCGGGAAAGTCCTGAAAGGGCTTTTGAAAAAAATCGATCCATCCGCCGAAACCATATCGCTGGGAACATTGGAGGACTTTCATGTCATCGAGAGGTAAAACATTGGAGGGGAAGGTCGCGATCGTAACCGGTGCCAGCCGCGGGATCGGGCGAGATATCGCGCTTCAGTTTGCCCATGAGGGCGCCAAGCTGACGGTGACGGCGAGAAATGAGGCGCTTTTGAGGTCTCTCGCGGATGAGATCCGTCAAGCGGGGGGAGAGGAACCTCTCTGTTTCTGTCTCGACGTCAAAAACAGCGAAAAAGTGGATGAAATGACGGACAAAACTCTTGACAAGTTTGGGCGGGTTGATATACTCGTCAACAATGCGGGCGTGACACGCGATGGTCTGCTGCTGCGCATGTCCGATGAAGACTGGGACGAAGTGCTCGACACGAATCTAAAGGGCACTTTTCTTTGTTTGAGGGCAGTGGCTAAGCCGATGATGCGTCAGAGAGCGGGACGGGTCATCAACATGGCGTCAGTCATCGGATTGATCGGCAATGCCGGACAGGCCAATTACGCCGCCTCCAAAGCAGGCATCATCGCACTGACAAAGTCAGCCGCCAAAGAATTAGGTTCGCGCAATATTCTCGTGAATGCGATCGCTCCTGGGTTTATTGATACGGAAATGACCCGAGCTCTGAGCGATGAGATCCAAAAGACGATCTTAAAGTCTATCCCGGTCGGTGTTTTTGGGAGATCGATTGATGTTGCCAAGGTGGCACTTTTTCTGGCAACGGATGAGAGCAGTTTCATTACGGGCCAGGTGATTACCGTCGACGGCGGGATGGTGATGTGATTCACCGAAAGATACGGCGGGATTAAAATTTATTCAAAGAAAGAAGGAGGAGTTAATTCAATGGCTGAAGCTGGACAAAAAGTCAGGTCGATAATTGCGGAACAGTTGGGCGTGAAGATTGAAGAAGTGACCGACACCGCGTCTTTTGTTGACGATCTGGGCGCAGATTCGCTGGACACTGTGGAGCTAGTCATGGCTCTGGAGGAAGAGTTCGGCATCGAAATCCCGGATGAGGAAGCTGAAAAGATGACCAATGTCGGCGAAGCCATCCGCTACGTCGAGCAGAAGGCAGCCAAAAGCTCCAAGTAATTCTCTTCCAGCCTTATCTCAATGCCCACAGCGCGCGTGGTGGTCACCGGAATTGGAGCGGTGACGCCGATAGGCAATAATGTTAACCAGTTTTGGGACTCGCTCGTTTCGGGCAAAAGCGGAGTGGACAGAATTGCCACGTTTGACCCCCGGCAATTCGATTCCCAGATCGCCGGCGAGGTCCGGAACTACGACCCCAAGGCCACCATCCCCTTAAAAGAAGCCAAGCGCATGGAGAAATTCTCCCAATTTGCGGTCACCGCCGCGGGAGAGGCTCTGAAAGATTGCGGGCTCGACATGTCGAAAGAAGATCCCTACGAGGTGGGCGTCATCATAGGTTCCGGAGTTGGGAGCCTGCGCATCATCGAAGAAACGCATTCCATCTATTTGAATCGCGGGCCCGAGAAGTTCTCGCCATTCATGATTCCGCTTCTTCTGATCAACATGGCTTCGGGTTGGATCTCGATGCTTCATGGATTGAAAGGCCCAAACACGGCCATTGTTTCCGCCTGCGCCACAGGAACGCATGCGATCGGAGAGGCTTCTCGGATGATCCGACACGGCTATGCCAAAGCGATGGTTGCCGGTGGAACAGAGAGCTGCATCACGCCGCTCGGGATCGGTGGTTTTTGCGCTTTAAAGGCGCTTTCCAAAAGAAATGATGAGCCTCAAAAAGCATCGCGCCCGTTCGATAAGGACCGGGACGGTTTTGTGATGGGGGAGGGCGCTGGCATCGTGGTGTTGGAAGAGTTGGAACATGCCAAGGCCCGCGGCGCCAAAATATATGGGGAAGTTGCCGGATACGCGCTCAATGGGGATGCTTACCACATGACGGCGCCCAACCCGGAGGGGGAGAGCGCCGCGCGCTGTATGGAGGATGCTTTGAAGGATGCGCGGATGAACGCTTCGGAAATCACTTATCTTAACGCGCATGGAACCTCCACCGATCTCAACGATAAAATAGAAACGCTTGCGATCAAAAAAGTTTTCAAAGACCATGCCAGGAAGCTGCAGATAAGCTCGACAAAGTCGATGACGGGGCATACACTGGGGGCCGCGGGCGGGATCGAGTTCGTGGCATGCTGTCTCTCGCTGGAACGGCAGGCGCTGCACCCGACGATCAACCAGACCACGCCCGATCCGGAATGCGACCTGGATTATATTCCGAACACGGCAAGGAAGACGGCGGTCGAGGCGTGTTTATCGAATTCATTGGGGTTTGGCGGGCATAACACGAGCATTGTTGTGAGGAAATTTAAAGGGTAAGTTCGATACAGCGGTCAACTACATATGTCTAAAATACTCGAGGGGAAAAAAGGTCTTATTCTCGGCGTCGCGAACAAGCGGAGCATTGCTTGGTCCATTGCTCAGAGCGCCTCGGCCGAAGGCGCTGAACTTGCATTCACTTTTCAGGGCGAGCGTTTGGAGGAAAACGTCCGGGAGCTTGCCGCGACGCTCCCGGGGTCTCTCGTTTCGGCCTGTGATGTGATGCAAGAAAGCCAGGTGGACTCTCTTTTTGAAATGATCCGGGAAAAGTGGGGTCGTCTTGATTTTGTGGCGCATTGCGTGGCCTATGCGAAAACAGAAGATCTCGAGGGCAACTATCTTAAGACAAAAAAAGACGGGTTTGATACGGCGATGGGTGTCAGCGCGTATTCGTTGACGATGGTGACTCAGAAAGCAGCGCCGCTAATGGAAATTGCTGGCGGGGGAAGCGTTGTGACGCTGACTTTTCTCGGCGGCGATCGCGTCACGCCCGGTTATAACGTGATGGGAGTTGCAAAGGCCGCGCTTCAATCCAGCGTCCGTTATTTGGCTTATGATCTTGGTTCCAAAAATATTCGCGTGAATGCCATTTCAGCCGGCCCCATCAACACCTTGGCGGCTCGCGGGATCACAGGATTTTCGGAAATCCTGCGTTTGTCGCGTGAGAAGTCCCCGCTAAAGCGCAACACCGAACCTGCGGAAGTCGGCGACACAGCCATGTTCCTTTTCAGCTCACTGAGCCGGGGGATTACAGGCCAAGTCCTTTACGTCGATTCCGGCTACAGTATCCTCGGTTTCTAATCCCCCCGCCAGCGCCCCCTCCGGACATCCAAGAGCTGTATTTTACACAACATATAGTATTTCGTTTGACTCGATGCCCCAAGCGTGTTACTTTAAACGAACAGGCTTTTACTACTTTTAACCGCTGATGAGGGGGAGAGTTTGCACTTTAAGAAGCTCGAAATAGCCGGTTTTAAATCTTTCGCTGAAAAAACGACGATCCTGTTTGAGGCGGGAGTGACGGCCATTGTGGGTCCCAATGGCTGCGGGAAGTCCAATGTTTCTGATGCCATCCGATGGGTGCTTGGCGAACAAAGCGCCAGATCCCTGCGCGGGTCCAGCATGGAAGATGTGATCTTTAACGGCGCCGCGGATAGAGAACCTCTGAATTTTGCCGAAGTTTCCCTGACTCTTGCCAACGAAACAAAATTTCTTGCCATCGATTATGATGAGGTGACGATTACGAGACGCCTGTACCGCTCCGGCGAAAGCGAGTACCTTCTTAACAAAAATACGGTGCGCTTGAAAGACATCCACGAGTTGCTCCTGGGAACAGGGATTGGCACCGAGAGTTACTCCGTGATCGAGCAAGGGAAGATGGATTTAGCCCTCAATTCTAAACCGGATGAGCGTCGCGCAATTTTTGAAGAGGCGGCAGGCATTACCAAGTACAAGGCCAAGAAGAAAGAGGCGCTTCGAAAACTTGAACAAACCGATCAAAATCTGCTGCGTATCAATGATATCGTTCAGGAAGTAAAACGTCAGATCGCCTCCGTCGAGCGTCAAGCTAAAAAAGCCGAACTTTATAAAATTGAATTTGAAAAAATGAAAAAATTGGAATTGGCCGTGGCCAGTCGGGAATTCCTTCTTTTTGACCAGGATCGGCGCTCGAAAGAGGAGGAGCTGTCTAAGTTGAAAGCCGAAGAAGCGGCTTGTCATGAAATAGTCACCGTGATAGATGCCGATTATCAGAAAAAGCGCGCGGAGCTCGATGAAATAGACCGGGAGCTGGGAGCGTCGAATGCGACAGAGGTGGTGACCCAATCCGAAATTCGCCGCACGCAGGACCGAATCCTCCTAAACCGCGAACGTGTCGGGGAATTGATTGAGCGGCGAGGGAATATTGCGCGTGAAATAGAAAGTATCCAAGCGCGGCTCATCCAATTACGCTCGGAGTACGAGACCTTAGAACGCGGTTTTGAGGCGGCTTTTCAGGAAGAAAAGGCAGGCCAAATTTTTTTAAGCTCTGCCGAGGAAGAGTTTCGGCGCTCCGATCAAAATTATCAAACTGTCCTTTTGGGCGAGACTGTTCTTAGACAAAAAATATCGGAGGTGGCAGCGGGTCGGTTAAAGACGGGGGCCGAGAGTGCTAAATGCCGGGCGGAGCTTGCGGGGATTGCCAACCGAGTGCACAGGATCAAGCGTGAGGAGGAGGGTCTCCTGGCTCAGATCCAGGAAATTGATGAGAAACTGCGTTTGCCTCTTTTCGATGGAATTTCGGCCCCATCGGTTTCACGGCTTGACGCCAAGATTCTGGAATGGCGGGAAAAATTCATGGCGCTCATTCGTTCCTGGATTGGGCGCCCCGGCCGGGAAATCACGGCGCAGGACGAAGCCCAGCTCGAGAACGAAGTCCGGCGTTTCGCGGACGAGATGGGACACCTACAGGGCACGATGGATCATCGCGAGATCGAGTCTCGGCATCAGAGGGAAAATAAATCAAGACTTGAAAGACGTCTCCTGGATTTTTCCTTGGAGTTGAACGAGCTTCAGAATGAAGAAAATTCTATCAGAGAAAAAGAGGGGGAATTAGAGCGGTCGACGCAAGCCATGGATGAGGAAGAGAACGTTCTGCGCGTGTCGCTGGCTTCGGCTCAGCAAGCGACCTTGATCCAGCAGAAAGCAAAAGAAGATCTCCTCATTCGTTTAGCAGAAACTAGGTCCAGGCAGGCCAATTTTATCCAACGCCGAGAGCAGGCAGAAAAAGACAAGACCTGGATTCTAGAGACAGAGCGAGGTCAGCAATCTCTGTTGGAATCCTTGGCTAGAGAAGCGCAAGAGTCGATCGCCAAAAAAGAATGCTTGGAGCAGGACAGCGTATCGCTCGAAAAAGACGTGCTTAGGTTGAGCGCAGAGCGCGATGAAATTGTTCGCGCCCTTGAAGGGCTTCGCCGCGAAAGGCAGGAGCATGTCAACGAACTGTCCGGTCTTGAAAAAGAAAGACAGGAGAAGCGCCGATTTTTGGAGGAGGCGCGGGACCGTGTGCACGGATTTGAAATGCAAAGCGCCGAGCTTCGATTTGCGATGGATCGCTTGAAAGAAAGAATATTCAATGTCTATCAGGTGGATTTGGCGCTGGAGGAAGAACGCCAATCAACCGAGGCGGGCGCGTCGCTGGTTCTGGATTCCCAGGAGCCTTTCGATCTGGAATCCGCCAAGACGGATATCCTGAAGTACCGTGAAAAATTGAACCGAATGGGGCCCGTGAATCTCGTTGCCATTGAGGAGCATCAGGAGATGACGGAGCGCTACCAGTTTCTCACCCAGCAGGAGCAGGATCTCTTGAAAGCAAAAGAGGATTTGCACAAAGCCATTCTCAAAATCAATCGCACCACAAAGGAGCTTTTCACCGAAACGTTCGCGAAGATTCAAAGATATTTTTCGGAGTATTACCGGCTCCTTTTTGGGGGCGGATCCGCGGAGCTGATTCTTTTGGATGAAAGCGATATTCTGGAGAGCGGTATCGACATTGTCGCTCGGCCGCCCGGGAAAAAGCTGCAGAACATTTCGCTGTTGTCCGGGGGAGAAAAAGCTCTAACCGCAGTGGCTCTAGTTTTCTCCCTCTTTAAAGTGCGCCCGAGCCCGTTCTGTATCCTGGACGAGATCGATGCCCCGCTCGATGAATCCAATGTGGATCGGTTTTGCGGAGTCCTAAAAGAATTCATTGCGGCCTCTCAATTCATATTGATTACACACAACAAGCGGACGATGAACTTGGCGGACGCCATCTATGGCATCACGATGGCAGAAACGGGTGTTTCAAAAGTTGTGTCGGTTAAATTTTCCAAAGCAGAGGTTCCTGCGAGTTTACCGGCCGCCGGTTTGCCGGACCGGAATGATGCGGAAGACGTTTTGGGCTGAAAAGCTACCGCTTGTGAGTCGCGGGTTTTTTGTAAAGTCGGACTCGGTTTTTTCCCGCGCGCTTGGCTTCGTAGAGCGCTCCATCGGCGCAGTAAATAAGTTTGTCCTTATCCTCCGCATCCTCCGGGTAGGAAGAAACTCCCAGAGAGACCGTGATTTTTTTAGGGATCCCATCGGCCGCACTTTCTTTCTCGATGACAGTCCTGAGGCGCTCCGCCAGTTTTACTGCCTCGGGCTTGGTTGTTCCGGGTAGAATCGCAACAAATTCCTCTCCGCCGTATCGCGCCAAATTATCCATTCGACGCATTACTGTTTTTGAAATGGTGGACACCATTTCCAGAGCTTTATCGCCGGCCTGATGACCGTAGGTGTCGTTGTAATGTTTAAAATCATCCACATCGAATATGATCAGGCTGAGCGGCGTGCCGCGAATGGTCGCGTCCTTGATACCGTCCTCGAGGATGTGTTGAAAATGACCGTGGTTCCATAGTTTTGTCAAAGAATCTTGGTGGGCCGTGGTAACGACATCGCTGTAGGTTTTAGCGTTCTCAAGCGCTAGTCCCGCATGGTTTGCCAGCATCATAATCCTGCGCACATCAGCGTCGGTAAGCGCTTTTTTTGTGGCGATATTGTCCACCAGGAGCGCTCCCAGAACAACGTTCTTGCCTCTGAGGGGAACGACAATGAATTCCTCGATCCCGAGATCGATTAAATTGATGTCGCTCAAGGCGTGCTTTGAGCCAGCCTTGGGGATGCACATGGGTTTGTCGTATATGACAGACTCGGGCAGGACCCCGTAGTTTTTCTCGATGGGAATGCGGATCATAGAGACCAAGCGATTCAGTTCGACGTCGATCTTGCAACCCGCTTTATGGTAGACATCGAGAAGCCCCTCCAGCGTGATCTTATTTTCCTCGATCATTTTCCAAACTTCAGGAGAGGCTTCTGGATGTGTCGGGCCTATCCCCATGCGACCTTCAAGGAAAGCACCGGTTTCATCGACCACAAAAAGGATTGCCCGATTATATCCCAAGCCCTCATGGCTTGTCACGGCGCTCAGGATGAGATAAATGACCTCATCCAGGAGCAGCGTTTTACGAATCAGGTTTCCGATTTCGTACAACAGCAGAAGCTCCTGCCGAGCTTTTCGCAGTTCTTCTTGTAATATAAGTTCTTCCATAGTAGGATATTACCACATTTTACCCTATAATATCGGGTCTGTCCATGCGCACCGTTTCTGATCCAGGTTCACAAGCCATCCAAGAGATGTTCAATGCTCTTGCAAATAGGTACGACCTATTTAATCATCTAACAACCTTGGGACTAGATAACCTATGGCGTAGAAAGGCGTTAGAGCCTGTTTCTGCCGGCATGAGAGTCTTGGATCTTGGCTGCGGAACAGGCGATCTAGCGCTCGGGGTGGCTAAGCGTCTTGGCAAGCAAGGCGAGGTTGTTGGTCTTGATTTTTCCGAAAATATGCTGAAGGTGGCTCAAAGACGCTTCGATACTTCGGGATACCCGATGAAAGGTCGCTTCCGCCTTGTGCAGGGCAGGGCCGAGGACATTCCTTTTGAAGAGAAACCATACGATCTTGTGGTTTCCGGCTTTGTCCTGCGAAATATACATGAAAATATCGGAACGATATTGCGAGGTGTCTACGCTTCGCTTAAAGGAGGAGGCCAGATCAGTTTTCTGGACTTCACCGAGCCGCCCGGTAAGTGGCGTCTCGGACTTTGGAAATTTTACATGAACGTCGTGGCGGCGCTCTATGGACGGTTTCTTTTTGGAAAGCAATTCCCGGAGTTTTACATGACCCGGTCAGCTGAGCGTTTTCTGAAAGCACCCGAATTCATCGCAATGCTCGAACGGTCCGGCTTCGAATCTGTGAGGGTCCAAAAATTTATGATGGGTATTATCGTGCTATACCAAGCTAGGAAACCGGAGGCTACACCGCTATCTTCTCCGGGCCAGGCGACTTCACGCCTGTTCCCGC
>CAYZGM010000041.1:11866-14755 GCA_964478015.1 uncultured Planctomycetia bacterium
GAGACAACGTTGTCGCCCCCTGAGTGCGTGGGGGGAAGCCATTGAAAAGAGGGTTTAGGAATTTAAGGGATTTCGTTTCTTTGTTGGAACGCGAGAATGAGATCGTGCGCATTTCTTATTTGGTGGATCCGGTTCTCGAGATTACCGAGATCGTAGACCGCGTTTCAAAAAGTCCGGGCGGGGGCAAAGCGCTTCTCTTTGAGAATGTGAAAGGCTCGAAGCATCCTGTCCTCATCAACGCATTTGGTTCATTCCGCCGCATGGCGCTGGCGATGGGTTCCAATTCTATCGAGGATGCGGCGAAACACATCGAGAAGCTCCTCTCCCTCAAGGGTGTGCCTAAAAATTTATCCGGAAAACTGAATCTTCTGGGCGAGATGGTGGACCTGTCCAAGATTCCCCCGAGACTGCTCAAAAATGCGCCGTGCCAGGATATTGTTGTCCGGGAGAACGCAAAACTCTCCAAGTTTCCTATTTTGAAATGCTGGCCGAACGATGGGGGCCGTTTTATCACGTTGCCGCTAGTCATCACAAAAGACCCCGAGACGGGCGAGCGGAATATGGGCATGTACAGGATGCAGGTTTATGATGACCGATCCACGGGCATGCATTGGCAGACGCAGAAAGACGGGGCCATCCATTCAGAAAAAGCAAAGCGCCGCGGCAAAAAAATGGAAGTGGCCGTTGTCATCGGCGCGGACCCGGCAACCGTCTTCTCCGCAGTGGTGCCCCTGCCGTACGGCCTGGATGAACTTTTATTCGCAGGTTTTATCAGGGGCGCGGGCGTCGAACTCGTAAAATGCAAGACCGTGGACATCGAAGTGCCTGCCGAAGCGGAGATCGTGCTTGAAGGAACGGTGGACCCGAATGATTTGCAGGAAGAGGGCCCGTTCGGCGACCATACCGGAGTTTATACCCCGACAGAGCTTTTTCCCGTGTTCCGAATCCAGTGCATCACACACCGAAAAAATCCGATCTACCTTACCACCATCGTAGGCAAACCCCCAATGGAGGATTATTACATGGGCAAAGCAATCGAGCGCACGTTTCTTCCGATTTTAAAAAAACAAATACCGGAACTTGCGGACATGAATTTTCCGATGGAGGGCACGTTCAACAACGCGGTGATCGTTTCCATCGATAAAAATTATCCTCATCAAGCCAAGAAAGTTTCGCATGCAATCTGGGGGTTGGGGCAGCTGTCGCTCACGAAGGTTGTGGTGGTGGTAGATAAAAGCGTTGATGTGCACGATATCTCCGCAGTCATGCTGGCAGTTTTTAATAACATTGACCCCAAGCGGGATCTTTCGTTCGTCGAGGGTCCGGTCGATACCCTGAATCACGCCTCTCCTCAGCGGGATTATGGATCTAAGGTCTGTATCGATGCCACAACGAAGTTGAAAGAGGAGGGTTACGCGCGCGTGTGGCCGAATGAAATAAAGATGGATGAGACGACGAAACGTATCGTCGATGGAGTTTGGAAGGAATTGGGCATCGAAAAATGATGATGCCACGGGAAAATCGCGCGGCGGGATATAACTTGGCGGAAATCATGGCTGCCCTCGTGA
This sequence comes from uncultured Planctomycetia bacterium, assembly GCA_964478015.1. Lineage (GTDB taxonomy): Bacteria > Omnitrophota > Gorgyraeia > 2-02-FULL-51-18 > 2-02-FULL-51-18 > JAHFFM01. Next base: position 13,435 of record CAYZGM010000041.1, read on the forward strand.
TCATGGCGATGCTTGTGGGTCTGGCGGTGCCAACCTATTTCAGATCCATGGAGCAAAGCAGGGCCAATGAGGCACGTGTGAATTTAAGGATAATATATTTGGGGCAACAGGCCTATTTCACCAAAAACGGGACCTATTGGCCGCCCGTTGCCGGAATATTTACGGCGGATGACGTTAATGCAGGCTTGGGTATTGAGATCACGGCCAGACATTACACGGTTTTTGAAATGTCCGAGAATGGGCCTGGCGGATATAGCGCCACGTGCAGGCGCAACACTGTGGATGGGGGAGCCGGGACTAAATGGTATAGAAACCAATATGTTGCCGGAACTCTTACGGCGGACGAGGGAGGTTCTTTTTAGTTATGGCACTCTCCAATATTTTGGCGGGAGTGATTTTCGGGTCCGTGGGGTTTGTGGCCTTTATCTACGGAAAGAGGCAGTCGCGTTTTAGGCCGATGCTACTGGGACTTTCTTTGATGATTTTTCCTTATTTTGTGACGGACGCCATCTGGCTTTATGCCCTCGGGAGCCTATTAACAGCGGCGCTATTCATTTTTCGTGATTAGTGCGGGCCCCGTGCCGTGAGGTTACGCTATGAATTTATTCATCGGACCCATTTGGTCCATACAAAAAAAGGAGAATCAAAATGATCCGGAAGTTTTTATTGGTCGTATGCGCATTAGGGATGGGCTCGACTGCCGCGATTGCGGCGGGAAAAGATTACTCAGCGGACACGGTCATGACATCTGAGGGTCAAACGGTTAGCGGCAAGATCTACGCTTCAGGGCAGTCCCTGCGTTATGAGATGGGTCCAGCGATTACCATTACACGGCTCGACCGTAAGAAAACATACATGCTGATGCCTGAGCAAAAAATGTACATGGAGCATCCCATGGATCGCATGGCCGGCGTTAAAGCAGGTGTGGATGAGGGGAGTAGCGTCGTCCGTGTTCCTATGGGCTCGGAGGCGGTGGATGGGCGGACCGCAGATAAATTCAAAGTAACCACCACGGACACGGACGGGGTCAGCACAACGTTCTACCAGTGGGTGGACGAAAGCGGGTTGCAGCTGAAAGCCCAGGCCGAAGACGGGAGCTGGAGCGTTGTCTACACCAACCTGGTTATCGGCGCTCAGCCTGCAGAACTTTTTGAAATCCCAGCAGACTACCAACCCTTTACCATGCCTGACATTGCGCAGATGATGAATGGAAATGTTTCGGGAGTTCAGGGAGGCAGGCAGGATCAGCAGTAGCGGGGGTTTTATGCTACTGACCTTTCACTAACTAATGGGCACACTGGCCGAGATGATTTTGGAGCGA
>CAYZGM010000042.1:0-14373 GCA_964478015.1 uncultured Planctomycetia bacterium
GGTCCCCTAATAGGTAATTTCAACCCCAAAATAGGGCCGGGGCTGTAAAAAAAAAACATTGTAAAACAATACCCCCCCCCCCATTCATTTAGCTTGTATAGTTCTGGAATTGGAGGACAATGGGGCCCCAACCAAGGAGGATTTATGAAAACCCAAACACTGTACAGGGGTGAGACCAAAAAGGCCAAGCTCACCAAGTTAGAAAAAAGAGACAACTACACTGACAAAGTGAAGCGTCTTGCGGAAACCAGAAAAGGCAATTCCGAAAAGTAATTCCAGGGGAATTCCGGGACGCGGATGTCTCGCCTTAAAAATCAGCTCCGGTCCAATTTAAATGGGCAAAAATAATTTTTTTGCTATAATGCGCGGGGTAGTTATTTCACAAAAGGAGAACCTATGAAACGTTTTGCATTTGTTTTGGCAGTGACCGTGATGCTTTGCTCAGCGCCGGCATTCGCGGCGGAGACTACAACGTACCCCGGGCCCCAAGAAGGCGCGGCGAATATTTACAAACAGGTTTTCGACAACGACCGCGTACGCGTTTCGGAAATCAAATTCAACCCGGGCGAAAAAGCGGCGATGCACACCCATTCTTATCCGCACCTTGTTTACATCATCGAGGGCGGTGAATTAACGCTCACGCGTCCGGACGGGACCTCCTCCGTGGTGAAAGCCAATTCAGGCGACGCGCTTTGGATGGAGACGGAGACGCATGAAGCCGTGAACACAGGGACAACAACCGTGCGCGGGACGGTCACCGAAATAAAGTAATTCGAAGTTACCCGCGCGGCACAAAAAAACCGCCGGCCGTTTCCGCCCGAGACGAATCCGTTTTTCGGCGGGAAAGGCCGGCGGTTTTTATTTTTGGTTTGCTGTATCCGCGATGGTTTTTAATTCTTCCAAACGTTTCTGCATTTCGTCGGTTCTGGTATTAGACATGGCAACGGTTTGCTCGGCGGCCTTGAGAACGTCGATAGAGGCTCCGGTTCCGCCTCCGCCAAGGCTGTCGCCGGCCTCCGCAATGGGCCTGTAGGTCCGATTGGAAGATTCTTCCGTATCGGAGTCCGCATCACTTCCGTGTTTCGAGTAGAAAATAATCGAACCCTTGAGAGCCTTGTCCGATAGGGGGTCAATATCAGCGATCGAGACCCTTTCGGCTGAGACTTCTATTTCTTTTCCGCCGGATTCCAGGGCGAAGGTATAGGATCTTTCATTTTGGGACACCAATTTACCCCGCAAAATCTCGCCCGTTTTTAAAATAAGGGAGTCTGCCCGGCCGGAGACGGGATAAAGCAAGAAAAGCGCGAGGCTTAGCGCAAGCTTTTTTGTCACTAGGTTTGTTTTCATAATGCCGGTTATCTTATCATTGATGACAATACGAATACACACCGATTAAACCCTGCCGGCCTGAATGGTTCATGGCTGGATTCTCTGCTTGACTCTGCAGCACAGACCGTTATACATTTCCTGTATCTCAGATCGCAAAGAGTTTTTCGTTTAGCCGCTAACCGGCCATTCGTGAGCGCGCGTGAAAGGAAGTCATGTTGAGTAAAAAGATCGTTGAAATAAAGCTTTCCGCCTGGCCCATCCCTCGCTTTATTTTCTTTTTAGTGCTTGGCACCACCATGATCAGCGCTCTGACCCAAACGGTTCGATATGCAGGGGGACACGGCCGACTTTTTGGCTTAACCGACTTATTTGACATGGATAGCGAGCAAAGTTTTCCAACGTGGCTCAATTTATCCATCCTTTTTGCCTGCTCCGTTCTCGTGTGGATCATCGCCGCCCGCCAAGGTCAAGAAAAGAAAAAATTTACCGGCTCATGGCGCTTGTTGGCATGGATTTTTTTGATCATGTCCGTGGATGAAATTGCCGGATGGCACGAGCACATCGGTTATATGATGAAGATCGGGTTTCGCACAAGCGGTATTTTTACTTATGCCTTTGTGATCCCCGGATTCGTCATCGCCCTTGCCGTTTTCACGGTCTCTTTCCGCCTACTGTGCCATCTTCCAAGAAAAATAGCGGGGGGCATGATCTTGTCTGGGGCTCTCTATCTTTTTGGTGTGATCGTCATGGAATCCTTAGGCGGCCTCTGCGCCTCGCTGCACACCCGCCAATACGGCCCCTACGCAGCCATGGCCATCATAGAAGAATTCAGCGAAATGACAGCGTTGGTCCTAATGATGCGCACCCTTTTGGCGTATTTAGCCTCGCTGTGTCCTGACAAGATCCTGACGCTGGAACTAAAATTGGGCCGCTAAACCGCGTTCCTCGCCAAGAACTTACAACACGGTCAACCGGTTATCCACATTCTTGGGACCCGCGATCTGAGCTGCTTTTTTTCCGATGGCTTCTTTTTCCTCTTTGTCGAGCACGATCCCTCTCAGCGTCACCTTGTTCTTGAGTGACGTGACATTGAGAGTTAATGAGGCGGATTTGGAGAAGGTGCGATCCGCCAAGATGGCCATCTGCACCTGACGGCCGAGACTTGGCTGGCGCACTGGCTGCCCCAAGGGTTTTGGGATGTTGGGGGGCAATAGAGGCATCTCCTCAATCTGTCCCTGAAAAAGAGGCGCGGGCGCAGCCGGCGCCGCCACAGACGGCTCAGGAATGGCAGGAGGTATTTCCAGTTTTGGAAACAGCTGGCTGCGGTCACGTTTGGTCATCCTCGTGTTATCGGCGCCCGAGTGCGCCATTCCGGAAATATCCACGACCACCGACTTGCGGGCAGGCGGCTTGTAGTCATGCAGCCGGCTCAAAACACGCCCGCTCTCCTCCCAATAGTAGTGCATTTGCGAATGCCTCGCCGCGGATGGGTTTAAACCGCCGAAAGCGGCCGCCCAGGCTAGCGTGACTGAAACGAAAACGAAAACGACAATGCCCATTTTGCCTCCTGTGGTAAAAATTAAATTCGGATTGCGCAGACTATCCCACGAAAATTCAAGCGCTTCCCAACCAGTTAAAATTTTATTACCTGTTATTAAATCTACGGTACATTCTATCAAAATTAGACTTAACTTATCAATACTAATTCTAGCAGCTAAACGATTTTTCCTAACCATTTAAAAGCAAAAGAGATAAAATATGCCCTAACGCTATGAGCATAAACTCTCCGACAAGTTTTTTTTCCATTCTCAGAGGTGGTCTCGACCATTTCATGCACGGAACCGTGCTCAGCCCAATTTTTTTTGGGGCCGTTGCCTTTATTCTGATCTGTGAGCGATTAATGCCGGCGGATCCCAAGCAGTCCTCGTGGAGCACGGGGTTTTTACAGGACGGGGTGTGGGTGGCATTGACATTAATTTTTCAGGGCAGCGTCGTCGTTCTTTATGCAAATACGATCACAATGTTATACAAGAACCATCTAAGTTTTTTAATCTGGGATTCGGCAAAATATTTTCCGGAGTCGATGCGTTTTATTCTCGGGGTACTGGCGGGCGATTTTTTGGCATGGTTTCAACATTGGCTGAAGCACAAGGTTCCCTGGTTTTGGGAAATGCATGCCGTGCACCATTCTCAGAGACAGATGAATTTATTCACGGATTACCGGTTCCATTTCATGGAATACATTATTTCAAAACCGATCGTTTTGATCCCGCTGATGGCCCTTGGGGTGGACACTTCCACGGTAGCCTGGTGGGCCCTGCTGACAACATGGCAGGCGCGTTTTTATCACGCGAACATCCGGTCAAATCTTGGTTTTCTAAAATTTATTTTTGTGACACCCCAGTCCCATCGAGTGCATCACTCCATTGAGGTTCGTCACTGCGACATGAATTTTGGAGTCATCTTTTCTTTTTGGGACAGATTATTCAGAACCCAATATGCGGGCTTTGAGGAGTATCCCGACACGGGGATCCGCGACCGGCAATTCCCTCTGGAAAAAAAAGCGGACCCGATCAGTCTCGTCATGGTTCCCTTGCAGCAATTGATTTACCCATTCCAGGCCATCGCACGAAAACGTGCGCCCGACACGAACCGAGACCCGGACGCCCAGTCATGAGCCGCCCTGCAAAAGTCACGATCATTATTCCCACGTTTAACCGGGAAAATTATTTGAGGCAGTGCCTGGAAAGCCTCCTCCATCAGACGCTCCCTCCCCATCAGATCGTGGTCGTGAATGACGGCTCCACGGATGATACCAAGGGCCTGCTGAAGCCTTATCTGGGTCAAATTCAGATTATCGAATCACGTCAACTTGGAAAATCGGGGGCCATCAACGAAGGGCTCAAACAAACCACCGGAGATTACGTATGGATCTTCGATGATGATGATGTGGCTCTGCCGGACGCCCTTTCCCGCTTCACCAAACCTCTGCTGGACCACCCGGAATATGGTTACAGTTTCAGCTCATTTTTCTTCACGCCCACCCGAAAGGGCAGTTTTGAATTGGGCCGGGCAACCGGCGAGTATTTAATCCCGGATCTTGAAAAAGATGGCCCCCTGATTCCGCTGCTTGAGAATAATTATTTGGGAGGCGCCGCCTTGTTTGCGCGAACGCTGTGCTACAAAAAAGTCGGGCCCTTTGATCCTGCGCTCGTGCGCTCCCAAGATTATGAAATGGCCATCCGAATCGTAAGGGCTTTCAAGGGAATCCGCGTAAGCGGAGCGCCGACATTTCACTACAGGCAGCATGAAGGCCTGCGGGGGAGCCTTCGGGACCGGTTCAACTCCTCACAACAAATAAACAAATGGCTGGAATACGACCAAAAAATTTTTAGAAAATTCTACCGGGACCTGACGCTTGAAGAATACCTTCCTCCGGGGATGCCGCTGGCGCATGAAAAACGCCGTGCGCTCTTGCAGCGCATAGAGGTGATGGCCATCAAACTTTTATTTGACGAAATAATCAAAGATCTTCATGAGCTGGAAAAAGTGAACGGCTGTCAGCCTTTCTCGGAGGCGGAGAAAGCAATCATCCACAAAATGGCGGACATTCCCTATTACAAAAAGCGTTTGTTTATGAAAAATACCGGGGTAATCCGCGCCGTGAAACACCTGGCCAAAAACTCCGCCTCCGTGAAGATGCTGCAGAAAGAACTTTTCCGGCGTGTCTTAAAAAATTTATTCACCAAACCTCCCCGCCTATCGCGGCTTATAAAAAAATAAAGGCCCCGGCTCTCCTTAAATTGCGGAATCCTTGACAACTGAACGTTCGTTCAGTATATTTGGGGCATGAGAAAACCCCTCGATCTTCCCAAGGCGCTCCAACGCCTGCGCCATTTTTGTCGTGAAAAAAAACGCACTCCCAGCTTCAACGAGATCAGCGCCCTCTTCGGCTATCGCTCCAAGAACGCGGCCTTTGAGCTTGTGAACAAACTCATCCGTAGAGGTCTCGTGAAAAAAGACCGCGAGGGGAAGCTGCTCCTGGACTCTTTTGCAGGAATCAAGCTTTTGGGCACCGTCCAGGCCGGATGGCCCAGCCCCGCCGAAGAGGAGCTGGCCGATGTGATGAATCTCGACGAATACCTCATCAAGCATCCCGAACAAAGCTATCTCATCAAGGTCACCGGTGATTCGATGATCGATGCGGGCATCCATGAAAACGATCTTGTGATCGTGGAACGCGGCAGAAATCCTAAGGACAAAGACATTGTCATCGCCCAGGTAGACGGGGAGTGGACGATGAAGTTCTACGAGAAACGCGGCGGCCACGTAACGCTCGTCGCCGCCAATAAGAAGTACTCCCCCATCGTCCCGAAAAGAGAGCTTGTCATCGGCGGAGTTGTGACCGCCGTCATCCGAAAATACAAGTAATGTTCCTCAATCTCCGCTCGCTTCCCAGAGCGATCGCGCATGTCGATTGTGACGCTTTTTTTGCCAGCGTCGAGCAATCCCTGGACCCCAAACTCAAAGGCAAACCCGTCATCGTCGGCAAGGACCGCGGCATCGCGGCGGCATTCAGTTACGAAGCCAAACGCGCGGGGGTGATGCGCGCCATGCCTCTTTCAGAAATTAAAAAACTCTGCCCCGATGCTATTTTCCTGCCATGCGATTATGAGACCTATAGCCTTGTTTCCCAGCGTTTTTATTCGATCCTAAGGCGCTTCACCCCCGAGGTAGAAGAATACTCGATCGATGAGGCCTTTGCCGACCTCACCGGGCTTCGCCGCCTGCATCACAACTCCTATGAATCGATCGCGCTTGAGATAAAAAATACTCTCGAGCGCGAGCTCGGCATCACGGTTTCTGTCGGTTTGAGTCTTACCAAATCCATTGCGAAGATCTGTTCAAAGGAAAACAAACCCTCCGGGTTTACCTGTGTCAAAGGCTATGAGCTGCAGGACTACCTGAAGAAAGTCGAAACACCCCGTGTTTGCGGCTTCGGCCCCGCAAGTGTCGCACTTCTGGCCAAATACGGCGTCCACACCGTTTGGGATTATGTGCAAAAACCCGAGGCCTTTGCTAAAAAACTTCTTGGAAAAATCGGGGTCGAGCTCTGGTACGAACTTAAAGGTGAAGCGGTCTATCCGGTTTCAACGGAAAAAAAAGAAAGCCAAGCCTCTCTCAGCAAAACCAAGACTTTCACGCCGCCCTCTCATGACCGCGATTTCGTAAGGGCGCAGCTTATCCGAAACATGGAATCGGCATTCATTAAACTCAGGCGTCACCATCTGAAGACAAAGACGATCGGCGTGTATCTCAAGAACAGCGCCCATCAGGGACAGGCGCTTTATGCCGAATTGACACGGCATACAGATTCACCGCTGGAGGCAGTCGAGGTTGTTTCCGGTCTTTTTGATCGGTTGTTCGACCCAAAAACAAACTACCGCGCAACAGGCATCTGGTTCCATGAACTTGAGAATGGCCAGGCCGTTCAAAAAGACCTGTTCGATGATCCTGCCCAAATCGCGCAATTGCACGAGATCTCGAAAGTGATCGACGAGGTCAATTCCCTTTACGGCAAACATTCACTTCATTTGGCTTCCAGCGATCTTTTGAGAGATTACAGGCAGCATCTTGGCGAACGCGGAGACCTTTCCTCAAGAAAGGTGACGCCGCTCAAAGGCGAGAACTTCAGGCAGCACCTTGCAATCCCCCGCTGGGATATAATGGTGTGAGCACATACTGTTAAATCCTAAAAAGCGACGGCGTTGACGAAATTGCCTTGGGCAGATGCCCCAAAAACACGGATTTCATCCATAAACCTTTCACGATCTTGCCGTTTTTCTGGATATTACGAAAAGTACTTGATCATTAGGAAGAATTGTTATAAGAAGTAGCGGATGTCGACTTCGTTCCCCAAGTGCCAGAGCGAAAACTGTGAAGAATCTGCGCTTAGTTTTTCGGCGCTTTGCTGGACTCACGTCGAACAAAGCGCCTATCTGGCCGGTCTTCGCCAGGCGATCGAGCTCTTGGACCGCAGCGCGCCTGCCCTGCTCAACCTGACAAAGGTCGTTTGCAGAATGCTCGATTTTTCTCAGCTTGACCTGAGAGGTTCCGTTTTCGGCCAAGCGGATCTTACCTATTGCCGTTTTATCGGGTCCGATCTTTCCGGCTGCAGTTTGGTCGGCGCCAGATTCACCGCCTGCGATTTCGTAGGGGCGGATCTTTCCAGGGCAAATCTGACACGCGCCGCTTTCACAAACAGTTCTTTTTCATATGCAGACCTCCACGATGCCTGTCTATTGGAAGCGCATTTCCGGGAAACAGATTTTATGGGAACGATGCTATGGAATGTGAATCTCTGGAACGCGGACATCTCGGGCGCCAGGCATATCCGAAAAAAAAATTTTTCTCATCCGTCCCGCGCGGCTAATTTCCAAAAAGCCTCTCTTTCGGAGGCGAACGCCCTAGTCGCCTTGGAGGCCTACCGGAATATCAAACATTACTTTCATCAAAAGGGACTTTACGAAGATGCAAGCTGGGCGGCTTACCGGGAATTGACGATGGAGCGTAAACATTTTTTTGCGACCAAAGATCCGCGGTATCTTCCGTCTCTCCTCATGGACCTGCTATCCGGTTACACCGAAAAACCTCAGCGCGCGATCCTGTCCTCCCTGGGAATGGTCCTGCTCTTCGGACTTATTTATTATTTGGTGGGCGCCTTGCAGCCCGCCGGCAATCCCGGGGTAGCCGTGGGCGTTTGGGACAACATCTACTTTAGTTTTGTGACTTTTACAACCGTCGGTTTTGGTGATTTTATTCCGAAACCTTCTCTGTGGATTAAAATTTTGGTTTGCACGGAGGCCTTTTCTGGCCCGTTCATGGCGGGTCTTTATGTGTTTACGCTAACCAGGAGATACGCTGCTAATTGACCCGCGTATTCTGGCCTTCGCGAACCACCTTGTACACGGTCTCGCCTTCTTTGGCTTTGTTAAACTTCGCGCGCGCGACCTTTTCGAGGTAAACAGGATCGTCTCTCAATAGCCGAAGCTCCAGCTCGAGCGCCTCGTTTTCCTTTTTCAGCATCCGCAATTCTTTTTCGAGGCCGTCGCTACGCTCGCGCAGTTTTTGAACCTGCAAAAACCGCGGTGTTAAAAGCGCCGCGAACGCGGCTGCAATTATGAAAAAGATAAGAACAAGCGTCGCTTTCGTAGGCTTAGCCACGCAGACCGTATCTCGCTTTTTTACCCAGCGCTTCCTCGATCCTAAGTAGTTCGTTGTATTTGCATACCCTGTCTGTGCGGCAGGCAGAGCCTGTTTTTATCTGGCCGCAGCCGGTGGCCACGGCAATATGCGCGATCGTCGTATCCTCGGTCTCGCCGCTGCGGTGCGAGAGCACTGCGCTGTAGCCGCTCTTGTGGGCCAAGGCGATAGACTCCAGAGTTTCCGTGAGTGTTCCGATTTGGTTTACCTTGATCAGGATGGAATTGGCGACCTTGCGCTCGATGCCCATTTGGAGCCGCCGCGTGTTCGTGACAAAAAGATCATCTCCCACCAACTGAATTCGGCGTCCCAGCCTTTTGGTCATCTCAAACCATCCCGCCCAATCGTCCTCGGCAAGCCCGTCTTCGATGGAGAAAATAGGATACTTGTTCACCCAATTTTCATAAAAATCAACCATCTGTTTTGCGGTTTTTTTCGGGCTCTTCTCCGCTTCCAGCCAGTAGGCACCCTCCTCAAAGAAAGAGCTCGCCGCAGGATCCAGCGCGATCTTGATGTCACGCCCGGCCCTGTAACCGGCCTTGTCCACGGCCTCCAAGATCACCTCGAGGGCCTCTTCATTGGAATGCACATGCGGCGCGAAACCGCCCTCGTCTCCGACAGACGTAGAAAGTTTCCTGTCGTGCAAAATTTTCTTTAAGTGGTGGAACACCTCGGCACCCATGCGCAGAGCTTCCCGGAATGTTTTTCCCCCGAAAGGCATGACCATGAATTCCTGGAGATCCACATTGTTGTCCGCGTGCAGACCGCCGTTCAAAATATTCATCATCGGCACAGGCAGAAGATGCGCCTTATTTCCGCCGAGATACACATAGAGAGGCTGGCCCTTGGACTCCGCGGCCGCCTTGGCAACGGAGAGCGAAATTCCGAGAATGGCATTGGCGCCCATATTTTTTTTATTGTCGCTTCCGTCAATCTTGCACAGGGTCCGGTCGATGTGCTTTTGATCAAAAGGGTCCATGCCCTTCAGTTCTTTCGCCAGAGTTTTATTGGCGTTTTCTACGGCTTTTAGAACGCCCTTTCCAAGGTATCTTTTTTTATCCTCATCCCGAAGCTCCACCGCCTCATGTTCGCCGGTCGAAGCGCCGCTCGGCACCCCCGCGCGGCCAAAAGAGGCATCTGAAAGCGTGCAATCGACTTCCACGGTGGGATTTCCGCGGGAATCCAAAATTTCTCTCGCAGTAATTTCTTTGATCACGACTTTTGCCATAACTTCCTCCATCAAATTTCAGCCGATTATAGTCTGAGTCCAGGGCCAGGTCAACTTCGGAATGGCCGCGCGCGACGAAAAAATGCTTATTCCAAAATCGGTGGTTTTGCTCTAAAATAGAACATGTGGAGGTGTGTATGGTTATCAAGGCTGAGTGTGGATCTTGCCAGGGAACGGGGGCCGTGTTGCCCTCGTCGCCGTTCGGCATGCCGCTGGAGTGTTTTCGGTGCCGTGGCGAAGGTCAAATCGATTGGGACGACATTCGCCCTGGCGAGCACGTCTGTTACTTCTACAATGACAACCATGAACAACTGCATAATGTCGCTGTTTTTTTGGCGGCCGGGATCAAGAATAGGGAGCGCTGTGCCTCCATCGAGGGTGTTCATTCAGCCGAGCAAGTCGTCGAAGCCATGGAATCTTATGGGATCAATGCGAAAAAGGCTTGTGAGAACGGCCAGCTCGTTTTTATGTCAAAAGAAGATGTCTACCTCGTCAACGGTGTTTTTGATGCCCAGCGCATCATCAAACAATTCAAGGAGTATGCTCTGCAAGCGGTGGCGGAGGGGTTTAAGGGACTTCGCGTCACTGCGGACGGAGGGTGGGCGCTCAACTTGTTTTCTCGCATCGAAGAATTCTTAGATTATGAGTTGCAGGTGAAAGATTTTTTCCTGGCAGAGGGCCAGAATATCACCGCTCTCTGCCAATATCCCCGGTACCGCTGTTCAAAAGTCGTCAGGCAGGGCGTGCGGCAGTCGCACCCCCTGGTCTTTCAAGACTAGCTCTCTTTCAAGCGCCTCAAAAAAGACCCCAGGGCTTTCGGATACAGGGCGTGCTCTGCTTGGTGTATCTTTCTTTCCAGACTTTCCAGTGTTTCACTGGGCGACACTTTCACTTTTTTTTGAGAAATGATCGGTCCTGAATCTAATTTCTCTGTTACCACGTGCACGGTGACGCCCGTTTCTCTCACATGAGCCTCGAAAACATCGCGGATTGCGTGAGCGCCTTTGAATGCGGGCAGAAGCGACGGATGGACGTTCAGGATACGGCCCCGGAACGCCCGGATAAAATAAGGCGTCAGAATCCGCATGAAACCTGCCAAAATAATGGCATGGACTTCTTGTGTCTTCAAGATGCGGACGAGGAGTTCTTCATAGGACTTTCTGGAAGCAAAAAGTTTGGGGCTCAAAACGACCACCGGGACCCCGTGTCGCTCCGCGCGCTGGATGGCAAACGCCGCGGGGTTGTCACAGACCATCACGGCAACTTCCGCATTCAATGTCTTACGCCCTATCGCGCCGAGGATGGCCTCGAAGTTAGAGCCATTCCCTGAGCAGAATACGGCGATGCGAGCGGTCTTCATGCGGTCACTCTGCTGTCATCCCCGAAATCCCTGCCTGTCCGGCAGGCAGGTTTTATCGGGGATCGAGCTGATCCCCGCGTTCGCGGGGATGACATTTTAACCAGCCAGCGCTTTATCGAGCTTTTTTTGAAGGTCAGTTTTAGCCATGGCGCCGATGATCCTGTCAAATTCCTTGCCGTTCTTGAACACGAGCATCGTGGGGATATTCATGATCCCGAATTGAGACGGCGTGTTCTGGTTCTCATCGACATTGATCTTGCCGATCTTGAGTTTCCCGGCATAGGCGGGCGCCAACTCATCCAGAATCGGCCCCATCAATCGGCAAGGGCCGCACCATTCAGCCCAAAAATCAACCAGCACCGGGAGACCCGACTTCACGACCTCGGCATCAAAATTTTCGTCCGTTAATTTAGAAACATTCACTCCCATCGACCTCACCTTTCCTTTTGTTTTCTCAGAGCTAGCGGTCAGAATTGAACTGACGACCTGCTGTTTACGAAACAGCTGCTCTACCAACTGAGCTACGCTAGCAAATCTATTTATCCGCCAGAGGCGCCTGCCCGCCAGCTGGCAGGCGGGGACCCGCCTCAGGCGGGCGAAACCGCTGCTCCCTGCCTGCCGGCAGGCAGGTACCAGCTGAGCTACTCCAGCATATCATGGTTGCGGGTCCGTTGCGCTGTTTGGCGGAAACTGACGACCTGCGCTACGCTAGCGAAAAATTATTTCCCAACTCTCTTCGCCCAATGCGTCGTGTATTCGTTGAGCGAATCCACCAATTCTTTCGAAGACGGCTGAACCTGCACCGCATTCCTCATTAAAATATCGGAGGAGGTCACGCTTTTTCCGTAATAAATCGAATTCGAGTTGTTGTCCTGTGTGACAACGCTGCCGTCGAGCGCCAATCCGCCAAAAAGACCCCGGCTTCTGGAGTAGGACAGGATCCCCGCCTGCAGAGAAAGATCCGTCGCGGCCTGCGAATTCCTGCCGACGGGGCCGGCCGCAACCGATGCGTCAGCGCCCATGGTGAATTTGCTGGCTAAAAGCCCGTTCATCCCCCGCTCGTTCATGACCACAAAAATAAGGTCTGTCATCTGCCCGCCGATCTGAAGCCCCCAGCTCCCGCCGCCGATCGTTGAGAAAGCTACGGGACCCCATTGGCCGGTCTTATCATCTTTGGCCAACACAACACCCTTGCCAAAACGCGCCCCAAAAATAAAGCCGCCTTTCAGCACATTCGGATAGATCGCGATGGCCTTGCATTTGGACAAAAGCTCTTCAGGAATGCTCTGGTCGGGGCTCACCATGATCTCGGACAGGACCAACTTCGCCTCGTGGATACGCCCATCCAATTCGGAAGAGGCATAAAGAGCTGCGGAACTGGCCAAACAGAACATCATTCCAAACATCGTCAAAACTTTTAAGGCAACTTTCATTTGACTCCTCCTTGCGCTTTTAACACCATCCTGATCATGAACTCCTGAACAACGAGGTCCCATCTTAGCATAAAATCAGAGCATCCAGCTCCTGCTTTAGCTTCGGGATGACTTCCTGGTAACGGAAAGAACCCACCACCGCCGTTTTTTTCTTGAGGGTCACCGTGCTCGGCCCGCACCAGAGGCCCAGATCCGCATCGTCGGTCTCCCCCGGCCCGTTCACCCGGCAGCCCATCACGGCAATAGTCAATTGATGCTCCTTGGCATAAGCCGTCATGGCTTTCACCTCCATGGCTAGCTTTACGAAATCCCCGTTCTCCACGCGCGAGCAGGACGGACAGGAAATAATGTTGAGCCCTTTTCCAAAATCAGGCACGGAAACAAATCTTTTGTTCTCGATGTCCCTTAATATTTGACGGCCCCAATCAATCTCCTGGGACTTCTCGGAATTATTCAGCGTCAGTGAAACGCGAAGCGTATCCCCGATGCCCTGCGGGATTAATTGCTCGAATGCAAGACGCGTCTTGATGACGCCGTCCGGCAAAAGTCCCGCCTCCGTAACACCCAGATGGATCGGCACGTCGGGGCGGCGCTTGGAAAATTCTCGATTGCAAAGAACGACTTTCTTCGGGTCTGAATTCTTGAGACTTACCACGTAATCCGTAAAATGAAGATCATCCAAAAGCCCGCAATGCCAAACCGCGCTTTCCACGATCGCCTTGACGTGATTTTCGGGGTATTTTTCAAGGAAAGCGGGCGCCACCGAGCCGCAATTCACACCCACGCGAAGCGCCAACCCATGATCTTTTGCAATCGCGGCAAGGCGCTTCACTTTCTCTTCGACGGGTTTAGTCTTGTCGAGATGATGCAAATGGCCTGGGTTGTAGCGTATCTTGTCGACGTGCGGCGCCACTTTTTCGGCGAGGGGGAAATTCTCCTGCAGGTCTACGACCAGTCGCGCCTTGGTGGACTTTCGGATTTCGGCCAACGCCTCGACATCCTTGAGGTTGTCGACGGCAATACGGACGAGGTCCGCGCCTTTTTTTTCAAGCGAGGCAATCTGGGCGAGTGTCGCATCGATGTCCTGGGTGTGCGTGGCACACATGGACTGGACGGAAATCGGTGACCCTCCGCCGATGGCAAGGCCGCGGACGCTGATCTTTCTAGTTTTCAAACCCATAGAGGTCATCCCCGCCTACGCGGGGATCAGCTTGATTCCCGCTTTTCCGCCAAATCAATGGGCGGACCCGCCTCTGGCGGGCGCGGGAATGACATTTCGATTATTGTTGATCGGACGGAGCCATTTCCTTGCCCATGATGGGACACATGAGCTTTTTGGAGGACATTGAGCACATCCCTTTGCCCTGGCCATACCAACCACGTTTGTCGCATTTCATGGAAGTATAATAAAAGGACGAAACCATCGCCCCCAGCATGATCAAAACAGCAACCAGCTGCCCCAAAAATTTCAAACGACCTTTTTCCGTATTTGCCTGCACAAGAACAATGTAACCAACTCCTAAAACCGTTAACGCCATTAGACAACCCATGAACTACCTCCTGTTAGAAATACATTCAAAGCATGCATTATATAGGATAAACCGGTCTATTCCCATCCCAAAAAAATCCGTTGATAAAAAAAGGCCGAATCGATAAACTCTGCTTTCAGTCTGATTCCAGCCGAGTAGCTTTCGTGACGACGCGGCTTACGGAAGCCGCAGCGACGTAAGCCGCTGTCGGAACGAATCCGCCGCGCTTTT
>CAYZGM010000043.1:0-13999 GCA_964478015.1 uncultured Planctomycetia bacterium
AGCGCGTCCGCCACAAAGCGTGGACGGATCCGCCGACGATTTGATGGCGGAAGTTGTCAGGGCGCTGCCGAGGCTCCCTAGGTTTGCGAAAAACACGCGCCCCGCCTGCCTGCCGGCAGGCAGGTGCGACCAAGAAGAGGATTCGGTGCCTGCTCAGAGTGTGCCCCACGGCCCAATCGATAAATTCATAGGCTAAGGTAGCAACGGGTGGCGGGGCCCCGTCGCTGAGGCGGAGGCCGTCAATAGGATGCCGTCGAGGATAAGGTTTGGGTCGATATGGTGGATCGAGCGGCAATATTTCTTCATGAAAGCGGCATAACCCCCGGTCGCGATCACGACGGGTTTGAGGCGGTGCTTCTTGGAAATCGCTTCGACCATCCTGTCACAGAGGCCCCCGATTCCCACCGAACATCCGACCCGGATGCTTTCGGTTGTGTTGCGTCCGATCACATTTCTGGGGTGCTCGAGAACGATCTTGGGCAGAAGGGCCGTTTTTTGGAACAGGGCCTCCAAGCTGATTTCGATGCCGGGCGCGATGGCGCCTCCCAAGTATTCCCCCTTGCGGCTCACGACGTCGAATGTGATGGCGGTCCCGAAATCAATGACGATGAGCTCTTTTCGAAAACGACGATAGGCGGCCAGCGCTCCGAGCAGACGGTCCACGCCAACCTGTTTTGGATTTTGGTAACGGTTGACCATCCCAACCGGGAGCTTGGCTCCGACAAAGCGCATCCGAACTTCCTGTTTTTTTCCGAAAAAATCCTTTAAGATCCCGTTCACATCCGGCACCACGCTGGCAATGACGACCTCGGCTTGGCGTAAACCTGAAAAATGTTTGGCCAGAAAACGCGTCAGGATTTTTTTGGACACGCGGCTGGATACCGAAAGGTGCCTCCGCCACGCTCCCTTTTTGTAAAACGCAAAATGAATGCTGGTGTTTCCGGCGTCAACAGCCAGGAATTTCATTTCTTTTTCTCCGCAGCGGCGCGTTCCGGCCTGAGGCGTTCCACGTCACCTGAAAGGATGCGTTCTCTTAGCCCATTGTCGTGACGGATCCACAACGCTCCGTCCGCGTCAATGCCCGCAGCAAGCCCGTGAATCGTCCTGCCGGGCGTCCTCACGGAAACCCGCTGCCCCGTCGTTTCCGAAAGAGTTTCCCATTCATCCGCGACACCCTCGAACCGGTCTTTGCCCAAACGCAGGTAATGGCTTTCGATCTCCTCCAGGAGCCGCCGGGCCAAGGCCGCGCGGGATACTTTTTTGCCCAGGAGGTGGCGCAGCGAAACGCTTCCCGGGGGCAGGTCTTTTAACTTGGTGTTCACGTTCAGTCCTATCCCCAGAACCACGTACCGAACCCGGTCGATTTCCCCGCTCATTTCGGTAAGGATGCCACAAAGCTTCCGGCCCGCATAGACCACGTCGTTCGGCCATTTGACCCTTGGCTTCAAGCCCGTGACATTCTCGATGGCGCGGATCACCCCAAGCGCCGCCATCAAGGTAAGCCGCGAAACCTCGGAGGGCGCAAGACGCGGTCTCAGAAGCACGGAAAGAAGAATGCCCTGCCCTTTTGGGCTGTTCCAAACCCGTCCCAGCCTTCCGCGTCCTTTCTTTTGATGCTCAGCAAAAACGCAAACACCCTCGGCAAATCCCTCTTCGCCCAGACGAGTCGCCGCACTGTTCGTGGAACCGAGCTCCTCGTAGGAAAATATTCGTTTTCCGATGATCCTGGCTTTGAGGCCGTACTGAATCTCATCGGCGAATAATTTGTCGGGCACCGAAAGAAGCCGGTAGCCCCGATGCGTGAGCGCGGAGACGCCGTAGCCGAGAGCTTTTAAGGCCTGAATCTCTTTCCAAACGCCGGACCGGGTGATGCCGAGATCCTTCGAGATCTCCTCGCCGGAGACATGTCCTTTTCCGGAGGCCTTGAGAAGAGCCAGCAGGCGGTCAGAATTTTTCACGACGATTTTACCTTTTCTTTTTCCATTTTTCGTTGAATTTTTTTAATCTGGTCCCGCAACTCAATGGCCCGCTCGAACTGCAAAAGCCTCGCGGCCTCTTCCATCTCCGCCTCCAAAGCGCTGACGACTTCCAGGACATCCGATTCATCGACCGTGAGGCCCGCCGTTTCCAGAACCATCTCACGCGCCTTTTTAATGGCCTCGATCCCCTCCCGGATCTCCTTGCGGATGCTGGTGGGGGTGATGCCGTTCTTTTGATTGAAATCCGTCTGGACTTTTCTGCGGCGCGCCGTTTCCAAGATCATTTTACGCATGGACTCTGTGGTCGTGTCCGCGTAAAAAATAACGCGCCCATTGTCATGCCGCGCGGCGCGGCCCGCAACCTGCGTGAGCGCTGTCTGGCTCCTCAGAAAGCCCTCTTTGTCCGCATCCAATACGGCGACAAGAGATACCTCCGGCAGATCCAAACCCTCCCTCAAGAGATTGATGCCCACCAGACAATCAAATTTGGCCAGGCGCAGGTCGCGCAGGATCTCCACGCGTTCAATGGCATCGATCTCCGAATGGATGTATTGGACGCGGGTCCCCGCATTTTCGAGATATTGGGCCAAATCCTCGGCCATGCGCTTGGTGAGCGTGGTCACGATGACACGCTCTTTCTTCTCGACGCGTTTCTGGATCTCACGGATCAAGTCCTCCACCTGCCCCTTGGACGGCCGGACCTCGATCTCGGGATCCAAAAGCCCGGTAGGACGTATCACCTGTTCCACGATTTTGGCAGAGCGCTCAATTTCGAACGGCGCAGGCGTTGCGGAAACAAAAAGCGTCTGGCCAATCAACGCTTCGAACTCCTCGAACTTCAAAGGCCGGTTGTCCAAGGCGCAGGGCAATCGGAACCCATAATCCACCAGAGTCTCTTTCCGCGCGCGGTCGCCAAAATACATGCCGCGAATCTGCGGCACCGTCATATGAGATTCATCGATCACCGTCAAAAAATCTTTCGGAAAATAATCGATGAGGCAGAACGGCCGGGAGCCTTCGGGGCGCCCTGTGATGATTCGAGAATAATTTTCGATCCCTGAACAAAAACCAAGCTCCCGCATCATCTCCATGTCATAACGCGTTCTCTGCTCCAAGCGCTGGGCTTCGACAAGTTTGTTTTGCGAGTTGAGAACCTTTAGGCGCTCCATGAGCTCCTTTTCGATCTCCATGAAAGCCCTCTCCAGGCGAGGCTGGGTCGTGACAAAATGCTTCGCCGGATAGATCGCCGCCGATTCGAGCCTGTACAGCGCCTCGTTGGTCACCGGATGAACACGGCTGATTCGGCTGATTTCCTCCCAATCAAACTCCACACGAAGAACCATTTCCTCGTATGCCAAGAATATCTCCACCACATCTCCGTGGACGCGGAAATGGCCGCGCTTAAATTCGACGTCATTCCTCTGGTACTGAATATCCACCAGGCTCTTCAAAAGCTCTTCCCGGGACATGCGCTGTTTTTCTTTCACAAAAACGAGCATTTCCGAATACTCCTCGGGAGACCCCAAGCCATAGATGGCCGAGACGGAGGCCACGACGAGACAATCTTTCCTGGAAAGAAGCGAGCTGGTCGCCCGCAGACGCAGGCGGTCAATGTCTTCGTTGATGGAAGAATCTTTCTCGATGTAGGTGTCGGTCTGGGGCACATAGGCCTCGGGCTGATAATAATCGTAGTAACTAACGAAATATTCGACGGCATTCTCCGGGAAGAGTTCCTTGAATTCGCTGTAGAGCTGCGCCGCCAGGGTCTTGTTGTGGGACAGAACCAGGGTGGGCCTGTTGACGGCCTCGATCACATTGGCGACGGTGAATGTTTTTCCGCTGCCGGTGACCCCCAACAGGGTCTGGTAGCGGTCGTCCCCGCGGAGGCCCTCCACCAGTTTCCGGATCGCCTGCGGCTGATCCCCTTGAGGGGTCATTTGGGAATGAATTTTGAAATCCATCGGCTGAGCGGGCTACTCCACGATATCCAGAGAAACGTCCAGCCAGGGTGCGCTGTGCGTCAGAGCGCCGATTGAGATGCGCTCCACCCCCGTCATGGCATAATCGCGCACGTTCTCCAGATGGATGCCGCCGGAAACCTCCAGTTCGATCCTGGAGCCGGCTTTTGTCCGCATTTGGACCGCCTCATGAATCAGTTCGGGCGTCATGTTGTCGAGCAAAACATAATTCACCTTTGTCTTCAGGGCCTCGGCAAGTTCTTTCAGATTTTTGACCTCGATGCCAACCACGGTTTTCTTGAGCACATTCTCCCTCACCGCTTGCACGAGATCGGGAATGGACCTGCTCTTTAAAACACGCAGATGGTTGTCTTTGATGAGGGCCTGATCATAAAGACCGGAACGGTGATTGACCCCTCCGCCCATCGTGACTGCATACTTTTCCAGGATGCGGAGATTCGGGATGGTTTTTCGTGTGTCCATGATTTTGGCCTTGGTGCCTCTGACCTTGTCCACGAAACGGCGCGTTAACGTCGCGATGCCGGACAGGTGTCCCACAAAATTAAGCGCCGTGCGCTCCGCGATGAGGATGGAGCGCGCCGATCCGTCGATGTAGGCCACCTCGCGGAGAAGCTCGAGAAATTCCCCGTCCTTCGCCACAGGCAAGAAACGGAGATTTTCATCCACATGACGGAAGACGCGCTCGGCCACTTCCAGGCCGCAGAGAACACCGGTCTCCTTGGCCTCAAGCTCCGCTCGGATATGGAGGTTTTCGCCCAGAAGCGCGGTCGTGGTGATGTCCTTGCGTCCGACGTCTTCCCGGAGCGCCAGTTTTACGATGAGATCGACCACGTCGGGCCAGATCATGATGAGGACTACTCCCTGAGAGTTCTTAGATTATCCTGGAGGCGCTGGCGCCGGTTGGCGAATTCTTCCGCCCGGGCCCGCTCCTTTTCAACGATATCCTTGGGAGCTTTTTTTAGGAATTCCTCGTTCTTCAATCGCCCCTCGAGACCACGGATTAATTTTTCGACATCGGTTAACGCCAATTCAATGCGCTGGCGCTCGACCTGCACGTCCACGAGTCCCGAAAGCACCACGTAGGTCTCGACCCGGCCAATATTCGCCACCGCCGACTCCTTGGGACGGGTTAAATTTTGGCCCATCCGAAGGGAGGATATCTTGGCCAGCTGCGCGATCATGGTGGAATAATGCCTCAGGACCTTGAGTTCCTTGTCGCGCTGCGTTTTTACGACCACCGCAACGGCATCCTTGGGGCTGATCTGCCAGGCAGAGCGCACGTTGCGAATGGACTGAATCTCGCCGATCACAAGCTCCATCTCCGCATCAATCTTCTTGTCCATCCATTTTTTATCCGCCTTGGGCCAGGCGCTTCTCATGATCGTCTCGCCCTCCTTGGCGGAACCTGATTTACCTCCCTCACGCGGAAGCGACTGCCAGATTTCTTCCGTGATGAACGGCATGAAAGGGTGAAGAAGCCGGAGAAAATTTTCCAGCACTTGATGCAGCACCCACTGAACCTGCGGGGCCTTGATATTGGCTTTCACGATCTCAAGGTACCAGTCGCAGAACTCATGCCAGAAAAAATCATACAGAATCCCGGTTGTTTCATTGAAGCGGCTCTTGTCCAAGGATTCGGTGACGCGTGCGATGGTCTGATGGAGCCGGCTCATGATCCACAGGTCCGCGGAACTTAAATCGGAAGCCCTGGGCGTTTTTGCGTGAACGCTTTCTTTGTCGGGCGCGCGATTCATCGCGACAAATCTCGAAGCGTTCCAGATCTTGTTCGCAAAATTGCGCCCGAGTTCAAATTTTTCCTTCGAACAATAAACGTCCTGCCCCTCGGCGGTGATGGAAATGAGCGCAAACCGTAAGGCATCCGCGCCATACTCATCCATGATCGCAATGGGATCCACGGAATTCCCCAGGGATTTTGACATTTTTGCGCCCGTCTCGTCGCGGACAATCCCGTGAATGTAGATTTCGCTGAACGGTTCCTTGCCCATGAATTCAAGACCGGCCATCATCATGCGCGCGACCCAAAAGAAAATGATCTCATAAGCCGTGACGAGGGTGTTCGTGGGATAAAAGAATTTGAGGTCCTGACTTTTTTCCGGCCAGCCCAAAGTGGAGAAGGGCCACAGCCAGGAAGAAAACCAGGTGTCCAAAACATCCGGATCCTGGACCAGGTTCGCGCTTGAACAAACCGGGCATTTTTTGGGCGTCTCCACCGAGGCAATCACCCCGCTCTTGGGGTCTTTCGCGCAGCAAACGCTGCAATACCAAACCGGGATGCGGTGTCCCCACCAGATCTGGCGCGAGACACACCAATCCTTGATATTCGTCATCCAATCCAAATAAACCTTGGTCCAGCGATTGGGGACGAATTTGGTCCTGCCCTCTTTCACCGCCGCGATGGCTTTTTCGGCCAAGGGCTTCATACGCACGAACCATTGGAGCGACAGGTACGGCTCGACCACCGTTTGGCAGCGGTAGCAATGCCCCACCGCATGCAAATGTTCCTTCGTTTCCAGGAGGATTCGTCGGTCTTCGAGCTCCGCAATGATCTTCTTGCGTGCCTCGAACCGATCCATCCCGGCAAACGGCCCGGCATTCTCGTTCAACGTCGCATCGGGATTAAAAATATTGATGCTCTCCAGGCCGTGCTTTAGCCCCAGATGAAAGTCTACGGGATCATGCGCCGGCGTAATCTTCAAGGCGCCGGTGCCAAACTTCGGGTCGATCTGGTCATCCTGGATAATGCGCAATTTGCGTCCAAGGAGCGGCAACACAGCGGTCTTGCCGATAAGGTGGGTGTAGCGTTCGTCTTTTGGATGGAAACCAACCGCCGTGTCTCCGAGCATTGTCTCGGGCCGCGTGGTCGCGATCGTCACATGCTGGTCGGTGCCCTCGACGGGATATTTCATAAAATACAAATGGCCCGTAACATCCTTGTGTTGGACCTCCTCGTCCGAAAGCGCCGTTTGGCAGCGCGGGCACCAGTTGATGATATAATTTCCGCGATAGACGAGTCCTTGCTGATGAAGCCGGACAAAAACCTCACGGACCGCGCGCGAAAGCCCCTCGTCCATCGTGAAGCGTGTTCGGTCCCAATCGCAGGAAGCGCCGAGCCTGTGGAGCTGGCGGATGATGGTGTTGCCGTATTTTTCGCGCCATTTCCAGACACGCTCCAGGAACTTTTCCCGTCCGAGTGTGTGCCGGGTCAGGCCCTCCTCGCGGAGTGATTTTTCCACCACATTTTGAGTCGCAATCCCCGCATGATCCGTCCCGGGAATCCAGAGAGCTTCAAACCCCTGCATGCGCTTGGCCCTTATCAGGATGTCCTGAATGGTGTTATTGAGCGCATGACCCATGTGCAGGATACCGGTGACATTCGGCGGAGGAATCACGATCGTGTAAGGTTTCTTCTTGGATTTGGAGGAGGCTTTGAAATAGCCGTTCTTCAGCCAGTGCTGGTACCACTTTTTTTCGACGAGCTTGGGATCGTAGGCCTTGGCCGGTTCCTGGGGCGGAGGTGGTGTCGTCTTTTCTTTCATTTGGCGCTGTCTTTCAATAATTTATACTCATAGGCATCCACGAGCGCCTTCCAGCTGGCCTCAATGATATTCGTGGAGACGCCGATGGTGGTCCAAACTCGGTCCTTATCCCGGAATTCAATGATGACGCGTACCCTTGCGGCAGTCCCGGCTTTGGAATTGACGATACGGACCTTGTAATCGTCCAACGTCACCTCTTTTACCTGGGGATAGAATTCAGCCAGTGCATGGCTGAACGCTTTTCCGAGCGCGTCGACCGGACCGTCCCCCTTACTTTTTTTGGAGATTTTCTTGTCATCAACCCTCAAAGACACGGTGGCGCTGACATCGGGAGTCTTGTCCCCGATCATTTCATGCGAAAGCATCGCATTCTCGAAAACAAAAAAGGGTTTATACTTGCTCGCGATGCGGTGGACTAGTAGCTCAAAACTGGCTTCGGCGGACTCGAATTGATAGCCTTCGCTTTCAAGTTTTTTGACCGCCTCCAGAACCCGCCTCGTCTCCGGGGAACCCTTGGTCAGTTTGGCGGAGGAGCCTGTCACGTCAAAGACGCCAGACTCCGCTTTCAACACAATGTTTGCGCTCCCGCCCACTTCCGAGATTAAATGCCGCCGGTGATTACCAACGATGGCGGGGTCAATGTGCTCGTAGGTGATCGGATTTTTTTTCACCGCATCGATATGGACTCCGCCCTTGTGAGCAAAGGCGCTTTGCCCGACGTAGGGCTGGTTCTTTGCGGGCACAATGTTGCAAATCTCGTTGACGTATCTCGACAGCTCGCTCAGTTCTTTCATCTTATCCTCTGTCAAACAGTGCCGGCCCATCTTAAGCTGAGCATTGGCGATCACCGCAATAAGATCGCAATTTCCGCAACGCTCGCCTATCCCGTTCACGGTGCCTTGCACCTGGACGGCGCCGGCTTCCAGGGCGGCGATCGCGTTGGCGACGGCTAAACCCGAATCGTTATGGGTATGGATTCCAACAGGCGCGCCTATCTTTGACCGCATCTGAGACACCGCCTCAAAAATCCGGGAGGGCAACGTGCCGCCGTTCGTGTCGCAGAGAACCAGGACCGAGGCGCCCGCCGAGTATGCGGTCTCCGCTGTTTTTAGAGCATACCTGGGGTTCGCGGCAAAGCCGTCAAAAAAATGTTCCGCATCGTAGATGACTTTTCTCCCCTTGGACTTTAGATATTTCACCGAGTCCTCGATCATCCGCAAATTCTCTTCGAGCTGGGTCCTGAACACTTCCGTGACATGCAGGTCCCAGCTTTTGCCGAAGATCGTGATCACCGGTGTTTCGGCCTCCAAGAGGCCCCGCAGGTTGGCGTCCTCGGAGGCTTTCGTGCCCGCCTTGCGCGTGGATCCAAACGCAGCAAGCTTTGCGTGCTTTAGCCTCACTTTTTTCGCCTGTTCAAAAAAATCGCTGTCCTTGGGATTGGCGCCGGGCCACCCGCCCTCAATGAGGTCAAAACCCATCTCGTCGAGCTTCTTCATGATCAAAAGCTTGTCCTGGACCGAGAACGAGATCCCCTCGCCCTGAGAGCCGTCTCGCAGCGTCGTGTCGTAAATGTCTATTTTCTTTTCTTTCATATCTTTTTTTTATTTTTTCCCAGTTCAAATTTTTCATGAAGAAGCTTCACGGCTTTCTGCATGTCTGGACGCTTCACCACACAGGAAATCTTGATCTCGCTTGTGGAGATCATCTCAATGTTGATGCCACTCTGCCCCAGCACTTCGAACATGGCAGCCGCAACGCCGGCGTGGCTGCGCATGCCGATCCCCACAACCGACACTTTTGAAAGATTCAGATCCTTGGTGATATTTTTGATCCCAATCTTTTTGGCAATCTTTTGGATGGCGCTCACCGCAAGATCGGCATCGGCTTTCGGCACCGTGAATGAAATATCCGTGTCCTGTGGATCCCCGATATTTTGAATGATCATGTCGACGTTGACATGTTGATCCGCCAGCGTGCGAAAGATTTTCGCCGCCACACCGGGCCTGTTGGGCAAGCCGGTGACGGTCAACTTGGCCTCATCCTTGTTGTAAGACACCCCGCGAACCAGTACTTCTTCCATGGATTTCTCCTCCTTCACGATCCAAGTTCCCTCATTCTGTGTAAAGCTTGACCTCACGTGCAGTGGAATGTCGAATTTTCCTGCCACTTCAATGGAACGCGATTGCATCACCTGCGCGCCGGAAGAGGCCAGCTCCAACATTTCCTCATAGCTGATCTTTTCGATCTTGACGGCGTTCTTTACCAAACGCGGGTCCGCCGTGTAGATGCCGTCCACATCCGTGTAGATCTCGCAAATATCCGCGCCCAGCGCTTTTGCCAGAGCAACGGCGGTAAGATCGCTTCCTCCCCGCCCGAGCGTCGTGATTTCCTGATGGGTGTCCATCCCCTGAAAACCCGCAACGATCGCCACTTTTTTATCCTTGAGAGCCGCGCAGAGACGGCCGGTGTTGATGTCTACGATTCTGGCGCGCGTGTAAGACGAGTCGGTCCGTATCCCAACCTGCGCCCCGGTGAATGAGATGGCATCGCATCCCAGTTCGTGCAGAGCCATCGCCAAAAGCGCCACCGAGATTTGCTCCCCGGTTGACATCAGCATGTCCAACTCCCGGCGCGAGGGCTCCCTGCTGATCTGAGAAGCCAGCTTCAATAAATCGTCGGTGGTGTCCCCAAGAGCGCTGACGACCACGACAAGCGAATGACCTTTTTTACGGGTGGCAACCACGCGCCGCGCCACATTCTTGATTTTTTCCGGATCCGCAACGCTCGAACCTCCGAATTTTTGCACGATCAAACTCATACGTGTTTTATTTCTCCGCTAAAAAAATTTGTAGCAATGAATGACCGGGCTCATACAGCGCCGCGGTCTGCCCGCAATTCTTCTCATTGAAAGTCGACGCGGACTGAGCGCCGGCTCCGCTACCCCACCAAAGAACCGGCGCATGCGCGTGGGTGCTGGCGCCTTTGGCCGTCGACTGCAATGTGTCAGAGGTCACCAAGATCCGCGCCTGGTCTTTCGATTTTTTTAGAAATTTCACGACGGTCCCGACCACCTTGGTGTCAAACTCCTCGATACGCCGCACCTTGGCACGATAATCCTTGGAGTGCTCGGCCTCTTCCGGCTGCCAATACGCAATATTCAGATCCGAAAATTCGCGCTCGTTCCATTCTTTCATCAGGCTTATCCCCGCCGACATAGCCAATCCCCGCCAAGCATCGCTGTAAGACCAGAGAGCGGCCTCAAAACCCGAGCGCTGAGAAAAAGGCGGCAATTTCGGCTTCCGTCCCTGACCCCATAGCCAAATCATGGACGCCGGATTTTCATTGAGATCAATCCGTACCCGATTGACCTCGTGATTCTCCAAAACTTCCTTTGAAGCCGCCATCAGATCGCGGAGAAAAATACCCGCTTTTCCTTTCGGGGCCCATTTATCAATCCTCTCATTGCGCAATCGTGCGGGAGAAACCGTCTCAACATCGTCCAGCTCCTCTGCCAGCTGCGAATGCCCGACAAAAAGGAGATTTTTGTAACCATGAATAGGCACGATCTTCGCGTGGAATTTCTCAATTTTTTTATTCAGAGCGGCCGTCAACATCCGGGCTTCTTCTTCACGAATATCCCCCGACTGCGGATCGATCATCTCCCCATCCAATACGGTGACCAGATCACTGCGAAAAACAACCGAGGTATCTTCCCGCAGCGCCCCATGAAATACTGCCTCCAGCGGCGCCAAGCCTGTGTAAAATTCACGGGGATCATAACCCAGCATGGAATAAGCAGCCACATCTCCCGTCGCACCCAAAGATGCGGGAATCCAGGACGCCATGCCCAATCTCGCCTCTTTTGCCAACTCATCCATAAACGGTTTTTTGGCAATCTCGAGGGGTGTGCGCCCACCCAGATCTTCCAGCGGATCATCCGCCATGGCGTGACAGGCAAGCCAAAAAAATTTCATTTTCTTTTTTTCTCCTCGATCGCTTTCATCACAGCCGCAAAGCTCGCCGGAACATTTATTATTTTTTTTGAGGATTTGAGGGCGCGATCCGTGTCCTTAAGACCATGGCCCGTCAACACGCAAACCACGGTCGCGGGCGAGGAACCTCGTTTAGACTTTACAAAAAATCCCGCCCGGCCCAATTTCAGGATCCCCGCGACGGAGGCCGCGCTGGCCGGTTCCGCAAAAATACCCTCTCTTTCCGCAAGCCATTGATATGCCGCTAAAATTTCCTTATCAGACACGGCGTCGATACGCCCGCCCGATTCTTCGCGCGCCGCAACGGCGCTCTTCCAGCTGGCGGGATTTCCGATCCGAATGGCTGTCGCAATCGTTTCCGGTTTCTTTACTTCGCGATTGAGCACGATGGGCGCCGCGCCGCTGGCTTGGAAACCCATCATCACGGGAACCGAAGAGATTTTTCCCTTTTCGCGGTACTCCTTGTAACCTTTCCAAAAGGCGGTAATATTGCCCGCATTGCCCACCGGCATCGCATGGTATTCCGGGGCGCGGCCGCCCAGCTGATCACAGACCTCAAACGCGCCTGTTTTTTGCCCCTCGATGCGGTACGGATTCAGAGAATTCACTACGGTGACTGTTTTTAGGCTTGAAAACTCCCGTATAATCTTCAGCGCCGCGTCAAAATTTCCATTCACAGCGATCACCTTGGCCCGATGAATGAGCGCCTGACTCAATTTTCCCAAGGCAATCTGCCCTTTGGGGATCAGAACGACACAGCGCAGTCCCGCTTTCGCAGCGTACGCGGCCGCCGACGCGGAGGTGTTCCCTGTGGAGGCGCAAACAACAACCTCGGCTCCACTTTCCTTTGCCTTGGAAACGGCGAGCGTCATGCCGCGGTCCTTGAACGAACCGGTGGGATTCAGCCCCTCATATTTAAGATAAACTTCGCAGCGGATGGCCTCGGAAAGACTCGGAGCATAGATCAGCGGCGTATTCCCCTCGTTCAGCGTCACAACAGGAGTCGTCTTGCTCACCGGCAAATAAGTCCTGTATTCCTCGATCACTCCGCGCCACATCGTAGCCAAGTTAACCCTCGACCCTGATGACCTGAGTTTTTTCGCGCACATCCGGGCGAATATCTATTTTTTTGAGTGCCTGGTGCACATGGCTTTCCTTGGCCTCATAGGTCAAAATAACCACCGGCACCGAACGCCGGTCCGCAGACGACCGTTGAGCGTTTAGGGGCGCACTCGCGCCGTGAAATTCTTTCTGATGAACGCTGAGGATCGAAATCTGATTCTCACCCAATATCTTGGCGATGGCTCCCAATACGCCGGGCTTATCCGCCACCTGAAAACGCAGATAATATTTTGAAACCATGTCCCCAATCGGCAAAATACGCTTCGCAGTGGGAATCATGCTGTGGTCGCTTTTTACAGAATCAAGCCCCTTCGTCATGTCCTGGGCGATCTCGATCACATCACTCATCACAGCGCTGGCCGTCGGCATCATCCCGGCACCGCGCCCGTAGAACAAAAGATCCCCCGTTTGTTCGGCATGCACGTAAACCGCATTGTACACACCGCGCACCGTGGCCAAGGGATGGTCCAGAGGCAAAAGGGTGGGATGGACGCGCAGTTCCAAACCGTCCTTGTTTTTCTTTCCGATCACCAAAAGTTTAATAACATAACCGAGCTCGCTCGCATAAGCAATGTCCGCCGCGCCTATGAGCCGAATCCCCTCCACAGAGATTTTTTTAAAATCCACCTCCGCTTGAAACGCCAAACGCGCCAGCACCGCTAACTTATGCGCCGAATCAACGCCATCGATGTCGAGCGCAGGATCAGACTCGGCATAACCTTTGGCTTGCGCATCCAAAAGTGCCCGGTCAAATGAGAGCCCCTTTTGGGACATCTGGCTGAGAATATAATTGCAAGTCCCGTTCACGATCCCCAAAAAATGGGTCACATTGTCCGAAACCAGCCCCTCGCGAATCGCGCGCAGGATCGGAATGCCGCCGCAAACGCTGGCTTCAAAGCCCAGCCGGCGGCGATGCAAACGTGCCGCATGAAAAATACTTTTTCCTTTTTCAGCCAACAGGGCTTTGTTCGCCGTAACCACGTGCTTCTTCAGCAAAAACGCTTTTTCTATCCACTCTTTTGCAGGATGAATCCCGCCCGCAAGCTCAATCAAGATCTCCACCGAGGGATCTTCCACGACGGCATTGGCGCGGATGGTCAGGATCTTTTTGGAAACAGGCATGGCGCGTTTTTTTGCGATCCGGCGGACACACACGCGGCGCAACACCAATCGCACACCCGTCGAGGCTGCGATCTTGGCGCCCTGAGTTTTCAGGATCTTGACGACCCCGGAACCAACGGTTCCCAGGCCAATAAGTCCCACGCCGATTTCTTTGGGTTTTGAGTTATTCATATTTTTTTATCCATCTTAAAAATCGGGGCAGTGGGATTCGGCGCCTCCGTCCTGCAAAACAGTTTGATTCGCTCGCG
>CAYZGM010000044.1:0-13990 GCA_964478015.1 uncultured Planctomycetia bacterium
CCTTATTCCAGTTATCCCTATTACGCCATGAGCCAGGCTGATCCGCTGTTGACTGAAAACCCTCTCTATGTCTCAATGGGTAATAGCCGTAGGGAGCGCATGGCGGCATATCGGTTTTATGTGACGCAGCCCAGGGATAATGAGATTCATATAAATGCAACACTCTAACCCGTCCCCAAAAGGGCGGTTTGGACCTGGTCCGGTATCGGGTATCCAAGGGTCGCAGCCGCATTTTACCAGGGCGCAACGGCTCCTATTCAAATCCCACTAAGCCAGTCTAAAAAAACTCGGGATGGTGGGATTTGAACCCACGGCCTCCTAGTCCCGAACCAGGCGCGCTAGCCAAGCTGCGCTACATCCCGTAATTTTTAAGATCGTCCGGATGGAAACCGATAGTATAGATGACCCCAAAGCCGATGTCCAGAAGCCGGAGCCGCATCCATGGCGGGGGCGCTTGTTTTTGGAGGGGGTCCGTGTTATGGTCTGGGGATGAAACGTTGCCTTTTTTTTGTTTTATTTTGGCTGGTTGTTCTTACGAATATCTCCTGGGCTCAGGATAAGAAAGTGGAGGTGTTCGTTACCACCTGGTGCCCTTTTTGCCAAAAGCTTGAAAATTTTCTCAAAAATAACCGCATTGATTACAAACGTTATGATGTGGAAAAGGATGCCGAGGGAAGCCGGCTATTTTCAGAACTGGGCATCGAGGGTGTCCCTGTGACGCGCATAGATTCTACCTTGATCCAGGGCTATGATCGCGAGGGGATCATGGCCGCTCTTCAGGGCAACTCCTGAATTTAGTTCCCATGATCCAGGAAAGCGCCGGCGGCGTCGTATTGAATCGTGAGGGAAGCGTGCTGGTGGTGAACCAGAACGGCAATTCCTGGTCCTTGCCGAAAGGCCACCTGGACCCCGGAGAGGACGCTTTAGCGGCCGCAAAAAGAGAGATTCACGAGGAATCCGGGATCAGCGATCTCACGCTTCTCAAGAAGCTTGGGACCTACGAGAGGACTCGGATCGGTCTCAGACCGGGAAGCGACCCGGATCAGATTAAGCGCATCACACTTTTTCTTTTTACGACGACTCAGATGGACCTCAAACCGATGGACGCCCATAACCCCGAGGCGCGTTGGGTCCGTCGTTCCCAGGTTGCCCCGCTTCTCACGCATCCCAAGGATAAGGAGTTTTTTTTAGGTATTGTGTCCCAGCTTCCTCCGGAACTGAAAAGCCGATGAGTTATTATCGGAGTCCCATCGGCTGGCTAAGGGTGCGCATGCGCGCCAGGGCTATTGCAGGCATCGACTGTGTTCGTTTACGATCCGCGAAAGAGAAAGACAGTTTATTGCCGCGGCAGATCAAAAAATCGCTCGACGATTATTTTGAAGGCAAACCAGACAGGGGTCGTGCTCGTTTTGAACTCGAGGGAACCCCGTTTCAAAAAAAAGTTTGGAAAGAACTCCGCAGGATCCCTTGGGGATGCTGCCTGTCCTATGCCAAATTGGCTCGCTTGGTGGGCCGGCCCAAGGCTGTTCGGGCCGTTGCCGGGGCCGTGGGGAAAAATCCGGCTGCGATCCTCGTTCCATGCCACCGGGTGGTTGGTTCCGATGGAAGCCTAAGAGGGTACGCATACGGATTGAAGAAGAAAGCATGGCTGATCGCACACGAAAAACGCAATTGAAAAATAAAAATTTGCCGGCAACGCATCGAGCGCATGTATTCTACAGCGGCCGCGTGCAGGGGATTGGTTTTAGGTACACCAGCGAAGCTCTTGCGCATAAAGCCGGGGTCATGGGATTTGTGAAAAATCTTCAGGATGGCCGCGTCGAGCTTGTTTGCGAAAGCACCAAAGAAAAAATTGAGGCTTTGCTCGTCGCCATCCAAGAAAGCGCGCTCGGGCGCCATATCCAAAAGACGGACTGTCGTTGGGAAGAACCGACGCAGTCATTTACGGATTTTTCGGTGGAATTTCACTATTGAAAAATGCACAGACGCGTATCGAGCGATTGCGTCGCGAACTGGAGCGTCACAACCGCCTCTATTACGAAAAACATAAGCCCGAAATATCGGATGCTGAGTTTGACCGCCGGGTCAAGGAATTGGAGGCTCTGGAGAGGGCTCACCCGGAGTTTGCCAGTTCCGAGTCTCCGACCCAAAAGGTGGGCGGGGCCGCTTCGCCGGAATTCAAGGCGGTGGCTCATGAAATTCCGATGCTTAGCATCGACAACGCTTACTCGGAGGATGAGATACGGGCTTTTGACGAGCGTGTGAGGAAATTGCTCTTGGGGGAGGTTCCGGAATACGTGCTGGAGCCCAAAATAGACGGAGTTTCTCTTTCGATCCTCTACGAGGACGGCGTCTTGTCGAGGGCAGCCACACGGGGGGATGGCCGTGTGGGAGACGACGTCACCGAGAATGTCAGAACGATTTCCTGTATCCCGCAGCGGTTTTCCGGTTCCCGTTTCCCCGCAAAGCTTGAAGTGCGCGGGGAGGTGTTTTTAGCGCGGAAAGATTTCCAGCGCCTGAACACCGAGCGCGAAGAGGCTGGGGAGGATCTTTTTGCGAACCCCAGGAACGCGGCGGCCGGATCCCTGAAACTCTTGGACTCAAAATTGGCCGCCCAGCGGCGGCTTTCTTTTATTGCGCACTCTTTGGGGGCATGCAGGCAGGGCTCCTTTAAAAAACATTCAGAGGTGCTCGATTTTTTCGGCCGGGTCGGGTTGCCCGTAAGTGCGCACACGAGAGTTTACGAAGAGCTGGACACCGTATTTCTCGCCTGCGCCCGATGGGAGAAAGAAAGGGAAGAATTGGATTACGAAACGGATGGGATGGTGCTCAAAGTAAATTCGATGGCGCAACAGAAGAAACTAGGCGCCACGAACAAAAGCCCGCGCTGGGCCATTGCTTTCAAGTTCAAGGCCGAGCGCAAGGAGACGAGGCTTTTGAATATTGAGGTTCAGGTTGGCCGCACCGGGGTTTTGACGCCGGTTGCCATCTTAGAGCCGGTTCTTTTGGCGGGCACAGAGGTTTCGCGGGCGACGCTGCACAATGCCGATGAGATCAAGCGCCTGGATCTGCGAACGGGGGACCGGGTATTGATCGAAAAAAGCGGCGAGATTATTCCGCAGGTCATTGAGGTGGTGAAACAAAAAAGAAGCGCAGGGGCCAAACGATTTGTATTCCCAAAAAAATGCAAAGAATGCGGCTCAAAGGTAATTCGCAAAGAGAATGAGGTCGCGTATCGCTGCATAAACGCCGCGTGTCCGGCGCAGCTCAAAGCCAAGCTGTTACACTTTGCCTCAAGAAAAGCCATGGACATTGAAGGATTGGGCGAGGCGATCGTTGAACAGCTGGTGGACAAGAAGCTTGTTCAGGATTTCGCGGACATTTATCACCTGAAGAGGTTCGATCTCGCGGAATTGGAGCGCATGGGCGAGAAATCAGCCGAAAATCTCTACCGCCAGATCGAAGCATCAAAGACCAGGGGGCTTTCGAGGCTGGTTTTTGCGCTGGGCATTCGGCATGTAGGGGTCAATGCCGCGAGGGTCTTGGCCGAGAAATTTGTTTCGATGGAAAAATTCTCGGCGGCCTCCCGGGAAGAGATCGAGAGCACGGGGGGCGTGGGAGGTATTATTTCGGAAAGTGTGGTAGATTTCTTCCGGAGCAAGTCCAATCAAAAGGTGCTTGAGCGTCTGGCCGAGAGCGGGATCCAGATGACCCACCCGAAACGGTCAGGATTTTCCGGATTTCTGGCGGGGCAGGTCTTTGTGGTAACGGGGTCGCTTCAAGATTTTTCGCGCGAGGAGGCGACGCAGAGTCTTTTGAACCGCGGAGCAAAGGTGTCCTCGAGCGTCAGCCGCAAGACCACGGCCGTTGTGTGCGGAGACTCGCCGGGGTCCAAGTTGGAGGAGGCCAAAAAATTGGGTGTTCGGGTTTTGAACGAAGATGAGTTTAAGGAGCTGTTGAAATGAGAGGGGTTTACCGATGAAAAATAAGTGGATGGCTATGTTTTTGGTTTTTACTCTAATGGGCTTGGCGGGTTGCGCGTCGGTTCAGAAGAAGTTTGTGCGTAAAAAAAAGGCCCCTGCGCATGTGGCCTCCGCAATCTATCTTGACGAGGGGCCGTATCAAAAGCAATTTTCCAACGAATACTTTTACAAAAACCATTACACGCTTTGGAGCAGCTGGCAGGACGATGTGTTAAAAAATCTAACGGGCAATTCGAAGAAGCTGCGCCGTTCCGCAGATGAGGCTTATAGCCATTTGGAGCAGATGGGAAATTACCTCCAGCCGGAAAGGAAAGCGCTTTTGAAGCCCATGCTGGAGACACTCAATTCCTATCGCTGGAGATTCAGCCGTAGCGCCTTTGGAGCCTCGGATGTGGGAAACGCGCGCATGGAGCTTGAAAAAGTGAAACGCCTCGTGGCGAATGACTTTTATTTTGACAAGGTGAAAGCCGATGTTTTGCCTGACAGGGTGGACCTGGCGGCATGAACGAGCTGGTCAAGGCCTTTCTCGATAGTTTGGCTATCGAAAAGGGTCTGTCCCGAAACACGCTCTTGTCTTACGGGCGCGATCTTAGGAGCTACGTAGCGTTTCTTCAAAAAAGAAAGGTTGATAGGGTCTCTAAGGTGGGTCGCCAAGAGATCACGGATTTCATGTTGCATGAAAAAGACCGAGGCTTGGATCCGGCGTCGATTGCCAGAGCCCTTGTTGCGATAAGGATGTTTCATCGTTTTTTGATCGAAGAGGGAAAGCTGTCGGAGAATGTCACCGATGTGTTAGAGTCTCCCAAGCTGTGGAAGAAATTGCCCCAATGCTTGACCTTGCCCGAGGTGGAGAGGCTTTTAAGGGCGCCCAATGTGCGCCGGGCGCAGGGAACCAGGGATCAGGCCATGATGGAGCTGATGTATGCGACGGGGCTGCGGGCGACGGAGGTGACGACTCTCAAGCTTTCCAGTTTGAATTTCCAGGACGGGATTGTCAGGATCATGGGCAAAGGCTCCAAAGAGCGCATTGTTCCCATGGGACGAAAGTCCCGCGAGAGCGTTCGCCGGTACATGGCCGAAACGCGGCCCGAATGGACGGCTCCGGGGTCCAGCGTCGAGGCGCTTTTCGTGACTCGGCAGGGTAAGCCCATGTCGCGGCAAAGCGTGTGGGCAATTCTCAAAAAGTATGCCAAGGCCAGCGGGATTCGAAAGAAGATATCCCCGCACATTCTCAGGCATTCTTTTGCCACGCATCTTTTGGAGAATGGGGCTGATTTGCGTGTGGTGCAGGAACTGCTGGGACATGCGGATATTGTGACGACGCAGATCTACACGCACATGGACAAGTCGCGTTTGAAAGGGATTCATCAGAAGTTTCATCCAAGACCGTGAAGAGATAGCGTACAGCGATAAGCGTTCAGCGTTAAGAGTTCGGGAAGATCTCCCTGTACGCTTAACGCTGTACGCTATCTCTTGACGCTAGAACACAAAAATAAGGAATTGATAATGTCTCAACGCGCCAGTCGTGTTGCCGAAGAATTGAGAAAGGTCATCGCACAGATCCTCCTTGAGGATTTGAGCGATCCCAGACTTGGATTTGTCACCGTCACGAGGATCCATGTCACGGATGACCTCAGACTCGGGAGAATTTATTACAGCGTTCTCGGGGATGAGGAGAAAAAAAAGTCCACTACGGAATCTCTGGAGGAGCATCAGGGATTCATCCGGCGGCTTGTCGCCGAGCGTTTGAACATGAAATTTGCGATGGAGATTCGATTAGAACTGGATCCGTCCATCGACCACAGCTTCAAGATCGATTCGATCATTAAGAAAATTAATAAAAAAGAGGGCGATTGACGCCTAAGCCGATCCGTCCGCTCTCCGCTGTGCGCTAGAAAGGAATCTCTGATCAAACCATGGACGGTATCTTACTCTTAAACAAGCCCATCTGCTGGACCAGCCACGATCTTGTCGATGCCGTTCGTCAACGTCTGAAGATGAGGCGCGTGGGTCACGCCGGAACCCTGGATCCGATGGCGACCGGGCTCATGATTCTGCTTCTGGGCGCGGACACAAAGAGGTCCTCTGAATTTATGGGGATGGACAAGAGTTATCGGGGGAGCATTCGTTTAGGGGTCCAAACCGATTCCTGGGATATGGATGGACGGCTGCTTGGGGAAAAGCCGGCGGACTTTGTTTTGGAAAAGACACTTCAAGAAATTTTTCAGACTTGTTGCGGGGAGCAAATGATGATGCCCCCCTCGTTCTCCGCCGTGAAACAGAGCGGAAAGAAAGCTTATGAGATGGCTCGTCGCGGCGAAGCGGTTGCGCTGGAACCCAGGGCGGTCAAGATCCACCAATTTAAGATAGAGGCCTATGATCCTCCCGAGATCTATTTTGAGCTTTCCTGCTCCAAAGGAACTTACGTTCGGTCGCTCGCCAACCTTATCGGCGAAAAGCTGGGCTGCGGTGCCGCGCTTTCCTCGTTGGTTCGTACCCGGATCGGGGATTATCACCTCAAAGACGCACGTCCTTTAGAGAGTCTTTCATGAAGATCTACCGGGGGTTCGAGGACCGGGGGCTTAGACCCAAGAAGCGAAGCATTGCGATTGGGGTATTTGACGGGATGCACCTGGCGCACCAACGCATTCTTAAGAATGCCGTCCGCGGTGCAAAAAAAGAGCGCGCGTCCTCCGCGGTTGTCACGTTCGACCCGCACCCACAAAAAATTCTTTCTGGAAATAAAAAAAATCCCCCGATTCTCATGTCTCTGGAGCATCGGCTTCGCGTGATGGAGTTGCTGGGCATCGAGGAAGCGGTGGTTGTGAGATTCAACAAAAAATTTTCTAAAATGCCCCGCGAGGTTTTTTTGAATCGCTGCCTTCTCGGTCGTTTGGGGATGGTCTCGCTGGCCGTCGGGCATGATTTTTGTTTTGGCCGGAATGCGTCGGGTTCCTTGTCCTATCTGTCCCAGGAGGCCAAACGGATCGGTTTCGCGCTCTCCGTATGCCCTCCGGTTCGGGAGGGCGGGAAAACAGTCTCAAGCACCTTGATTCGCCGTCTGATCGAAAGCGGACACTTGACAGCGGCCGAGCGCATGCTGGGTCGTCCCGTCTCCATCTTCGGAACGGTGATTCATGGCCGAGGCCGTGGAAAGAAAATGGGATTTCCCACGGCGAACCTTAATCCGTACCATGAAACATTGCCCCCGGAGGGTGTTTATGCCGTGCGGGGGAGACTGGGCACCAAGAATCTGCGCGGGGTGCTGCACATCGGGAAACGACCCACATTCCAGGACGCCGAAAAAAGCATCGAAGTGCATTGGCTAAACCGGAAAGGGGACCTGTACGGCCGGGAGATCGAGCTTTTCTTCGTCAAACGACTCCGGGCCACCCAACGCTTCGCCAATCCAAAGGCGCTCGAGCAAGCCATCGTCAGAGACATCCAGGCGGCGGTCAGAGCGCTCTCCTCAAAAAAATCAAAATAGCTATGTTCCGCGTGCAAATCGGTTCTTCCGCTCCGATCGTCCGGCAGAACCAATTTGCCCGCCGCTGCGCCTAATCTTTAAGCTGCTAAGCTTCGCCTCGAGGAGCGGCGTTACTCTTGTCTTGACTAGCATTGAGCGGGGCGACGGGTGGCGGGGAGGGTATTATTATTTATGGAAGAAAGACGTGGGAGTATGGCAATAAACTCACTTTTTATGTGTCCCCTCCACGATCTATTGCTAATGGAGCCCACTTCGTCTTTCTGGAATAAATAATAATACCCTCCCCGACAGGCCCTGTCGCCCAGAGGCAGCGCCGATTATGAGGCGTACCCCTCCGCAGCCCGGGCGAGGCAGGGAGGGAGTTTTCCTCTTTACAACGTTAAAACGAACCAGTATAATCGTCTGCTTGATGAGCGCTCCGAGGTCGGGGCGTGACGTAAGCTTATGAATATAAAAAAGTTAGGGAAAAAGATGTCCATTAGCAAAGAGAGAAAAAAAGAAGTGATCAAGTCCTATAAGACGCACGAAAAAGACAGCGGCTCTGCGTTTGTTCAGATCGCTGTTTTGACGGAACGTATCAACAATCTCGGCCCCCATTTTAAATCCCACGTGAAAGACCATCACTCACGCCATGGCCTTTTGAAGCTGGTGTCCCAACGCCGTAAATTGCTTGATTATCTCAAGAGAGAGAATCAAGATGCCTACTTTAAACTGATCGAACAACTAGACCTGAGAAAGTAAACTAAATGAAAAAATTTGAGATCTTGTTCGGCGGAAAAACGCTTAGTTTTGAAACCGGACGCATGGCCAAGCAGGCCGATGGCTCGGTGGTCGTTCGCTATGGCGACACGATGGTGTTGGTGACTGCTTGCGGATCCACCAAGCAAAAAGAAAACCAAGATTTTTTCCCCCTGTCATGTGAGTATCAAGAGCGCAGCTATGCCGGCGGCAAGATTCCCGGGGGCTATTTTAAGCGTGAGGGCAAGCAAACTGAAAAAGAAACGCTTGTTTCGCGGTTGATCGATCGGCCGTTGCGGCCGCTTTTCCCCGATGGTTACCTGAAGGAAGTCCAAGTCATTGCCACGGTTCTGGCCGCGGATAAGGAAAACAACTCCGACATGTTGGCCATGAACGGCGCTTCCGCCGCGATCATGCTTTCTGGGATGCCGTTTCTGTCCCCGGTAGCTTCGGCTCGTATCGGCGAGGTCGACGGAAATTTTATTTTAAACCCTACGTTTGAACAGGTGGCTCTTAGTTCGATGGAGATCGTTCTTTCTGTCACAAATCAGGGCGTGATCATGATCGAGGCGGGGGCCAATATTGTTTCGGAAGAACGCATCGTGGAAGCGTTGGAGTTTGGGATCCAAGCTCTGAAGCCAATCCTAAAGCTCCAAGAACAGATGAAAAAAGAATGCGGAAAGCCGGACATTCCAGTGGAGCTGGATCTGGTGCCGGAAGAAGTCACGAAAGAAGTTCGTTCTCTCGCATCCAAAGAAATTGAACGCATCAATCGTCATGAAAAGACAAAGGAAAGCCGTGACGAGGCCATCCATAAGCTTCTGGATTCTATTTCCGAGAAACTGGTCGTCGACGGCGGCGCCGTGACGAAATTGCATGTCAAGCGCGCGTTTGAGGAGATCGAGTACGACGAGGTACGCCGGTTCATCATTGACACCAAGACCCGGACGGACGGACGCAAGTACACCGATATTCGCGCGATCTCCTGCGAGACCGGGGTGCTTCCGCGTGTCCATGGTTCCTCGCTATTTACGCGCGGCCAGACGCAGTCGATAGGCGTCGTCACGCTGGGGACGACCCGTGACGAGCAGTTCATTGATTCCATCGACGGGAATTCGCACAAGTCTTTCATGTTGCACTATAATTTTCCGCCGTTCTCGGTGGGCGAGATCAAACCGATGCGTGGCCCTGGACGGCGCGAGATCGGTCATGGAGCGTTGGCTGAGAGAGCCTTGCGCCCCACGGTTCCCTCGAAGGAAGAGTTTCCTTACACGATCCGCATTGTCTCCGACATTCTCGAATCGAACGGATCGTCCTCCAT
This sequence comes from uncultured Planctomycetia bacterium, assembly GCA_964478015.1. Classification (GTDB taxonomy): domain Bacteria; phylum Omnitrophota; class Gorgyraeia; order 2-02-FULL-51-18; family 2-02-FULL-51-18; genus JAHFFM01. The sequence continues at coordinate 9,530 of CAYZGM010000044.1, forward strand.
GGCCAGCGTTTGTTCGGGCGCTCTTGCCCTGATGGACGCGGGCGTTCCGATCAAAGCTCCGGTTAGCGGCATCGCAATGGGCCTGGTGAAGCTGGGAAAAGATTTTGCGATCCTAAGCGACATCGCAGGCGTTGAAGATCATTTGGGAGACATGGATTTTAAGGTTGCCGGAACCGAAGAGGGAGTCACGGCAATCCAGCTTGATCTTAAGCTCAAAGAATCGATCGACCTGAATACCCTGCGCCAGGCGTTGCAGCAGGCCAAGGAGGGCCGTTTGCATATTTTGAAGAAAATGACCCAGGTCCTGGCGAAGTCCAAGACAGAATTGTCCGAATTTGCGCCGCGCATCACGACCATCACCGTAGATCCCGAAAAGATCCGCGAGATCATCGGCCCCGGGGGGAAAATGATTCGTAAAATTACCGCAGAGTCCGGCGCATCGATTGAGGTGGAGGACGACGGCACGGTGAAGATCGCCGCCACGGACGGGGAATCCACCAAGAAAGCCATCGACATGATTCAGGGGCTGACCATGGATGCGGAGGTCGGCAGGATCTATGACGCCGTGGTTACGCGCATCATGAATTTTGGAGCTTTCTGCGAAATATTGCCAGGCAAGGAAGGATTGGTTCACATTTCTGAGCTTGACGAAAAACGCGTAGAAACCGTGGAAAGTGTCGTCAAGATTGGCGACAAAATCCGCGTCAAAGTCATCGAGGTCGATTCACAGGGCAGGATCAATCTTTCAAAAAAGCAGTCAACCTCGGACGCGCCGCCGGTGGTCTCCAAGCGCAGTGAAAACGGTAAATCTTTTAATAAAAAGAAGTCCTGGAACTGACGACCTAGAACTGCCGTCATACAAATCCGAGGGAGCTGCGGGCCTCGATCTGTGCGCGGACGTTCCTGGGGATCTCGTGGTCCAACCTGGCGAGATCCAATTGATCCCCACCGGTATTTCTATCATGATCCCAAACGGGTATGAGGGCCAAGTGCGTCCACGCAGCGGCCTGGCTCTCAAGCACGGGATCACGCTTGTCAACACCCCGGGAACGATTGACAGCGATTATCGCGGCGTGGTGGCGCTGCCTCTGATCAATCTTGGCAAGGAGGCGTACACCATCAAGCGAGGCATGCGTTTGGCGCAGTTGGTCCTGCAGGAAGTGGTTCGCGCTGAAATCCGATGTGTTAGCTCGCTTGAAGAAACGGCTCGTTCGCACGGAGGCTTCGGCCACACGGGAGTTCATTAGTTCATCCGGGCTCCCAGCGCGCCCATTATTTAGCGAAAGGTCAGTCAATGGATCAGAAAAAAAAGAACGAAGTGCTCGCGTTTATCTGGTTCGCCCTTTCGGCGCTGACGCTCCTGTCCCTCCTATCCTACACGCCGGACGATCTTGCCTTTGAGGTTTCCACACCCAATTCCCCCGTGAGTAATTTTGTGGGGCCTTTCGGAGCCTACACCGCCTGGGCGCTGCGCATGTTGTTTGGAAAAACGGCGTATTTTCTAGTCCCGCTTTTTCTCTGTTGGTCGGTGGCCAAGTGGTCCGGCAAAGAAGACCAGCGGTTATGGCTTCGGATATTTTCAATCGTGATCTTTCTTTCTTCCGCCTGCGCGCTTTTTTCACTCGTCGGTGCGCCGAGCGTCGGAACCGCTTCTTTCTCAACGGAAAGCGAAATGACGCGATTTCAGCAAGGGGGCATTCTCGGCTATTTTTGTTCCCTGTTCCTGTCGAGCGTGTTCGGCCGGGCAGGATTGTTCGTGGCACTGTCTCTTTTTCTGTTGTCGGTGATTTTAGCGACGGAGCTTCTCGTTCTTCAGATCACCACGACTCTTTTCAACAAGGCGAAAGCCCGTTTTCTGGTACCAGCAGCCAAACAAGAAGAAACGGCGGCTCTTAAGAAACCCGGTATGATCACCGCCGTTTTGATGGGGGCAAAATCGGTTGTTCGACCCGAAGCGGTTGTAAAAAAAGATCTCCCGGCCGGGCCCGTGAAGCCGCAGATCCGCCTGTCTGTTCCCAGGCCGGAGCCCGTGAAAGTTGAGAAACCTGTTTCAAAGGCGCCTGCCGTGGTGATTCCAATCGAACAGATGGGCGACTACCGTTTGCCTCCGATAGAACTGCTGCAAAATACGCCAATCATAGACCAGATGGACACCCGGACCGCCCTAGAGGAGAGTTCGCGCGTTCTTGAAGATACGTTGCGGGATTTTGGGATTGAAGCCAAGGTGGTGGAGGTGGAGCAGGGGCCTACCATTACGCGTTACGAGCTACAGCCTGCCGCGGGAGTCAAAGTGCAAAGGATTACCTCTCTCGAGAATGACATTGCGCTCGTGATGAGTGCGGCAAGCGTCCGGATCATTGCGCCGATCCCCGGAAAATCCAGGGTCGGGATTGAAGTCCCCAACCGCGCCGCGTCCATTGTCTCTCTGAAAGAAGTGCTCCAGTCCCCAGAGTTTCAAAATGAAAAATCGCCTGTTTCTATCGTCATCGGCAAAGATACGGCGGGGGCGCCCCTGGTCTGCGACCTGTCCGCAATGCCGCATCTGTTGATCGCAGGTGCGACAAACACCGGCAAGAGTGTTTGTATCAACAGCATTATCATGAGCATTCTGTTCCGCGCGACACCCGAGCAGGTGAAATTTTTAATCGTAGATCCCAAGATGGTCGAGCTGCACTTTTACAATGATCTGCCGCATTTAATCTGCCCGGTGGTTACGGACAAGTCTAAAACTCCCGGAGCGTTGGCGTGGCTGGCCGGTGAGATGGACCGGCGATACAAGGTCTTGTCAAGAGTGGGCGCAAAGAACATTCTTGGTTTTAATGAAAAGGTCGAGAACAAGCAGATCACCGGGGAAAGTCTCCGCCCGTCCGAAGAAGGCGCCGCGGAGGAAGAGCCGATTCTTGTTAAAAAAATGCCCTACATTGTGTTGGTGATCGATGAGCTGGCCGATCTGATGGCGGTCTCCGCGAACGAGGTGGAGGGGGCGATCATGCGTTTGGCGCAGCTGGCCCGCGCGGTTGGAATTCACATGATTCTGGCCACTCAGCGGCCGTCGGTGGATGTGATCACCGGCGTGATCAAGGCGAATTTTCCCGCACGCATTGCGTTCCAAGTGGCGTCGAAAGTGGATTCGAGGACGATTCTGGATGAGAACGGCGCCGACAAACTTCTTGGACGAGGAGACCTTTTGCTCATGGATCCTCGGAAATCCAAGCTGACTCGAGCGCAGGGCGCGCTCGTCAGTGATTCGGAGATTGAGAAAGTGACTCATTTTATCAAGAATCAAAAAATACCGGCGCATCATGAGTCGGTGCTGCAGTCGGGTGAGAAAAAACATGCTTTTGGAGATTTCAAGAAAGACGAGGTCTATGAGGAGGCAAAGCGCGTGGTCCTGCAAAGCGGCCAAGCCTCGGTTTCGATGGTGCAGCGCCGCCTCGGCGTCGGGTACACCCGTGCCGCGCGCCTTATTGACATGATGGAGGAAGAGGGTGTGGTGGGACCCTACCGCGGGGCGAAACCAAGGGAGATTCTTGTTGAGCGCCCCAAACGCGAAGCACAGGAAGAAGTGGAGAAATCAGGTTGAGCGGCATAGGCCAAACGCTGAAAGAAGCGCGCACCAAAAAGTCCGTGTCCCTGGAAGAGGTCCATGCCAAGATCAAGATTCATCCGCGTATTTTACAGCTGTTGGAGGAAGAGAAGTTTGACAAATTACCCAGCCCGCTTTTTGCCAAAAGTTTTCTGAAGAGCTATGCTGATTTTTTGGGCGTGGACGGCCAAACTATTTTAGACAGCTACGAAAGGGACAAAGAGATCTCCGTTGAGCCACAGCAAATATTGTATCTTAAACCGGCAGATTCTTCGGGCGCTCGGCAGATCCCGCTTTTGGGATGGGCGGCCGGCGCGCTGGGGGCGATTGTGATCGCGGGCATTCTTTTCGGATCGCCTGCCAAAATGCTGAGCTCTTGGACGGTCCGCATGAAGACAGGCTCACCCGCAAAACAGGAAAAAGTTCGTCAGGAAAAAAAGATCAAAAAAGAGGCAATTGCGAAAAGCGCGCAAGCAAGCGTTCCGGCCGAAGAGAAGGCCGGTCCTGAGTGGCTGAACAGCGTGAAGCTTGGAAATTTTCCGAAACTAAACAAACGGCTGCCGCTTGAGCTTGAGATCAAGGCGCTGGACGCGGTGTGGGTGCACGTCACCGCCGATGGGAAAGTGGTGTTCCAAGGCATCCTAAAAAAAGGAGCTGTCGAATTCTGGAGCGCCGGTGAATTGATCGAGGTCTGGACCGGGAATGCCTCGAACATGTTTTTAACTCTCAACAGGAATGCGCTTGGCTCCCCGGGGAAAGGCGTTGTCAAGAAAATGATCCTCTCTCACGAGGGTGTGCGCATCGCCCAGCAAAGCACCACTTACTGACCTTTCACTAACTAATGGGCACACTGGAAGCCCGGATCTATGTCAAAT
>CAYZGM010000045.1:0-13444 GCA_964478015.1 uncultured Planctomycetia bacterium
CAAAAATCGACTCATCTACCAAGTTTGAATTTACCCAATTTATTTTACGCTACCGTTAGGCGGCCTGCTCGGCCATGCGGCGGCGCAGGTCGGCGAAACGGACGCCGGCCATGACGTTCTGGAGCATGGGCAGGATGAGCACCAAGCCCAGCTTTTCTAAGTCCCCGCGAAGCGCCGAAGCAAGATCTTCGGAAGCAAGACGGTGTTGAGCCAGCGTGGAATGCGCATTCAAAATGTAGTCGGGAATATTTTTATAATCCGGGAGCCTTGCCTCGTGAATGGCCAAACGGCTGAGCACCGAAAAATCCGTCTGGTCCTTGGGACCGAGCGCCTGGATCGGAACATTGGTCATGCCGGTTTGAAAATGGCCGAGCCGCCCGATCCTCGCACGCTTGGCTCCGGAAAATTCCGCAGGAATTCCCTTTGCAAAAACTTCATCGCTTTTCGCCGATCCCTCGCCATAGGCCACCAGGAGAACATTTCTCGCATCGGGATGCTTCATTAATTTCTTCAAGTCCGCGATCATCTCCCCGGCGTGTGCAGAGGACGCATTTTCAACCAACCCCAGGTCCACCTCAAGAATCAGGTGCCGGCTTGTGTCCACATTCCTTAGATCCAGAAAACCCGAAACCGCGCCTGTCTTTTCGTTGAATTCGAGAAGAGTGTCTTGTAAAGACTTTGTCTTAGCGGTAGTCGGAAGCAGCGAGTAGGAATCCGGCATCTTTTCGGCGCCGTTTACGGTCTCCCCTACATTGTGCGCCGTGCGCTGTTTTCTGTTGTCGACAAGAGAAACCCGTGCGAATTCAGAACTTCCCGAACGCGCCATAACTTCATTGCCCTGCCTTTCTACGGTCAACACCGTGCTGGGCCGCCCTGGTTCCAGCTGGATCGGCATCGCCTGTGCCGTCGACAACTGGAATGACATCGCAATGCCGAGAAGCAACGCTTGGAATTTGGGAAACCACGGGGAAGACTGCAGACTGGAGACCGGCTTAAGATCGGAAACCGGAAGTAGGGCGTAGGGATCCGGCACCTGACTTCCATTTTCACCCAGCCGCGCGCCGGAGGGCAGCGCTTCCTCTTCTTCCCGCAGGTAGGCCTCAAGACCGGCGACTATTTTTTTAGGGTTACTTTCTCTCCGGATAAGATCCAGATCACTCTCCTTGATGACTGAAACTTTCGAAAGTTGCGCATGATTCAAGGTCCAATGGCGTTCCCCGTATTCTTCGAGCATTTGATTTCTTATCGCCTCAAAAAAGGGCTTAAAGGTTCCGCCATCCATGAAAAAAATGGGTTTTCTCCGGCTTTTTTTCGTCTGCATGATCGTTACGATATCAAAAAGTTTGTTCATCGTTCCGACCCCTCCCGGAACAAAAATATAGGCATGGGAATTGTTGGTCAACGCCAGCTGATGCGCCGACTCATCGTAGGTGGATATAAAATTATTTGGAACACTTCGTTCGAACTCTATTTCATGTTTCGTCTTTTGATCCCCATCCTTGATGAATAAAACAACCTGCAGGCGATCGAGCCACCCATCTTTTTTAGCCTTGATGAACATTGCGTCAAAAAGTTTCCCCCGGCTTGCCACTCGAACGGGGACGGGGCCCATCCCGTCCGATCGCATCGCCAAAGCTCGGGCGACCTCGAGTACACGATTTATTTCTCTTTTGGTTCCCGGGTTTCCGACGAATGTTACGGCTCGTTCCATTTCTGAGACGCCGGCAAGAACCCGCTCGACTTCTTCCTTGATGGCCTCCAGCCTTGTCTTCGTCATTGGAAAAGCGGCTCTTTTCCCAGCTTCTTTTTTGAGGTACTCGATCGCATCGGTCTTGGAATTGGTGATCAAATAAGGGCGTCGACCGCGGATCTGGGAGAGGGTCTTTGCGCTTCCGGCACTCTTCTCGAATCCGTTTAGAATAGGCCCCCAATATTCCTTTCCATAAAAAACAACCGGAATCCCTCGGCGCCAAAACTCAAAGGCTTCGTCCATCGTGCCAAATCCTCCCGGCCAGATCACCGCCCCTTCAGCGCCCTGAAATGCGAATTTTCGGGACATAAAATGGTTCACAGAAACTAAAAGCTCGACATAGTGGTTTGGCTTTTCTTTGGATAATCCAAGAATAAGCGCTCCCCGGGTACTATTGGAATTTTCCGCTTTCACGCCGGCGGCGTCCCGATATTGTTTGTACCCTTTTAGCACCGCTTCCATCATGCTTGGACCGGCTCCCGTGATGGGAACCATTTTCTGCTGCCACATCATCTCTCCAAATTCCACTTGGTCTTGATATAGAAAATGCCCGCTCGGGATCCTTGCGCTTCCAAAATGCGCCACAACAAACGGCGCTTCCGCCCAGGCATCGGCGATGCCGGAAAGTTCCACAAAATCTTTCTTAATTCTTGAAATAAGCTGGCTGTTTTCTTTGCGATAACGGGAAGTTTGAGCCCCGCCGGCCAGCCACGCGCCCCTCGTATAAACCGCGTGCGGAAAACCGCGCTTCAAATGAGAGACTCCCTTGGCTCGGGTAAAAATTTCCTTGGGGGTTTTCCCGGGGTACGTGCGCAGAATCGCCTCAACGGCATTTTGAAAAGTGCCGTGACCGAAGAGAACCACCGTTTTTCCGGCATGTCGTTTGTTGTTTCTTAAAATCCATCTCCTCGCGCGTTCCATCAGCATGATGCGATTCTCGCCGTCTTTCGGCCGGACAAAAAAATCTCCCGTACGGTAAGCTGTTGCGGCATCCCTATCCGCATCAGGCGCCTCCTCGGCGGCCCTGTCGCGCAAACTGCCGTGGCTAATATCCTTCGTGTCTCTATCTATTTTAAGGCGAAATGGAAATCTTTTTTTTGTATTTTTTTTCCATTCCTCCTCCATTTTTTTGAAATATAGCTCGACAGTCTGATGAGTTGCCAGAAGAGGCGGTTGGAGAAACACGAACTTTTCCGGATTCCTGAGTATTTCGTCGCGGTACATATTCCAGAACTCCTCAGCCCCCGACTTGACCGCCGCTTCCCCTTCCGGGGTCAAGATTTGATTGAATCCGCCATCCCTAAAGCTATCTTGAAAAAGTAAATCAACGTTCGCCGGCGTTTGGCCATACGGAACCAGGATGAGTCTGTACGAAAGGGGCTCCCGCTCATAACCTTCGAGATTTTTGATCGACCCGGGATCATTGGGATCCATGGCAAATCCCAGCGCCTCCACTCTGGCTTTATACGCCATATTCCCGGACACCAAATGTCTGCCATTCTGCGACAGGCCGTATATCCGAACTTTCTTTTTTTTGCCGGTAAACCCTATATGACGATCAACCAAGCCTTGAGCTACAAGTCTATCAAGCACTGCGCGGACAGGATGGTCCCATGTAAATCCTAGCTCGTTTGCCAAATCATTGGCCGTCACTTTACGATTCTTATTCTTAATCAAAAAATCTAAAATTTGCCTCGTATGTTCTGATTCAGCCCCTTTCGGCATCCTAAACTTTCCCGCCAGCCGCGAGCCCTGGCCGGACGCGCCGCGCGGCGATGAATCCATGAACATCCGCTCGATGGAGTCCGGATCTTTCCGATTTAACAGCCGCGTAAGATCAAGCTGGAAAATGCCGGAAAAATTTCCCGGGTCTGGTTTACCTTTTTCCTGCGTCTCCAAGTTTGATTTAGCGGCGGCTAAATTTTCAGTGGTTCCCACAAGAAGAATGGGTCTGGTGCCCTTACGATGAACGGGCAGGTCAACATCCAACGTTAAAAGGAACCGTTTCACGATCCTTGCGAGAAGAAACATGAACGTAACCATCTTAAGGTTTTTTACCGACAGATGTCTTTCGTTAACCGAACGTAGAATCCTCAGCAAATTCCGATGCCGCTTTTCTAGCTTGGCAATCAATCGATCGGATAGGTTGGATGTTTCCTTCGATAGGCGCGCCCCGGACTTTTTCTGTACGCTGTACGCTGTACGCTGTACGCTAATCCCAGTCCCTAGCTCCCCCTCTATCCTTTTCTTTGCCGTTTCCAAACCGCCCGGCGGAACAAATTGCGCAGCCGGAGTGATGGCCCAAAGTTTAGCTGAGGGTTTCACGGCAAAGCCCATGGAAACGGCCGGCATGCCTTGGGCCTGGCCCAAGAGCAGGCTCTCGTATCTCTTATGGTTCGTCTCCCGGGTGACGGCGGGGAGAATTGAAACGTAGGAAATATTTTTCTCGCGGAGGAGTTTTTTGAGATGGTCGGCGTGGAATCCGCCGGTGACAAATGCGGCTTGGTTTACCTTTTCAGCATCCATTTTTGAGAGGATATTTTGAATGAAAACTTCGTCCCGTTTTTCGGTGAGCCCATAAAATGCCTGAGCGTCGCGAAACGCCTTTTCAAAATCATCGCTCAGGAAGATGACGTCCTCGTACCGGGTCTCGAGTCCCATGATCTGGCGGTTGAGATATCCCCCGATCTCGATGACGTCGAAGCGTGCGGGGTCGGAAATAATCTCCTTTAGATCGCTTGAAAGGGCTGAAAAATTCACGATTCGGCGCAGGGTCTCCTCGGAGCGGGAGATCTCGAGAAGTTTTCTTTCTTCCTCTGTGCTTACTTTAGAATCGTAAATTCTGGATTCAAGATCGTGGATTTCGTCGACAAGCGCCTGGAATTCAAGGCGGCGCAGGGCTTTTAAGTAATCAAAATAAGCGGGAAGATTGGGATAGGTCATTCCCGCAATGTTTTTGGCTCGAATGGCCTCTTCCAGGGCCGCGTAAATGTCACAGAGTTGGCGGACATTGTCCGCGCCGGCCTTTTGCATGTCCTTGCCGCGAAGTATTTCAGTAAATACACGGCGGGTTTGGGCTGGAAACGCGTTAAGAACCGCTTGCTGTTCCTCATTCGCTTTCTTGAAGTCTACCCTCGCCTCTTTTTCTTTCACCTCTTTCAGCGACAGCACGTTCGGATAGCCGAGAAGTGATAGGTTCTCGCGCCGCGTCTGGATAAGAAGTTCTTCGAAATAGTCGGAGAGTGGAAGCTCATTCTTGGAGAATGCATCACGTTTTTTGTCGAACTCCAAAAGGTAGGGGGAAAATTGCCTCGATTTTAGAAAATTGATCGTTCGGCGGGTCTTATCGAGAGCGGCGTTCGCATTCTCACGGCGTTTTAGGATCGAACGGTAAAGATCAATGCCCTGGAAATAAAGCGTTTTATCTTCGACTCCCCACAGTTTGAAATTTTGTTCGGATGTCAGATCGAGATAATCCGGTCCCTGGACCCAGGCCTTTCTCAGATATCTCTCGCCCGCCGCGCGGCGCGTCTCTGCGCTCCCAAGAGGCCGCAAATCCGAGAGTGAATCGTCGCCAGTTCCCGCTTCAAGAAAAACGTATTTTATTTTTTCTTTTTCAGTGAGCCGGTCAAGGATCTTGGCAATATTTCTCTGAGCAGATTCATTGGTGTGCGCGTCTTGGATAAGATAGATAAGCTTGTCATTCCCGCAAAAGCGGGAGTCAAGACCTGATCCCCGCCTACACGGGGATGACGAATGGTAAACCTGTTCTATCGTTCCCCAAGATTCCGGAATTTCAAACAGCTCTTTCCTGTATCCTGTCCGCTGTATGCTATTTTCTGTACCCTGTCCGCTGTACGCTATCTCAGGATTCGCCCACAGCAAATCCTGGACAGCCAACGTAAGAACCAGAAAAATTGAAACTTTTTTTAATAATTTTTTTGTTTCCAAAATGAACTGCCTCTGTCGCTGAAAAAGCCTGTAACCTGCGAAATCACCTGGAGTTGGAACTTACGGAAAGTTTGCCCGACATCACATCAAATAACAAGAATTCGAGCCTATTTTTTTTACAGAATGTTCTTATCAAGTCTTATCAACTCTGTTTTTCTTTTACTATCCTGCGCCAGCAGTTCGCCTCCTTACGGACTATAAAGCGCGGTGTACGCATCCGGTTCTCAGCCAGAGGACTGATCCGCCTCTGGCGGAAAAGCGGACAATTCACTTGCAACTAACAAAGCCTAACTTACCTCTTTCGGAGAGGGCTTTGAGACGTTATACTAGATCGCTATGGAACGACATTTTGATGAGGAATTAAAGGATCTTAGGAAAAAACTACTTCAGATGGCGGACACGGCTCAGGAGATGATCGGGCTGGCTGTCAAAGCGCTGGTGGAGCGGAAAAAAGAGTTGACTGAAAAGGTGTTCTCTCTGGAGGATGCCGTGAACCATCTCGAGATCGAGATCGAGGAAGAAGTGTTGCGTTTACTGGCTCTCCGGCAGCCTATCGCGGGAGACCTCAGGCTTTTGACGGCGATCCTTAAAATTAACAATGATCTGGAGCGCGTCGCAGACCAAGCAGTCAATATTTCCGAAACGGTGCTCTTTCTTTTGAAAGAACCGCCGCTCAAACCGTTGATCGATATCCCACAGATGGCAGTTTTGGCTCAGCAGATGATTCGTAACAGTTTAGAGGCGTTTGTCCGGGAAGACGCCGCTCTGGCGCATCAAGTTTGCAAGGACGACGACGAGGTGGACCGTCTCAACACCCAGGTTTTCAGGGAACTATTGACCTTCATGATGGAAAACCCCAAGAGTATCACGCGTGCGGTAGACCTCATCCTCGTCAGCCGCAATCTTGAGCGCATTGGGGACCACGCCACAAACATCAGTGAGGATGTTATTTTTATCGTTGAGGGCAAAAACATCAAACATCATCTCCAGGAAAACCCATGAACTCTGCCTGTGTTTTGGTAAGCGGCGGCATCGAAAGCTCGGTTCTTGTGAACGATGCGCTCGGCCGTTATGACCAAGTAACTCCGGTTTACATCAAAAACTACCTAAGGTGGGAAGACACAGAAATCTTTTGTCTCAAGAATTTCTTGAGGTGTCTGAAGCAGCAGAACCTGAAGCCTCTCGTTATTCTGGATCTCACCATGCGTGATCTATACGAAAGTCATTGGAGCATCACCGGGATCAAGATCCCCACCGGAAAATCGACGGATGATTCTGTTTATTTGCCAGGCCGGAATATCGCATTTCTCTCCAAGACAGCCGTTTATGCCTCCATGAAAGGCATCTCCGTGATTGAGATCGGGGTCCTGAAAGGCAATCCGTTTCCGGACAGCACCCCCAAGTTTTTCAAAAAAATGTCCGGGCTTCTTTCGATGGGACTGAATAACAAAATCGAAGTGCGAGCGCCCTTTCAGAAAATGAGAAAAGAAGACGTGATTGCTTACGCCAGAAAACTTCCCCTCGAATTCACATTCTCCTGCCTCAACCCCAAAGGCTACGAACACTGCGGCGAATGCAACAAGTGCGTGGAACGCAAAAAAGCGTTCTTTGCCGCGGGCGTATTTGATAAGACGAAATATAAAAAGGCGGGGATTTAGGCGTAAGTTGAAAATCCTCGTCTTCGGCGCGGGCGGCATCGGTTCTGTCGTCGGCGGTTTTCTCGCGCGTACCGGGCACAACGTTTCCCTGCTGGGCCGGCCATGGCACTTGGACGCGATCGAGAAACAGGGCCTGGTCATCACCGGCATCTGGGGAGATTATCGCATCAAGGCGTTTGAGCTTTATCGCGATGTGGCCGCGATCCAAAAAAAAGATCCCTCTTTTGATCTCATCATTCTCACCGTCAAATCGTATGACACGGAAAAATCCGTCCAAGAGCTGCTTCCGTTAGTGACAAAAAAAACAATGCTGCTTTCCCTGCAGAACGGCCTTGGGAACATTGAAACGATTCTACACGCCGGAATCCGGCCGGAAGATTATTTAGTCGGACGGGTGATTTTCGGCGTCGACATAACCCCCGGCGTGGCGAAAGTGACGGTGAATGCGGATTCCGTACGGATAGGGGAATTGCCCGGCGTCACGACGAAAGCCAGCGCCTTTCAGATCGCGCAGGCATTCAACACCGCCAAGATCCCCACGGAGGCCGTCCCGGATATCCTTACGATCATTTGGGCCAAGGTTATCTACAATTGCGCTTTGAATGCGATCTGCAGTTTAAATGAGATTCCTTACGGAAAAATTTTGGAGAACCCCAAGCTAAGCTCTCGGATGGAACGCGTGATTCGAGAATGTTATGCCGTAGGGCAGGCGAAAGGCATTGCACTCAATCCTTCGAGCGCAAATAAATTCGTCGAGCTCATGATCGAAAAACTTATCCCAAGCACCGCCACCCATTACCCCTCAATGCTCCAAGATTTGCGCCGAAAAAAGCAGACCGACATCGATGCTTTAAACGGCGCCATCTGCCGGTATGGACGCTCCCTTAACATCCCTGCCCCCGAAAACCAATACCTCTCAGACCAGATTCACCTCCTCGAACAGCAGTAGCCGCTTAGTGATAGAAGCTAATCTACGGTCGGGTCAGGCTCCGGACGATGGGGGTCCTACTGTCGAGGAGGGCAATGCCTCGGAGCCGGCACAGCGGCGGAGGCCAGCTAACTTAAATCTGGTAAAACTACTGTGAAAGTAGAGCCTTCATTGGGGGTGCTCTTGACCTCGATGTGGCCGGAGTGGCGCTCGGCGATGTGTTTGGCGATGGATAGTCCGAGGCCGCTGCCGCCAAGCTCCCGGGAACGGCTTTTGTCGGCCCGGTAGAACCTCTCGAAGACCCTCGACAGATCCACCGGGGCGATCCCGATCCCCGTATCAGACACCTCGATCCTGACCACGCCCCCATCACGGAAACCATGGACCGACACCCGGCCCTCCGGTCGATTGTATTTTATTCCGTTGTCGATCAGGTTGGTAAGAGCTCGCTCCAGGGACGCCTGCTCTGCCATGACCCGCAGGTCCTCCGGCGAAACTCCCGATTCCCAATGCAGTTTTTTTTCTTTCAAGAGCGGTGAAAAAATCTCTTTCATTTTATCCAAAAGATGCGACAGCTTGAGAGGTTCGAGTTTTAAAGGCTCATTCGCAGACTCAACCCTGGAAAGCAAAAGAAGATCTTCAATTAAGGCATGAAGTTGCTTGGACTGCGTTTCAATGATCTGTAAAAATTTTAAACGGTACTCAGGGTCCTCCACCGCCCCTTCTTTCAAAGTTTCCACAAAACCCAAGATCGACGTAAGCGGTGTCTTAAGTTCATGGGACACGTTCGCCACAAATTCAGACCCGCGTCTTTCGAATTCTTTCATCATCGTAATATCGCGGAAAACCGCCACGACACCGAGGAAATCATCCCCCGTAAACACCGGTGACACCTGGATCTCAAAACACCATTCCGAAAGAAGCACCGCATGTTCTCTCTTGGCGTACTTTTTTCCGCTCAGCGAGAGCCGGATCATCTCATTGATGCCGGGGTCGCGGAACACCTCCCAATAATATTTCCCAAACACCATTTTTTTTTGCAGCTCGAACGCCCGGGTAAGCGCGGAGTTGACGAGGAGAATTTTTTGTTCAGTGTCGACCACCAAGACTCCCTCGGTCATGCTTTCCAAGATCGCAAAAAGCCGGTCTTTCTCCTCGATCGACGATTGGGAGCCCGCTGCAAGCCGGGAGGACAAAGTCTGAATATCGGAAACCAGGGATCGGAAAGGTTCTTTGGATTCGTGAAAAAAAGGCGGTTCTTTCCCAAGGGCTTTCTGATGTGCGAATTTTGCGGCGCGGTTTAGTTTGAATCTGAGCACGAAGTAGGAGAACGCTAAAAAAATCCCGGCGCCGAGCACCGCCAGGGCTGCAGGCATCCAATACCCGGGCAGAGACAGATCAGCCAACGTCTTGGGTTTCCGAGAAGCGGTACCCCGAACCGCGCACCGTCTCAATCATGTCGCGATGTTTTCCAAGTTTGCGCCGAATGCTTCGCATGTGCACATCGACTGTTCTGTCCACTACAAATGCTCCACCCTCCCAAACACGATCCAGCAGCTGCTCGCGTGAAAAAACACGCCCGCGGTTTTCCAATAAAAAAGCGAGCATCTTAAACTCTAGCTTTGTCAGCATCACGGGTTTGCCTTTGATCATAAAATTGTGACGTTCCCTATCTATCAGAAGCTCACCCGCACGAAGCATAGCGCTTTCGCCTTTCTTGGGTTCCAGACTTCGGAAGATATTTTTGATGCGCGCGGACAGCACTTTAACGCTGAATGGTTTTGAAATGTAATCGTTGGCGCCGAGCTCAAAACCAACGATCTGATCGACCTCAGACGTTTTTGCCGTGAGCATCAGGACCGGAATGTGCTTGGTCTCCTTGTTGGAACGCAAAATCCTGCACACCTCCAACCCATCCATCTCAGGAAGCATGATGTCTAGAATAATGAGATCCGGGTGCTTGGCACGCGCAACCTCGAGGCCTTCCTCGCCGCTTTTGGCTGTCAGAACCTGATAGCCCTCCCGCTCTAAATTGTAGTGAAGGAGTTTGAGGATATCCTTTTCGTCATCGATCGCAAGGATCAGCTTCTTGGCCATGGCTTACTTTTTGTGCCCTGGATAAATGGTTTCACCTTTTCACGCATGTCCTCCTGGATCTCTTCAACTTTTTTGCGCGCGTCGATCGTTTCAAAATTGAATTCCTTGGCAAGTTTGTTGTACTCGGCGATCTGAGTGACTTGATAGTTCACAAAACTATCAAAAAGGTCCTGCCCCATATGGAGGTCCATTCCGGCCTCCCAATAATTCATGCCGCCGCCCTCGATCGCACGCGGGATCAACGTTTCAATATCGATCTTCATGTAAAGCGTGAGATCCGGCTCGAGCGCAAAACTAAAAAGGTTTCGAATCCACTTTGTATCCGGTTGGCGAACAACGTCTCGCGCCATCGCGGTGAAAACATAACGGTCTGTCAATACGATATGACCTGATTTGAGAGCCGGGATGATCAAATTCTCGAAGCGATCGGCAAAATCTGTCGCATAGAGGAGCGTAAATGTCATGCGGTCCATCGTGTTCCCGGACTTGGCGAGTTCGATCGACTTGTGCATCAAATTCGACCTCGCCCAGCCGGTCTCAATCACGGCATACCCTTGGACTTCCAGCCAATTCTTCAATAAGGCGATTTGTGTTGAACGGCCGCAGCCGTCCGTCCCCTCGATCGCAATCAGCCTTCCCTTTTTCTGGAAAGGCTTAAGATATGGTAAACTTTCTCCAAAATACTTTGGCTCGTTTGGCATAGATGGTCCTTTTCTTGGCATACCCTTTCAACGCTTCTTTCACTTTGTCCCGAACGATCGCCTGCTGATCATGGATCTCCATCGTTGCGTCGACACATGTAAGGTCGAACTCTTTCACCATCTTCTTGTATTCATCCATGATTCGCGCTTGGAAAATCTTAAAAGATTCTCTGGTGTCGGTGCTCAGACCCAGGTCCATGCCCGCCTCATGAAATTTGATCTCGGCGCGGTTCGATAGGATGCGGTCACAGGCTGTCTGGATCGGCACATCAAAATAAAAACTGATGTCGGGTTTAAGAGCAAAACTATATAGATTTCGTACCCAGCGGGGGCTGACGCCGCGAACCCCGTCCCGCGCGAAAGCCGTGTATGCGTAACGGTCGGCCAAGATGATCATGCCCGCTTTGAGAGGCGGGATAATTTGATAATGCAGGCGATCCGCAAAATCCGTCGCATGCAAAAGACTGAATGTCGTCGGCGTCAAAAGGTTTTTCTTCTTGGCCTCGCGCGTGGTCTCTCGGACAAGGTCCGAACTATTCCATTCCGTGAAAAAAACAGAATAGCCCTCGGCCTCCAGCCATTTTTTTAAAAGGTCAATTTGAGTGCTTTTTCCGGATCCGTCCACGCCCTCAACAATAAAAAGCTTCCCTGGGTACTCATGCTTTTTTTCAAAAACGCTCATAGGTTAAATGTGTCTCCTCCGCAGGATTCTACCATTACGACCTCCTCGAAAGCGAACGCCTATTTTTCGCAATAAAATCCAGAATGATCCCCTCCCGAATCCCTCGTTTTGACAGAATAATCTCCTCTATACGTAAAAGCCTCATCAGTGTCCGCACCAAAATACTGCCTGCCAGGATGATATCCGCACGCTTAGAGTCCAGACCGGGGAAATTGAGCTTTTCCCGGAGAGAAAGCGGCGCAATCTGGCCGTGTAATTTTTCGAGTTGCTTCTTTTTGAGCACATGGTGATGCGTGATCTTCAGCGGCCTCGCATATTCACTCTCAAAGGCCATCGAACCAAGGTTGATTAACGTCCCCGCGGTCCCGATCACCAGCGAGACTTCATATTTTCTGATTTTTCTTGCGGGCACCTCCAGGGTCTTCTCGATGTATTTTTCTAATCTCTTCATCTGTTTGGATGACGGCGGGTCCTTTCGCAGAAAGTGATCCGTTAGACGGGCTACGCCCAATGGAAAACTCTCAAGAAAATGGTGCTTTTTCCCATCGCCCGCAATAAGCTCCATGCTTCCGCCGCCAATGTCCACAACCAGGGTCTTTTTGCCCTCCACATCCATGTTCGAGCGCGCAGCTAGCTCGATCAGGCGTCCCTCCTCGTCGCCCGAGATGATTCGAATTCGAATCCCGGTGCGCCGGTAAACCTCTTTAATAAACAACTTACCGTTCTTGGCGTCACGCACGGCACTCGTGGCCACTCCGATGGATTTTTTGATGCGGTATTTCTTGGACATCAGGTGAAATTGCTCGATCACACTCAGGGCGCGACGCATGGAGGCCTTGCGTAAACGCCGCTCCTCGAAACTCCCATCGCCCAAACGCGTGGTGTCCTTTTCCCGCTCTAGAATCTTGAACGTCCGACCTGGCTGGATCTTCGCCACCAGCATGTGGATAGAATTAGTCCCAATATCAAAAACCGCAATGTTCATGGCATAAGTTTACCATAATGAAGAGTGCCCTCTTCTCATGAACTTCATCATGAACTTCACCGGAGACACCTCAGCCTCGGCGCCGGGGCCTGACGAGGCATTGCCCTCCATGTCGGCCCCAGCCTCTGGAGCGACAGGGCCTGTCGGGGAGGGCATCCTTATTTCTCTCGGCAAGACGAAGTGAGCTCCATTAGCAATAGGTAGTGGAGGGGAGACCTTTGGGTGAGATGGTACTCATACTCTAAACGTCTTGCCTCGATCAATAATAATGCCCTCCCCGCCACCCGTCGCAAGGCTCTATGGATCACATATTCACCTGACACGTATCTATACGCAACATGCAGCCCTATCGCGTCCAAGATGAAAGTTCCAGGCTGTGTGTGGCACATAAACTGGGACAGGTAAAGTTGCAGCCTGAGCTTTCATGACTTTACTGCTAAGACTCGCACCGGCTCCCGAGGCATTGCCCCCTCCATGGGACGTCGGACAACGCCTCGTCACCCGACGCGAACTTAGCAGTTAGTAGGTCAAGGTGTAAGTGGCGCCGAATCGTCTCCTTGGGCGCGGTAGCCGCTCCTGTGTGTTTTTCGTAAGCCGCCCGGGAAGCGGCAGCGCCACGACTGTTTGAGCGCGACCCAGCGCGTCCGCCACAAAGCGTGGACGGATCCGCCGACGATTTGATGGCGGAAGTT
>CAYZGM010000046.1:0-2615 GCA_964478015.1 uncultured Planctomycetia bacterium
CTCTATTCTTCAAGACTTCCAGGAATCCACCCTCCACCTGGACCGTGGACGTTTTACCATCCGTCTGGCGATAAGTCAACCGGCCTTTGGTGACCGGCGTCACGTACGGAGCATGGTTCTGCAAAATTCCCAGATACCCGTGGAATCCCGGTGCCTGCACATATTCCACCGGCCCTTCGAAATAGAGTTCGTTGGGAGTAAGAATTTTAAGTGTGAACATAGGCCCCTGTAGTTTTTTGGTAGTCGGTAGTCGGCATATTAAAAGATGCGGAATTCCTACTACCGTCTTCCGACTACTTTTTTTACGTCAGTTTCGCCGCGTTCTCAATCACTTCCTCGACGGGGCCGCACATGTAGAACGCCTGCTCAGGATACTGGTCCATCTCGCCGTCGGCGATCTTTTTGAATCCGGCAATCGTGTCTTTGAGCGCAACATATTTTCCTTTTCTGCCCGTGAACGCTTCTGCCACGAAAAAGGGCTGGGACAAAAATTTCTGAATCTTTCTCGCGCGTGAAACAATTGTCTTGTCCTCTTCCGAAAGTTCATCCATGCCAAGGATGGCAATAATATCTTGTAAGTCCTTGTAGCGTTGTAAGATACGTTGTACCTGGCGGGCGGTGTTGTAGTGCTCTTCCCCCAAGATTAGCGCATCCAAAATACGCGAGGAGGAATCCAGTGGATCAATGGCTGGATAAATCCCTAGCTCGGCGATCTGCCGTGAAAGCACTGTCGTCGCATCCAAATGCGTGAACGTGGTAGCCGGCGCGGGATCCGTCAAATCATCGGCCGGAACATAGATGGCTTGGACAGAGGTGATGGAACCTTTCTTGGTGGAGGCGATGCGTTCCTGAAGCTCCCCCATTTCCGTTGCGAGGTTGGGTTGATAGCCTACGGCGGAGGGCATGCGGCCCAAAAGCGCGGACACTTCCGAACCGGCTTGGACGAATCGGAAAATATTGTCAATAAAAAGAAGAACGTCCTGTTTCTCCTCATCACGGAAATATTCGGCCATGGTAAGCGCCGTCAGTCCCACGCGTAGACGCGTTCCCGGCGGTTCGTTCATCTGCCCGAAAACGAGGCAGGTCTTATCCAGAACGCCCGATTCTTTCATTTCATGATAAAGATCATTTCCCTCACGCGTTCTCTCCCCGACGCCGGCGAACACCGAGAATCCCCCGTGCTGCGCGGCAATATTCCGGATCAACTCCTGGATGATGACGGTTTTACCCACGCCGGCGCCTCCAAACAGACCCACTTTTCCGCCTTTGGGATAAGGAGCCAGCATGTCAACGGCCTTGATCCCGGTCTCAAAAATTTGTGTGGATGACTCGCGTTCCTCCAGGGTCGGCGCGGACCGATGGATGGAAGCGTATTTTTTTGCCGCAGGCGCAGGCTTCTCATCAATGGGCTTTCCGAGAACATTGAACATCCTCCCCAGCGTTTCCCTGCCGACAGGCACCATGATGGACTTTCCGGTATTCACGGCTTCCATGCCCCGTACCACGCCGTCCGTCGAGGAGAGCGCAATCGCACGCACCACATTGTTGCCCAAATGCTGGGCTGTTTCCACGACCAGCTCCTCCGTCCCTCCGCCGGAGGACGGACCCGCCGACGCTCCAGTGGCGGGCATCCTGATCGTGATGGCGTGGAGGATTTCCGGAAGCTGGCCGGGCTCAAACCGCACGTCCACGGTGGGCCCAATGATCTGGACCACATGCCCAATGGTGGTCTTAACACCCGAGCCGCCGGATTTCGAGGGATTATTTATTTGTTTACCTTGAACAGATTGCATAGCGATTTTCTCCTAGTGTCATATCAAAACGTTCGCCCCGGCAACAATCTCGGAAAGCTCGCGAGTGATTGTCGCCTGGCGCGTCTTATTCCTCAAAAGCTTCAAATGGTCTAGCACTTCTTCGGCGTTGTCCGTCGCCTGCGTCATCGCGAGCATGCGGGCGCTGGATTCAGACGTCAGAGATTCCAAAAGCGTCATGTAGATCTTCCCCTCCAAATAGCAGGAAAGAATGGAAATAAAAACGGTGTTTAGATCCGGCTCATAAATATACTCCGCGGCCTCTTCTTTCTGTGCCGTCTTCTGCGCGGTCAGATAGGAAAGGCTGAGAAATGGCACGATCTGCGGCCGTCCGGGCGTTCCCGCCCGGTAAGCGGCGTAAAGAATTTCAATCGAATCGACCTGGCCTCCCGAAAACGCCGTCTTCAGGTCCTGAGTCATCTTTTTTGCCAGGGCCAAGTCCGCCATCGCCTTCTCGGGGTAGCCCAGAATAGTCGGAAGATGCTTCCTCCTGAAAAAATCATTGGCCACCTTTGCCGCCGGGATAATCACAGGGCTAAATGCGGCATTGTCTTTCAGCCAAAGGGTTGCCATCTTCAACAGATTCGAGTTGTAAGCGCCGCACAGTCCCTTATCGCCGGTCATGACGACAAGCGCTTTCTTTTTGATATTTCTCTTTTCAAAGAGCGGGTTCACATTCAAACCCTCGCCGGCGGCTCCCGACAGGTTCGTAACGAGCCTTTCCATTTCGATAAAATAATTGCGCGATTTCGTGAACCGGCTCTCGGCCTTTTTAAAACGGAAAGAAGCGATCATCCCCATGGC
>CAYZGM010000046.1:2715-6989 GCA_964478015.1 uncultured Planctomycetia bacterium
CCCTGCCCGGTCCAGCCGCTGCGTCAGCGAATCGTTCAGGTCTTTCGTCTTCTCGATCTCGTTCACCACATCCGGGTACTTCTCCGGAAGAAACCGGTGGAATCCTTTTTCAAAAGCCTGGATCTTCTCAATAGGCACATCGTCCAGGACCCCTTTGGTGGCAAGATAAACGATGCTGACCTGCTGAGCCAAAGAGAATGGGGTGTATTGGCCCTGTTTCAGGATCTCCACCAATCGCGCGCCGCGATTCAGCTGGTCACGCGTGGATTTGTCCATGTCCGACCCGAATTGCGCGAATGCGGCCAACTCCCGGTACTGGGCCAGTTCCAAGCGTAATTTTCCGGCCACTTTTCTCATCGCCTTGGTTTGCGCATTGCCTCCGACGCGGGACACGGAAAGACCCACGTTCACCGCAGGACGCACGCCTGAATAGAAGAGATCCCCCTCGAGGTAGATCTGCCCGTCCGTGATCGAAATAACGTTCGTCGGAATGTAACCGGAAACGTCGCCCGCTTGGGTCTCAATAATAGGAAGCGCCGTCAAGCTCCCGCCTTTCAGATCATCACGCAGCTTCGCGGCGCGTTCCAAAAGTCGCGAGTGAAGATAGAAAACGTCTCCCGGGAACGCCTCGCGCCCCGGCGGACGGCGAAGGAGCAGCGAAAGTTCGCGATAGGCCGCCGCATGCTTTGTGAGGTCATCATAAATGGCCAGTGCATGCATCCCGTTATAGAGGAAATATTCGCCAACCGCCGCGCCGGTGTAAGGGCTCAAATATTGAAGCGTCGCCGCCGTATCCGCGGGTGCGCTGACAATGGTGGTGTAGCTCATCGCGCCGTGCTCTTCGAGTACTTTCACAACGGAAAGAACGTTTGAGGCTTTTTGGCCCGTCGCGACATAGATGCAGTAAACATCTTTGCCTTTTTGATTGATGATCGTGTCGATGGCAATGGCTGTTTTTCCGGTTTGACGATCGCCGATGATAAGTTCGCGCTGGCCGCGGCCGATAGGAATCATGCCATCGATGGCCTTGAGTCCCGTCTGCAAAGGCTCTTTCACCGATTGGCGGACAAGAACGCCAGGAGCCTTGAATTCAATGGGACGCGTTTCGGTGGCCACGATGGGTCCCTTGCCATCCAACGGGCGGCCGAGAGGATCAATGACGCGGCCCAATAGACCCTTGCCCACGGGGACGCTTGCGATCCTGCCCGTGCGCTTCACGGTGTCGCCTTCTTTAATGTCCTTGCCCTCGCCGCAAAGAACAACACCCACATTGGACTCTTCGAGATTCAGGGCGATGCCGAGCTCCCCGCCGGGGAATTCCAAAAGCTCGCCCGACATGCAATCATCCAGGCCGTACACACGCGCAATGCCGTCGCCCACCGACAGGATGATTCCCATCGATTCCATCTTCACGCCGGCTTCGTACTGCGTGATTTCCTGCTTTAAAATACTTGTGATCTCTTCCGGTCGCAGTGCCATCGTTTCTCCATTCGTCATTCCCGCGCCCGCCCGAGGCGGGAAAGCAGGAATCAAGTTGTTCCCCGCCTGCGCGGGGATGACAATTTTTATATACTGTGTATCCTCGTCAGTTCTTTTTTGATCGACTGTATCTTGTACAACACGGTGTCATCAATCACTCGGTTACGCATCTTCACCGTCACCCCCCCGATCAGCGAGGAGTCCACAGAGCTTTTTACGGTGATCTTGTAACCGGCTATTTTTTCAAGACGGCTCACGATCCTGCGCTCCGCTTCCGGGTTCAGCGCCGCGGCAGAACGAAGTTCCGCCGTGCCCTGTCCCTGCGCCAGATCCGCGACGCGCTTGAATTCCACCGCAATTTCATGGATCAGATAAAAACGGCCTTTTTCAAAGAGAACCAGGAAAAAACTGAGGAGAACCCCATACACCTCGTGGTTCCTTTCCTGATAGATGCGGCCGAGGAATTTCTTCTTGTCCTCGAGACTAAGACCCGGGTTCGAGAGAAATTTCTCGATCTCGGGCGCGGACCTCAAGGCCTTGGAGATGGACTCCAGCTCCGCCTCGATCTCCTCATCTTTGTGCAGCTCACGCGCGATCTCAAAAAGCGCCAAAGCGTAGCGATGAGCCGCGAGAAGGTCCTTGACCACTTATCCCCCTGTTGTCATTCCCGCAATCCTTTGGCGGGAATCATCCTGACCCCCGATTAGATCATCCGGGGATGACATTCATTACCCAATTTTTTCCAGCTCTTTAATAAATTTCTCGACCATCTTTTCATGTTCCTTCGCATCCATCTTTTCGCGCAGGACCTTCTCGGCGATCAGACTTGAGATTTCAACGATGTCGTTACGCATCGAGAGTCTCGCCTTCACGATATCCTGTTCGATCTCGGCGCGGGTGCGTAGAAAAAGTTTCTCGGCGTCCTGCCTGGCCCTTTCCTGGATGTCTTTCGCGAGGGTCTGCCCGATTTGCGACGCTTCCTGGATACGTTCGCGCGCCTCCTGTTCGATGTTTTCGAGGCGGTGCTTGTATTCTTTTTCGAACGCTTCCAGCTCTTTTTTCTTGTTCTCGATGGACGCAAATTCGTCCTGGATTGTCTTGCGCCGGGCGTCGATCATCCCCAGTATGCTTTTCCAGGCGAATTTTCTCAGCACCAGGAACACCACGCCAAAGCCGATGATTTGTACGAGAATTTCTTTGATGATGTGGCTGTTATCCATAAAACCTCTTTGTCATCCCCGAATGTTCCGGTCGGGGATCAGCTTAATTCCCGCCGGAGTTTACCCCCGGCGACGATCGGGGACGGGAATAACGTTTAGCCGATTTTCCCCGAAAGAACGAACACGACGATCAACACGTACAGGGTCAACGCCTCGATCAGCGCGCAACCGGCCATCATGTTGACCAGGACTTTTCCGGATGCCTCGGGTTGACGGGCCGTCGCTTCCATTGCGCTGGCAACCGCCTTTCCCAAACCGAGCGCCGAACCGAATGCCGCGATCCCGAGGGACAACGGTAAAAAAATCGCAAGGGCTGTTTGAAATGTCAGCATTTTAAAAACCTCCTCTATTATTTAATGAACTTCTGCCGTGGAATGATGCTTCTCATGATCCCCATGAGGCATCATCATGGCAATGTATACAGTGCTTAGCAAAGTAAAAACGAACGCCTGGATCGTACCGGTCGCGATCTCAAAGAGCAAAAACGGCGCCTGGAAAGGGATCAGCATGGACGCCACCCCCATCCCGACAAAAACGGCGACCAGAATATGGCCGCCCATGGTATTGCAAAAAAGACGGAACGTCAGACTGAATGGCTTGGCAAGCTCCCCGATCAAGTGAATGGGAAACATGAGCGGCGCCATGACAAACCCAAAGACATCTCGTGGGGATCCGGCCATGTGGTCGAGGTACCCCAGAATCCCCTGCTCCTTGATCCCAATCACCTGCACGGTGACAAAAACAATGAGCGCCAACGCCACCGTCGTCGTGGGCACCGGCAAGGCCACGGGGCCGGAAAGTGTCATGGAATTTGCGGTGTTGGACTTCATGAGGGGCACCAAACCCAGAAGATTCATGGTAAGAATATAAAGAAAGAGCGTGCCAAGAAATGGCGTGTATTTTTTGCCGCCGGGTCCGAGAATGCCGCAGACAAATCCGTTCAAACCCTCCACCACCGCCTCGCAGGAAGCCTGCAATCGCCCCGGCACCATGCGCATATTCCTGGAACCAAAGTAAAAAATAAACCCCAAAATTGCGATCACGGTGACGCCAAAGATGACATTCTCGGAACCGGCGAGTATCCCCGCGGCCTGTTCCGGCAGGAAGCGGCCCACAAGACCCACAAGATTCACGGTGTGAAGCGAGGAGTCTCCGCGTGACTCCCCATGGGGTTCAGAAGCAAAACTGGGAGACTGCAAACCACAGACGGCGGACGAGAGACTAAAAAGAATAAAGAACGCCGTCCTGAGGATGCCAACGGCAGACGAAGAATCTTTTTTTTTAGATACCTCGAGAAGGCCCGCATTTTTCCCAAACATAAACCAAGAAACAATGAGTCCGATCATGAATAAGGTAAGGCCGGTCACTATGCTTCCCAGCGGGAAGTACCGCGTCTTTAAAATAAAATATCCCGTGAGGTAGATCACGGGAAACTTTAGAACGGATAAAACAAGCAGGCGGCCCTGACGCTTTTGGGCTTCAATCCCGAAACCGATCGCCAGAAGACGGAAAAGAAAATAAACATTAAGAAACATCCAGCAGGCCGCTGTCAGAACGCCGAGCGCCCACGGAACC
>CAYZGM010000046.1:7089-13422 GCA_964478015.1 uncultured Planctomycetia bacterium
AAAGCGGGGATCAATCCTTTTCTTGATTCCCGCCTGCGCGGGAATGACGTTCCTTGTCTTCCTTCAATACCTGTCTCAACAGACGAACTATTTCCCGGCCGGCAGCCACAAAACCCAAGATCAAAAACAAGATCGTAAACCAGGGATAGAGCCGAAATCTCTGATCGATCCAGCCGCCGATATAATAACCGACAAGGGGGCCGACAAGCAGAATGACTGGAACTACTGTAAGTACGCCTAGTTGTTTGACTTGCGAATAGAGGGCGTCTTTTTTTTCGGTCATAATCCCCGCTGGATGTTCGTGATTCTAGCAAGAGTTGAACGGGAAGTCAACGAAGCGAAGTGGATTTTAGCCGGATTGATAACTTAATGGGTGTCGCTAATTTTTTCCGCAAATTTTCCCGATTTGGGATCAACCTGATAGGCGTTCTTTTCCAGTTTTTTGATATCCAGACCGTTGGCATCCGCCAGGGAGCTGCGCATTTCATGCAGTTGCGCCGTTTCACCGTCCAGCTGTTTCTTGAGCTTCTCCACCCAGGCAACCTGATATTCAATCGCCTTTAATTTTTTCAGGGATTCCGAATCCATCGCCGGCATTACGCTCGCCGAAACGGCTGCAGCAGTCGGTGCGAGCGTCTCCTCGGGAACAGCCGCTGTTTTCTCTTCTTGCTTTTCAAACGCTTTTTTCCCGAACTTAAAAGCCGAGGCTGTAGACCCGCTCAACATCACGGCGAATCCTGCTATAACGATGACACCCAATATCTTTTTCATCGTCAATTCTCCCCTATGATTTTTGGCTGTCTCTGGCCGAATGTTCATTTTGTATTTGAATTAAGTCGCGGATATCTTTGAGCAATTGAATGATCTGAATGTTTTGATAATACAGAGCTTTCCATTCCTCCTGCTGATAGATCATGTCGGTCGATGCTTTTTCGTGCGCTCTGCGGGCCTGCTCTGCCGCGTCGCCCTCGTCCATCGCGAGGGCCGCCGTTGCGAACAACAGCGCCGTCACAAGAAACCCCGCGGTCTTAAAAAACATCCTCATGGCCCCATTATACCAATAACTTACGAAGATAATACGGTTTTCACTTGGTTCCACATCATGTCCTCCACCAAGGTGACGAGTGTGATGATAACCTTGTCCGGTTG
Organism: uncultured Planctomycetia bacterium; assembly: GCA_964478015.1. Classification (GTDB taxonomy): domain Bacteria; phylum Omnitrophota; class Gorgyraeia; order 2-02-FULL-51-18; family 2-02-FULL-51-18; genus JAHFFM01. The sequence continues at coordinate 8,239 of CAYZGM010000046.1, forward strand.
GCCATCGTGAAACACTTTCACGCTGATCTCCAAGGGGTCGGAGTTCTCCACGACGTCGCGCTCCACGCGCCAACGACCGCGATTGATCTCGTATGGTTTTTCCTCCAGCGGGGGAAATACTTGCGTGCCGGCCTTCTTGATCTGCTCCTTGGTCAAATTAAGATTGATGGTTCGTTCCATTTCGGACTGCGCGAGATTCATCGCCGTGATGCGGTCCAGGTTCTCGCTCGTGAAATACAACGAATTAGAAAAGAGCTGCATGACAGGAATAAAGAGCACCGCGATGATGGTGAGCGTCATGAGAATCTCAATAAATGTAAAACCAAGCTCGGAGGCCGGAGGCCGGAGAAGAAAAGCTCGGAGCTGGGAGCTCGGAGCTGGGAGCAATCGCCGGCCTCCGGCCTCCGGCCTCCGGGCTGACCTACAACACATTGTACTGCAACTGCAACGTTTTCCTCACCTGGTTCACGACTCCGGTGCAGGTGATCAGGGATTCCGAAGAGTCGTAGGTCACCGAGTAAGCCCCCTCACCCAACGGAAAGAGGATGGGATTCCCTTCGGCGTCCACCGTATTCTCAAGCGTGGCGCCGCTGCGGAATGCATGCAGCGCATGCGCGATGCCTGCTTCGGCGAGATACCGGGCTTTCGTCTCGTCAAGAATGATGTCCACGGAAAAATTCACGGTGGAAGAAAGCTCCGCTAAGGACGCCCCGATCAGGGCCATGGTCAGCATGACAATAACAACCGTGATGAGAGCAACTCCTCGCTTCTCTTTTCTTGCTCCGGCCTGCATTATTTCACGTACAGCATAAGGCTTGGCTCTTCAGGAATCACTTCTTCGGAATCCTTGTAGGTCCCCTTGAGCGTCATCTTGCCAACAGAACCTTTCAAGACCAAATTTCCATCGCGGCGGTTGAAAACAGCGTTGTCAGCGGGATGGCTTGGACTAATGTCACCTATGGTGAAATTACTGACGGTGACCGTGGATTTTTTCTTCCCGGAAACCGTTAAAGAATGCATCTCGAAAGGCTGAGAAATAGTCGCGGAAGCATTCTTCAAGTTCACCGTCGCGTCATCCAAATGACCGGGCGCAGGCGTGGGCAGCCAATTGGCGTCGTCCGTCCAGGCACTGCCGTCGCCTTTGCCGCTCCAATTCTTGTCCTCGGCAAACAAAGGAATGCAACAAGTAATCATGAAAGAAAAAATAATCAGGACTTTCATCCGTCTTGCTAAGCTCGGAGCTGGGAGCTCGGAGCTGGGAGCAACCGCCTGCTCCGAGCTTCGAGCTTCGAGCTCCGAGCTTCGAGCTCCGAGCTCCGAGCTTTGAATTAATAGTTTATTTGAGAGAATTGATAAGGCCATTTATTCCTCCGGAAATATCCCAACATATTTTGAGAAGATCAGCGGAATCCTTTTCCGCTATATGTTTCAATCTACTTGCTAATTTTACAAGCGTCATCAGTTCATATAATGACCCTCTCGCAATATACAAAAACTGAATGTATTCCTTGTTATGAAACCGTCCTTTCCCTTCAGCAATATTTGCAGGGATCGAAATTGCGCATCTTCGCATCTGACTTGTAAGTCCAAACTTTTCATCATCTGGAAATTTATTCGTAAAAAAATATATTTTTTCCGAAACTTCCATTCCCATTTGCCACACTTTGAGTTTTTCAAATCCGTATTCCATCATTTCCTCCGACCTCCGAGCTCCGACCTCCGAGCTGCTTTCACGGTCTCACAAACAACCCGGCTCCCTTGATCGTCATTTCATTGACAACGAGAACAACATCGCCCTCAAGGTTCACCACGTCTTCCGTATCCTCATCATCGTCATAATCATACAGCCCGTCAGGCCCCAACAGCATCAGGTTGAGACCCAGATCCGTCGCGGCTTTCGTCACGTCCGAGTAAACCTCTCTCTGCGGAGGATACTCCACCGTTTTTTTCTTGATCAGGGGTTTGCCTGAACCGATTCGCTCAAACACCACGGTCAAGCGCCAGCTTTGCCCGGCCCGCGGGAGTGCCTCGAGCTGCAGCGTGTCGTTGTTGCCTATCCCCGACAAGTTGGTGATCATAAAACTCTTGATATCTTTCGAATTCGGAATGGGAATTTTCATCCCGCGGCGCAGGGTCAAATACCCGGTGCGCATCGGCGCATTTCTCAAATTCACGAATCTGACGAGTTTTTGTGTTTGATCCCCGCGCTTGGCTTCGAGTTCCACCTGCACCCCGGTGATGCTCTGCAGGTCCTCCCCATTCACCGAGTCTCTATCCATCAACAGCGGCTCATTCTTCGTGGTGTAATACGAAAACTTGACGTTCACAATCTCAACTCCAAAGAAATTCTTGGAAAGCGCCTGGAGCTGGCCCGCCGAATTAAACATCATTTCTTTTTCCTTGGCGTCCCAGAAGACCTCTTCGACTGTGTCGGGTTCCGCCGCCCAGTCCGGATGGTAGATAAAACGCAGTTCGCTGCCCTCCGGCACGGAAAGGCCGAGCTTCACCTGAGTCGTTTCATCCGTCTCCAATGGCATTACCTGCACGGGTACCAACCTCCACCTGTTCTGGTCCGGCATCCGGATCTCCCCTATGGGCACCGGCGCGCCGGGTTTCATTCTTTTATTCAGCGTGTACACAAAATTTCTTCCCGCAGCCGCATGCGTGTCATCCACCCACGGCGGCACAAATTCCATGCGCGTCTTTTCAGCGACGGTGATCTCCAAACTGTCTTTCAGCCCCCAGGAGCTCGAGGTTCCGCTGATAACCGTATCCATCGTCTCGGCCAGAACTTTCTGGAGACCCAACTGGTCCCGGCAATAACCCCAGCTTTCCAAGGCCCCCGTCACGGCAAAATAAACCGCCGAAGAGATGATCACCATCAAAACAATCGAGATCATGAGTTCAATGAGCGTAAAACCTGCGATTCGCCTCAATCTTTCGTCTCTCTCAGCATCAAAGCGCCGACGCCGGAAGCGCCGGCGCGGCCGAACACCACCTTGCCTTTGATCACTTTCAGACCATATTGGGATTGCGCGGAGATGTTCACCGTCTCCGCCTCGCTGTCGCCGATCACCACTTTTGCGAGACCGTTTTTAAAGAGAATCGGCTTTCCAAGTTCCGAGAAAACCACCGTTCCGTTCGCGTTCTCCTCCTCGAAAACAATGGTAAGAGTCATCTCATTCTCACTCTTGATGCGTCTCCCGCGCGAATCCAAAAGCTGTATCTCGACCTGAGCCGAGCCCACGGGAGAGGATGTGGACGAGATCTGGATGGTCGCATCCTGCACTTCGAATTTTTCACTTTCAACACTGAGACTATTCTCGACGTCCTCCGCTTTCACGCTGTATTTCCCGGGACTTCCGGCCGCAACGATGAACGTCTTCTGTCCCTTGTCCTGCGCGGTAAACGTGTACGTTGAGGGAATGCCAAAGGCCGGATTCGGCGTGAGCGAAAGTGTTCCCTGGAAATTCTCGACCGGCAAGTCATCTTCTCCGAGAGCTGAGATTTTGATCTGCATATTTTCCGATACGTAGAAAAAATTGCGCGTTTCAGAGGGTTTTTTCACATCAATCGTGATCATTTTGGGGACAAATTTTATGTTGTCCGAAGATCCTTTTTTCTCCGGATTCGCGGAGTCAGACGCTTGAACGCGAATCGTGCCCCATCGGTTGTAGGCGGTGTTCAGAGACGCTGTCCCGTTTTGGAAAGCCTCCGTGGTCAATTCGGACGGGTTCAAGACTCCCCCGGGAGCGCTGAGCGGTTCCAGGAACACCGTTTCGATGACGGCCGGGCCCTGGTAATTGGGCGCCGCCTGCCCTCCGGCTTCCAGGGCTTTTACCGTCAAAGAAAAAGTCTTACCCACGACCCCGGCCATGGGACCGCTTACCTCAAATGAATGCGGAATAAACACCACCTCCCCCGAATAGCCCACCTTTTCGGACTCGGCCTGATCACGAACCGCGATCTTCACCGTTCCCGCATCGGGATACGTCAAGGTCACTTCTTTCATGCCCTGTATGAAATTGCCCGAGGTGTCAGGAGAAACAAATTTCGTTCCGTGGACGGGCGACGTGTATTGCAGAAAAATATTCACGGCCCCCGTGTAGCCTGTGTCCGTGCCGCCTGCGCCGTCCTTGGCGGCGATCTCGACGACAAAGGGTACGCCCGCCACTTGCGGCGTTGTCGTGGTCACGCTGAAGTATTCCCCCTCGTTCACGACTTTCTGCTCCTGGAGGGCATCGGTCCAGCCGCGGTCGGGGAACTCGTTCACGGTGACCGTGGGCTTTCCCTCTTGGAAATCTTTGTAATAGAAAACAGCCTGTTGGCTTCCCTCCGGAATGGTCAGCGTCGTAATAGGCGCCCAATTGTCCTTATCGATGGAAAACTCGCCGCTTTGGTTGGAGGATTGAAGTTCGAGAGCAATATCTTTCCAGGCCGTTTGGGGTTCGGAATTTGAGCTTTGAAGCTGCACGAGGATCATGCCGGAGGCGTGACCTTTGACAAGGGTTTGAGCAGAGGTCGTTATCACGAGTTTGTCTACGTACTGAACCAGGACCTCATCGACCGTTGCATTGGCTTGACCGGATACTTTGTAGGCTCCCATCATCCCAACTTGGCTGATAGAATTAACGGAAGGATCGATGAAATGCAAATTCTGTTTGTCAGGAACAAACGGCGTTTTGGGAGTCGACACCGGTTCTGTGTAAACATCGTAGAGATGGGAGGAAAAATTGACCTTGAGAATTACGCGGATCCAGGCATTGGTGGCGAATGTTTTTCCGGTGTTCACCCAGGTCGTGCCGTCGGAGACCAGGATGTTGCCGGTAGGGCCGAAGTTGACAGCCGCGATACCGCTTGTGGGGACATCTCTCTCGTCCATTCCCATCGCAGGCTTGACGACATATTCGATCCACGTCGGCGATGGGTTCCCATAAGACGCCCCGCGATTGACATCCACCGGCGTGAGAGCGCCGATCAATTTAAGCGCCTTGCCTGAACCTGTCGAAGTATCTCCGGATTCGACCATGGCATTATCCGCGTCACCCGCGGCGACACTCCAGAAATCCGCGCCGTTCACAGTCGTATCGGCCTGCATCGTGTCGAATGTCTGGTGATAGGTGTCGGTGACGGCATAGGATGAGGTCATGCAAAAAAATGATGCGAAAACAAGAAGTAAGAGGG
>CAYZGM010000047.1:0-4380 GCA_964478015.1 uncultured Planctomycetia bacterium
ACCCATTCTTTCCAGAAACTTTGATGTCGCAGACGCTTGGAAAATAGGCGTTGCCGAAAACCGCGGCGCGTATGTCACGGCGAAGAAAGTGCTGACTTCGATGCAGCCGGCGGACGTGACGAATGCGGTGGTCGCGGCCAATCTCCGGGGTTTGGGCGGCGCGGGATTCCCCACGGGGAAGAAGTGGCAGTTTTTGCCGAAGAACAATTCCAAGCCCGTGTATCTCGTCGTGAATGCCGATGAGGGGGAGCCCGGGACATTCAAAGACCGGTATATCTTGGAGCGTGACCCCCATCAGCTGATCGAGGGGATTATCCTGAGCGCTTTTGCGATCAACTCGCGAAAGGCTTACATCTATATAAGAGGGGAATACGTCGAACCTTTCAAGCGAACGCAGGCGGCCGTCGAGGAGGCTTATTCGAAAGGTTATTTGGGGAAGAATATTTTTGGGACGGGCCTCACTTTGGACGTGGTCGTTCACCGAGGCGCCGGCGCCTACATTTGCGGGGAGGAGACGGCGCTTTTGAATTCCCTCGAAGGACTCAAGGGCTACCCGCGTCTCAAGCCCCCGTTTCCGGCCATGGTGGGTCTTTTTGGATGCCCGACGATCGTGAATAATGTTGAGACGCTCGCCTGCGTTCCGCCTATTTTGAAGCACGGGGCCGAGTGGTTCGCGAAGTTGGGTTCTGCCGGGAATGGCGGGACCCGCTTGTTCAGTATTTCGGGTCATGTGAACAAGCCCGGTGTTTATGAATTGCCGATGGGAGCGCCTCTCCGCGAGATGATCTACACGCATGCCGGCGGGATTCGCGGCGGGAAAAAATTAAAGGCGGTGATCCCGGGCGGCATTTCCGCCAAGATTCTCACGGCCCAGGAGATCGACGTGAAAATGGATTATGATTCTCTTCGGGCTGCCGGCACCATGCTGGGTTCTGCCGGAGTCATCGTGATGGACGAGGACACCTCGATGGTGAAAATGCTCTATTACGCCACCAAATTTTTTGCCCATGAGTCCTGCGGCCAATGCTCGCCTTGCCGCGAAGGCACCGGTTGGGCCCACAAGATTGTTCGGCGAATTTACGAGGGGCATGGGGCGTTGAAAGACCTGGATTCCCTTCTGACCATCGCCAAGAACATGGAGGGCCGCACGATATGCGTTTTTGCCGACGCCGCCGCCTGGCCGATACAGAGTTACATCACGAAGTTCAGGAAAGAATTTGAGGAACATATAGCTAAAAGAGGTTCGGAGTTCGGAGTTCGGAGTTCGGAGCAGGCAAGATCAGCGAGTTCCCATGGTTAATATCACTATTGATGGCAAGCCTTACGCGGTCAAGGACGGGATCACCCTTATCGAGGCCATTGATCAGGCGAAGATAGATCTGCCTCGCTATTGTTATCACCCGGGGCTTTCGATCGCGGGGAATTGCCGGATCTGCCAGGTGGATATCGAAAAAATGCCCCGCACGGCGATCGCCTGCAATACGCGCGTCACCGAGGGCATGGTGGTTCACACGAAATCCGCCAAAGCCAGAGAATCTCAGCAGGCGGTTCTTGAATTTCTTCTGGCCAACCACCCTCTGGATTGCCCGGTCTGCGATCAGGCCGGGGAGTGCACACTCCAGGATTATTACATGCAGTATGGATTGTATGACCCCAAGTTTGATGACCAAAAAGTGAAGAAAACAAAAAAGGCCGTGGCGGTGGGGCCGACGATCATGCTGGATCAGGAACGCTGCATCCTGTGCACGCGCTGCGTTCGGTTTGGGGATGAGATTACAAAAACCCACGATTTCGGTGTTTTTAACCGTGGCGACCATTCGGAGCTGGATATTTATCCGGGAAAAGAGCTGAACAACAAGTATTCGGGCAATGTCGCCGACATCTGCCCGGTGGGCGCCCTCACCGATCGTGATTTTCGTTTTAAAATGCGCGTCTGGTACCTCGGGTCCACAGAGTCCATTTGCCCGGGCTGCTCCCGTGGCTGCAATATTTTTATCGATCATGAGAAATCGAGGCCCTATCACTCCACCAAAGACCGCATCATGCGTCTGAAACCCCGCGAAAATCAAGATGTGAACAAATGGTGGATGTGTGATGACGGGCGTTACGGCTACAAGTTCATCGATACGAACCGCATCGTTGGTGTGAAGCCCGACTGGAAGACGGTGTTGCAAAAAACGGCGGATGCGATCAAAAAATCCGATCCGGGCCGCTGGGCCGTTTTGGCGTCGGCTCAGTACTCGAACGAGGAGCTTTCTCTTGTGCAGAAGCTCTTCGTCGAACGCCTGAAGTGGAAGAACCTCGCATTTTACGCGCCGCAGCCGGATGGGGTTGAGGATGATTTCCTGATCAAAAAGGACAAGAACCCCAATACCGCGGGCGCGGTGAAAATATTCGGCGGCCAGTCCGATATTTCGCCCATCTTGGAAAAGGCTGCAAGAGGCGAACTGGACGGCCTGTTCGTGTTTCATCATGACTTGTCCAAAATCAAAGAACCGTCTTTGCAATCAATCCGTCAAAAGGTTAAAACAATTATTTACGAGGGCTGGACGCTGAATCCTACCTCAAACATTGCGGATGTGGTTCTGCCAAGCGCGACCTACGCCGAGAAAGAGGGCACATTCACGAATTTTGAGGGACGTGTGCAGAGATTCAAGAAGGCCGTGGAGCCCCTGGGAGCGTCGCGTCCGACCCTGGATATTCTTCATGACCTCGGGGGACTGCTTTAATGTTTACGGATTTTCTGATCAAATCCATTCTGGCGGCCGTGTTTCTGGGATGCGTGCTCAATCTCGCGGGGATTTTGACCTGGGTCGAACGTAAGCAAAGTGCGCTGATGCAGGACCGTATCGGCGCCAACCGCGCCTGGATCCTTTTCCCGAAATGGCTCTTCCCCCTAAACTGGCTCCTCATGCCGCTGAACAGGCTGGGCCTTTTTCACGCCTTGGCGGATGCGGTGAAAATGTTCGTGAAAGAGGACTTTGTCCCAAAGAACGCGGATAAATTTCTTCACACATTGGCGCCCATGATTTCGGTTGTCTTTGCGCTTTCGGCGTTTGCAGCGATCCCCTTTGGGGACGCGCTTCATCTGAACGGCCGGGTGATCGATCTGCAAATCGCAAATATCGATGTGGGCATCCTTTTTATCTTTGCCATGATGTCGCTTGGAATTTACGGAGTGATCCTGGCAGGGTTTGCCTCGGGCAACAATTACGCCTACATGGGGGGCATGCGCGCGGCCTCGCAAATGCTGTCCTACGAGATTACCATGGGAATATCCATCATGGGGATTGTCATCACTTATGGAAGCTTGAGTCTTCAGGAGATCGTGCGGGCGCAGGGCGGGACCCATTTTGGCTGGCTGCCTGCCTGGGGTATTTTTGCGCAGCCCTTGGCGTTTTTTCTCTTTATGACGGCGGCGCTGGCTGAGACCAAGCGCGTCCCGTTTGATCTGCCCGAGGGAGAATCGGAGATCATCGGCTATTTCGTGGAATATAGCGGGATGAAATTTGGGATGTTTTTTTTGACGGATCTTGTGGAGACGGTGCTTGTGGCATGCCTTATGACTACGTTTTTTTTGGGGGGATGGCAGGTGCCATACCTCGCCGCCGACGGCTTTCACTTTCCCTGGGGGGCTTCTTGGATGCTTCCGCAGCTCGCGGTAACCCTATTAGGCGTCGCATCATTCATGTTCAAGGTGGTCATTTTTAATTGGCTTTTCATGCAGATTCGGTGGACCCTGCCGCGTTTTCGTTACGATCAGCTCATGCATTTAGGGTGGAAGATCCTGTTTCCGGCCTCGATAGTGAATGTGTTGGTGACAGGCTTTCTTGTGATTGCGAGAGGATAGAATGGCGGCCAACGTCATAAAAATTAAACGCGCCGAAATGAATTTCTTGGATAAGACCTATTTACCGTCCTTGTTTCAAGGGCTGGCCACCACCTCCGGCCATTTTTTTAGGAATCTTTTTCTTCATGCATTCCATGGCGCGGGTCTTTTGAGGGGAGTTCGCGCAGCGGTCACGTTCCAATACCCGGAAGAGCAGCGCCCCTTGTCCAAGCGCACGCGCACGAGGCATCGTCTCACGAAGCGCGAGGACGGATCTCCTCGTTGCGTGGCGTGCATGATGTGCGAAACCATTTGTCCCGCACGTTGCATCAATATCGTTGCCATGGAAAATCCGGATCCGAACATCGAGAAAATGCCGAAGTCATTTGATCTGGATCTGGGGATGTGCGTGTATTGCGGTTTTTGTGTGGAAGTTTGCCCTGAGGACGCGATACGGATGGACACTCAAATCATTGACATCGCAGCCTACAGCCGCAAGGAAATGCAGCTCGACATAGTTGCGCTTTTGAATCCGAAAAAAAAGTAGTCAG
>CAYZGM010000047.1:4480-13068 GCA_964478015.1 uncultured Planctomycetia bacterium
TCTTTCTCCATCTCTTTTTGCATCATTCTGTAAAGGTACGCGTCAGCCTCTTCCGGATTCTCAAACAGGATTTCCTTGGGCAAGGCTTTGACAATCTCAAAAAGACGCCGGATCTGCGGCTTGATATTGCAAAACAAAAGGTCCCCGTTGTTTTCTTTGAGAAATTTCCGCGTTGTAAAAAGGACGCCCAATCCCGCGCTTGAAATGTAATCCACATTGGCCAGGTCCAGAATGATTCCCTGAGTGCTTTCATTCAAAAGAGGGGTGATCTTTTCATTGAATTCCGTGTATGTGTCCGAATCGATCGGCCCAAACGGAGTGACCGTGAAATAGTTCTCCCTGTCCTTGCTGGCTTTTATGTCCACATGCATGTTGCGATACCCCCCCCGCTAATTCATCAAAAACTTGCAATTATACGCACTCTTGCATTATACCATACATTATGGAACCGGCGATTGCAGTGTCAGGCCTGACTGTTCGTTATCAGGATAAGCTCGCGGTAAGCGGTCTAAGCTTCAGTGTCCAGCGCGATCCTCGAAAAGATAAAAGAACTGCGTGGCCAGATTTGATATACTGAGGCTGCGATGCGAATTGAGGTAGAAGAAAACCCGAACTGCGGCGGCACGGAGGAGTTCCGGTACCGTGAACTCGGGGAGGCAAGGCCCATCAAGGCCATCCGAGCCATGGAGCGCGGGAAAGAAGTGCTCGTGGACGTCATTGGCGTTGCCAAAGGCGGCGGGTGGGAATCGGCGCGGTGTGTGAAGATCGCCGATGCGGGCGCGGGTTTTGCATTTCTCATATTTGGCGGCCCCTGGGGGCTGCGCCTGAGGCCTGAATGGCACAAAGCGCCTTGGGATTTTTCAGACCCCAAACAATGGGGAGAGCCCTTTAAGATTTACGGAAGCGAGGATGACATTATTTATGAAACTAGGGAATAGGGACCAGGGATTAGGGATTAGAGACACAGGGCTCGAATGTCATCCTGAGGCGAAGCCGAAGGATCTCGACGCGCGCATAGATTCTTCGTCCGCTTTTGGCGTCCTCAGAATGACGGCGATGGTTTTCCTAATCTCTGGTCTCTGGTCCCTAATCTCTAGTCCCGCTTTTGCCGTCGAAACCATCGTCACCCACGAAACCGAGCGACTCTTTTACAAGGAAGGTCGGCTCCTGAAATTACAGGGCCAGTATGAAATGACCTATTTTCTGGATTTGGACAACGGCACTCTGACCCGTACCAGGATCTATGATTTTTTAAATAACAAGATTACCCCCGATGAGACCACTTATCACATGGAGCGCCAGCTGCTGTCGCATCCCACGAATGCGGACCGCTATGTGTTGAAGCCGGTTGTGCGCGCCGTGGGACAGACGAGCGCCGATAGCCTCGAGATGCTCGTTATCGAGGATAAATTTATCGAGGCTGTCTCGTCCAGCGCCGATGAGATCATCGTGTCCCGTGGGCGCCGGATCAAATAGTTTAGAGCCCGCAGAGGATGTGGCACAACCTCGGCAAAATCACGGATATTCCCAAAAATACCGGCCGGACTTTTAGCCTCGGCACGGCCAGCATTGCCCTCTTTAACTTAGGCGGAAAGTTTTATGCGATGCAGAACGCCTGCATCCACCGCGGAGGCCCCCTGGGAGAGGGGAGTCTCGTCTCCGGCCGCGTCACCTGCCCCTGGCATGCCTGGGAATTCGACGTCAAAACCGGCGCCTGCTCCACCCTAAAAGGGGCCACCCAAAAAACCTACCCCACCAAGACCAAAAATCAGGAAGTGTTTGTGGAGGTTTAAACGAATCTTTTGTTGTACCCCGCGCCGGATGCCGAGGCATTGCCCTCCCGGGGACGCACCATTTTCCCCTCCGAGGAAAATGGTGCTCGGTTGGCACGGTCCGCTCGTCCCCGCAGACTATTACGTCGCGCTGCTCCGCAATAGTCAAATCACGCGGGGACACCATGGCCGCTCCCCGTGCCAAACGCCCCTCTCGGGCAACGCCTCGGCATCCGGCGCGAGCTTAAGCGCTAGTCACTTTAAGCGCACCGAATCCTCTTCTTGGACGCGGTAGGGGCTTTTGTGTATTTTTCGTAAGTCGGACCGGGAAGCGGAAAATCGAAACATGTTTGAGCGCCAGCGAGTTTGTTTCGATTTGCCGAGGGATCCCCCGACTTACGAAAAATGCACGCCCCGCCTGCCTGCCGGCAGGCAGGTGCGGCCAAGAGGAGGATCCGGTGCTGAGCTGTAACAAAGCCCGCACAAACTATAGGATCGGGTCTTTTTGGAGGAGGTGGTTTTGGACGTAATCTTTTACGGCTTCGTCGAGGGCGCGGAAAATCGTGGGGCAGCCGGTTTTTCTTAGCTTGCTGAGGTCGGCCTCCGTGAAGTATTGGTATTGATTCCGAAGATTCTCGGGCATGTCGATGTATTCGATATTTTCTTTCTTCCCGCAGGCTTTAAACGTGGCGCCGGCCAGCTCATTCCAGCTTTGCGCATGGCCGGTCCCGAGATTGAAGATGCCTTTCACTTTCGGGTTCTGATAGAACCAGATCATCGCCTCGACCGCGTCTTTCACATAGATGAAGTCCCTTTTTTGTCCGCCGTCCGGATAGGTCTCTCTGTAGGATTTAAAGAGCCTTAACTTTCCCTCTTTCATCATCTGTTCAAAGCCCTTGTGAACGAGACTTCGCATGGAGCCTTTGTGATATTCGTTAGGGCCATAGACGTTGAAGTAGCGGAATCCGGTGATCCTGCTTTGATAACGATGGTTCAGCACCCAATTGTCAAAATCCAGTTTGGACTGGCCGTAGGGGCTGAGGGGTTTGAGGTTAGGCGTAAGCTCATCTTTGTCCGAGAAGCCAAGCTCGCCGCCTCCGTAGGTTGCGGCGCTGGAGGCGTATTGCAGGTAGACGGACCTCGAGATACACCACTCGGCCAGCCGTTCCGAATAGCCGCTGTTATTTTCCCGCAGAAAGGCCGTGTCCATCTGGGTGGTGTCGGAGCAGGCGCCCAAGTGAAACACGGCCGAGAGCTTGCCGTCAAATTCCTTTTTTTCGAGTCGCGAGAGAAATTCATCGTGTTCTAGGTAAATTTCAAAGGATTTTTTCTTCAGATTCTTCCATTTTGGGGAGTTTTTGGCCCTCTGATCGACCAACAGGAGGTCCTTTTGGCCCAGCTGGTTCAACTTCCAAACGAGGACACTTCCGATAAAACCCGCAGCACCCGTAATAACAATCATTTTATATTTCTATATCCTAATATATATCAATAAGTTACAGCAACCATAAGATGACCGCCAACCCTAGAAATTGGGTAAATCTACATGTATACTTTTGTTAAGGAGTAAATAATCTTACATGTGGGATTATGCACACTAAACAAAAACTTCAACTAAGAATAATCGCGGCCATCCTCTGCGGAACATTTTTTTCCCAGGACGTCCAAGCCGCGTCCCTATTGGCCACAAATTCAAGCCCCATTTCCGCCCAGGAAAGGCTGCTCCTAAACCCGGGATCGTTGGAAGTTCCGCCGGATTTCGCGCGGCTCTCCGAGATCCATCGCGGCTCTAAAAACGTTCTTATTATACACATCCAGGATGCCCATTCCAATTATTCCGGGCAGCAAAATCTCGCCAACACCCTGGACAGATTGATGGGGCAGTATCAGGCGTCGCTCGTTCTCTCCGAGGGCGGTCACGGAGACTGCTCTCTGAATGCGGTCAAGGAAATCGCCGCGCCCAAAGTGTGGCAGCGCGTCGCCAAGTCCTTTTTAATGGATGGGAAGATTCAGGGCGAGGAGTACCTGAATCTTGTTTCAGACCATCCCATGAAGATCATCGGCATTGAAAATCCCAAGCTTTACGAGGAAAGCGTGGACCAATACGCGATCTTGGCCCGGCACCGCGAAAAGGCGTTGGAGCATTTGCGGAAGATAAGCGATGCCGTGGAGAAATTGAAGAAAAGGTTCTATCCGAAAGAGCTGCTGGAATATGAGAAGCTCGGAGCTCGGAGCTCGGAGCCCGGAGGAAAGAATTTCGAGAAAAGTTTCAAGATGTTGGTGGAGCTTGCCCAAGGAGCAGTGCCGGGAGATATTCAAAATTTCCCCAATGTTCAAAAGCTGATTATGGTCCAGCAGCGGGAGTCCGAGATTAATTTTGAATTGGCCAACCTTGAGAGGGCGGCGCTGGCGGAAGAAATGAATGCCAATTTAGGCGGCGCGTCGTTGGAGGAGGTATTGGGCAAGGAAGCCAAAGCCGCTGACAACAAGGTCGCCCTTTACGCCCACTTCCTGAACGCTTTGGACAAGGCCAAGGACATGGGCATCGAGACGGCCCGTTTTAAGAACTTCACGGCCTTTGTCGGCTATCTCAAAGATTTTCTGCAGATCGATTTTGACGATCTCTTGAAGGAGGAGGAGAAATTGGAGGAGGAGGTGTACAAAAGAATTCTTTCGAGTCCCGAAGGGACTCGAAAGGTAGTCGGACTCCCGTCTACCGATGCCGTTCTCCTGCGCTCCATCGACCGTTTCATCTCGCTTTTACGTTCCGCGCATGAGATCCGCATGACCTCCGATCAGAATGCGGTTTTCACCGCGAACGAAGAGATGTTTCAGGACGGGCCCGTCGAGGGTTTCTTGAACCGCAAGCTCGCTGAGCAGGGGTTTTATGAGGACCTCATCCCCCAAGACTCGAGTCTCTCCGAGGCCCGCGCCTCGCTCAAGGCCTTTTATGACTCCGTGGCCCGGCGCGACATGGCCTTTGTGGAAAATGCCGAAAAAGCCCTTTCCGATGAAAATCAAAAAGTCGCCTTTCTCATCACCGGCGGCTATCACACCGCCCACCTGAAGCAACTCTTGAAAGAAAAGGGCTTCAGCTACGCCGTCCTCGCCCCGATCGTCACCGGCGAGACAAACCAGAAGAAGTATGAGTCGCTGCTTTTGTCGAAACACCCCTCAAAAACTCGATCGGTTCGCATAGAGGAGCGCCAAAGACGCGCAACGGATGGAGCGCGCCCGAGGCTGTTGAAGTTTGAGCCCAGCAGCGCGAGACTGGAGGCGCTGGCTGTGGCGGCGAATCCAAAAATTAATCAAGATAGACGCTTGTTCTTAAAACTAACTGCAGCATCCGTGCTGGCCCCGTTCGTGCCAAAGTCAGTTTCAGCAGCCACCACTAAACCAGATTCAGCCGCTACCGAAGCCATATATTACAACATAGTCAGCGGCAAGCCTGTGAGCCGCCCAGAATTAATCTCTGAAAATAGAGCTGTTGTATCTAAATATGTCCCTGGTGCCGTTTTTTCGACAAATGCCATTGTTTCAGGTATGTGCATAGCGCTGGTTGCAACCGTGGTGGATAAAAATGGAAATAAAAAAATATTTTTTTCACACATTTCACCCTGGACCACCGACTCTACGAAAGTTAGCCGCCCGATTAGTAAGCGTGAAATTCAAAAATACGCAAAGAATCTCGCAACTATTTTAGAAATAAATGGTCTGCCCTTGTCCGAGATTAACGTGGGAGCCATTTATATAGGTCCAAAAAAAACTGACTTCGCCAAGCACCTAAAAGCAGCTGTTGAATCCGCGCTAAATCTCAAAAGACCAATTCTATTTGAAGAGCTAAAAGAGGCCAAGACTTCAGCGTATATGTTTCTCGAGCTTGAGATAGAAAAAGACGGCGTGACACTAGCCGGTCATGATGACGGATTGAGTAGTTTTCTTGGATCTAAGCCCATTTTTACCTATCGTCTTGCCGAAAACGGATTGCAGAGAATCAAACAATCCAACGAAGTCGGGGGCTGGAAATTGGCCGCTATCGCGCTGGCCGGTCTTTTGGCCTTGTGGTGGGCTGAGCGGAAGCCCAGCGCGCGGCTAGCCAACCGAACCCCCGCGCAGAAAAAAGCTGATTTTCTTCGCTTTTCCCAAAACCTTAGCAAAATGCATCAAGAATATTTGGCGCGTATAAAACAAATAGTTAACCCGAAGAATAAGGAGGTGACCGTCGTATACGGCGCATCCGGTGCTGACATTAAGGGACCTTCAGAAATGACCAATCCGAAAAATCTATTTCTTATTGATCCGGGCTACAAGAGAATAACAAAAGACATATTGCAAAAAATTATTTCGAACTGGAATAGAGCCACGATGGAAAATAAGTACGAGGAATATCTTTTAACGAAAAGAATTTATGGATTCGGAGACGCGAGTTTCTTTATGACAAAGGGCCCCAAGCCCGAGGTTATTCCAGAAATTTTAGCAGAGCTCCTGCTGCTGGATCTAGATCGGATGGGAGTCAATATTAAGGACAAAGATTTGATCGAATCATTTGACAAGCGGCGCAAATTAAAATTCATGTGGGCATATCCTGGGGATATTCCGAAAGAACGATTGGTTACATTGATCGGTGCGGATATTACCAAACCAAAAGAATTCGAAAGTGATTTGCCTCACGAGATTGATATATATACCGATGGGGCAGCGCAACAGCTGGCAACACGATTGAAAAAACATGATCTTGCTTACCTGGAACCGTTCTTTTTAAGATTGCGGGAAAACGGGTATTTTGTCAACGGCGACTGGGCCTCCGTTCCCGGCGGGGGCGGATATGAAAACCGATCATATCATTTTCCCGAAAGTGACGCGATACAGCGTCTCAACTCGGAGGAGTATAGCGGCCTGATGGCGTATGCCAAGCATATACAGGATGTCTATCAAACGGATTTATCAAGACTGGGATACGGAGACGGAGAGTGGGGTTTTGAAAAACTACTATATGGATCGGAAAAGACGATACGAACAAAAATATCCTCTGTTTCCGGCGCACGGATGGCAGGGAAAGAGGTAGTCAGTAGTCAGGATTCAGGAGTCAGCATGCCTAATGCCAAAAACAGCGCGCGGATGGCGGAAAGTGAGCTGGGTCGTGAACTTTTGGAACTTAGCCGTATAGTCGAAGAAAAACTCAAAGAAGGGTTTGGTAAGTATGTTGATTTGTTGACTAGCGCATCCAACGAATCTCTCGAATCTCTGGAAAATGTGATTGTCGAGATGACAGAAGGATTGCCGCTCGGAACGAGTCCTTTGCTGGGGCTGTTTCGTAGCACCAAAGTTGAGGGAATTGACGGGGCTGATAGGGTCCGTTGGTCCTTTTTAGAAGTTCCTCTTTGGGACGTTAACCTCGCCGACGATTCAGTTCAGCGTCTCTTGGATGAGCGCTCATCCCGTATTTTATTGAAGAAGCTTATTTCTACTATCCATGAACGCGCCTTGCCCACGGATTCTGGGGTGCCCCCGGTTGTGC
Source organism: uncultured Planctomycetia bacterium (assembly GCA_964478015.1). Classification (GTDB taxonomy): domain Bacteria; phylum Omnitrophota; class Gorgyraeia; order 2-02-FULL-51-18; family 2-02-FULL-51-18; genus JAHFFM01. The sequence goes on from CAYZGM010000047.1 coordinate 11,771, forward strand.
GGGAGGCAATTCTTGAAAGCGAAGAAGCAGCCAGTAACCTATCGGGAAATCAGCTACCCTTTGCAGACGGCCTCCTGACAGTTTCTAACAACGATCCATATATTCCAGAATTATCCGGATGGATTGATGTGGAGATCGGGCCGATATTACGAAATACAGGTTTCTCTGAGAAAATAATCGTCTTTCAAGACAAAATTCTAAGGTCCGGCGAGGCAGATCCAGTCGCGGTTATCTCCATTTTAGGAATAGAGGTCGGTTATAAAAGAGCCAACGGGGAAATTGTTAAGACTCTGACCCCAGCCTCCGCGTTGTTAATCGTCCGAAATCTGGCAACGGAGATTCGCCGCAGAGCGGGGTTAGAAGCGGGAAAATTGGAAACTTATAGCGGCGCTGCCGATGAGATAAAAATTTTAAGCCGGTCCCTGGCCGAGTTTCTCCAAGACGAACGATACAAGTCCGCCTGGTGGGCCTATGAAAATATTCTGAAAGCGGGCGCCTCCCAGGGGATGACCGACGAACAAACGCAAGCGCTCATGCGAAGCCAGATGTTTCACGTGTTCTTCGAAATTGAAAAAAAATCTGATTCGCAGGCCCTGTCAAATAAAGATTGGCTGCTGAGAGGGCGCAGGCTCATTGTGGAATCCTCACAGGAGGCTGCCTGGAACAGAGCGGCGGATCTTCCGGCATCCCTAGCGCTTATCGGGGCCGCGAGACCCGGGTCGCTCACGGCAGAAGATCGGTTAGCTTTGACAGCCGTTTATTTCAGGGATCGTTACGATATCTTGCTTGATCCTGTGTTGGACAACCAGACGGTCTCTCTTCCCACGGACGCGAGCGGAAACCCCGTTGTGCCTATCGCAACGGATAATCTTGCACTGTCAGAAGCAGTAAAATATATCACGCATCTCTCCAAGTTTTTTGATTCATTTCGTTATGATTTTCTTATTTTTAACCCCTATTTCCAACGGCTGATTTTGGCTAAAAAGGGCCGGCCATTCCATGGATCGGGGTCTGAAATTCTGCTGACTTTAGGCAATTTAGAAGATGCCATGCACGAACTGGGCCACGCGCTGGATCCGATAAAGCAAGGACGCACCCCGTTGAAGCATCCGGAAGAAAGAGTCCCTTTCTACGACTATGGCTTGTCTAAAATCCCCGATCTTGAAAATAAATTACATGAGTTTGTCAGGAGGTACCCTCATTATTCCGATATATTTACCAACAAAAAGCCGCAAGAGCAGTTGGAAGCATTGATTAGGATGATGTATGAGAGACGGCTAGCCGAGTGGATAGATATT
>CAYZGM010000048.1:0-12883 GCA_964478015.1 uncultured Planctomycetia bacterium
TTTTGACAAAGAAAAAATAATCATAGGTTTTGTAAAATTCTCTTGCACGGCGCTTCAATTCTTCCTTGCAGTCGGCGTAACGATGATCCGCCAGGCGGCAAAAAAGAAGCCCATAGTAATGCATCGCCCAAGCGTTGTAGTGGTCATAACGCCGCTCCTGCTCCTTACGGCCGTCGTTGTACCAACCCTCGCCGTCATAAAATGAGCCCAGCGTGTCGAGAAGCCCGCGAATTTCTTTTTCTTGAGGGATCCCCGCCGCTTCTTCCAAAAAAAGCAGGTGCAGGACCTTGAACCACAGCCAGTTGCTTTCGTAGAAAGATTTTTGACTGCACTCAGCGATATAGCTTATGAAATTTTTACGTTCCTGTGATGTTAGGCGTTCCCAAAAATTTTTAGGTTCCAAAAGCAGTCCCACGATCAACGAGGCGTTTTCCACGAGCATGGCCGTCGACTCAATGCGTCCCCAATAATATTTGGAGTTGGGATCCGTCCCTTTTTTTATTGTTTCCAGATAACGATCGCGCCAGTCGGGACAGTCATCGCGGAGGCAAAAATACGCCACGCCGATAAAGCTCCTGGCTGCCAGTTCCAGCGTGTCCGCGCGTGCGCCGCCTGGACCCCTCTGAAGCGAGCGGCCGATCTTGAAATACCCCCGGCGCCAGTCCCAGCATTTTCGGTGGAGATCCCCGGTTAGACGAAAGAAAAGATTTTGGGTGGCCTCAAAACTTCCGTCAAACTCGACCGGACATGGTCGGGGCGCGTTTCCCAGAGGGTAGAGAGTGCGGCGAAGCGCATTTGCGAGTTTCCTGAACTTGGACGGTATCCACATCGTCAATGAATGAATAGGCCCCGCAGGTCGATGCCCAGAAACCGGTAAAACAGATAATCCAGAACCGCAAATACGGTCTTTCTGAAATCATTCGTTTTGGTGAGTTGACTGATACGCTGGCGTTTGGTGTTTGTCAAGGCACGATGGAAAAAATTCCGCCGGTGCGCTTCGCGGAAGAGCGGTTTAAATCTTTTATAGTTCTCTTTCTGGACTGTCTCACGCATGTCGACGACGCACAAACGCTCCCTGCCCAGCGAGCCCTGAATTAAAAATTTCTCGACGAGACTCTTCCGGCAAAAAAGGACCGGCGCCTCGGCGGCCACCCGAATAAATACGTCGCGATCCTCGGCCGGGACCCGGCTCTGATCAAAAAGGTTTTTCCTGAGAAGATCCGTCCGGATCGCAACCGTGGATGTCTTCAAAAAATTCTCCATGAAAAGATGGTAAAAACAATCCGCCACAACCGGCGAATCCGGGCGTGTGACGGACGCGCCGTATGGATGCATTTTTGAAAAAGGGATTCGGCGGCCATCCGTCAGGACATGCTCATAGGCCGTGAAGATCATCCCCGCCCCCGGATAACGCGCGATGAGAGCCGCCTGCTCTTCTAATTTATCGGGCGCCCAGACATCGTCGTCATCCAGAAAGGCGATCCAATCCCCTTGCGCAATACGAATTCCGGCATTTCGCGCCTCGGCAACTCCGCTGTTTTTTTGGTGGATGCATCGGATCTTTCCTCCGAAAGCATCAAGCACATTCCCGGTCCCGTCCGTGGAACCGTCGTCGACCACAATGATCTCATGCGCCGGGTAAGTCTGCGCGAATACGCTTTCCAGGGTGCGGCCAATACGGTCAGCGCAGTTGTAGGCGATGACGAGGGCGGTGATTCGCGGGTTCATCACATTCTTTTTTTTGTCTGTGAGATCGACAGTGTCTCGGAGAGACCGGCTTTGAATTTTTTTAGTTTAGCTTCGGTGCGTCTGGAAATGACTTCCATCAGATCGATCAACAAAAGCCCCCCTAAAGAGTAGAAAAAAAGGAAGCGGCTAAGCCAGCCTTTCTCTTTATGTTTCCTGAACACATAGTGATAATTGCGGATCTCCATCCGCTTAAGATGATCCACATCCAGACGAGCGCTGGGCGACTCCCAGTGGTGCAGCTGGGCATCAGGAACCATCCAGAGCGGCGCCTTTTTAGAGATACGGTAAGAGAACTCCGCATCCTCCCGGAAACCGTACCCTAAGAACCATGGATCAAAACGGTCCTGTCCCACCGCAGAAACACGAAAATTCATGTTGCACCCATGAAGCATTTCGACACGCGTAACATTTTGTACAGGACGCTCATAGATGGGGTATCCGAAACCGGATCGAGACATCAAACCATCGCGGTTACTGATGAGAAAAAACTTCCACAACAGGATCCGAACCCAACCTTTCAAACCTTTCAACATGTCCTCCCGGATCAGGCTTCCGCCGATACCGCCCCAGGTCGGGTTTTTCTCAAAATAATCCATAATCCTTTCGTAATAATTATCGCGGACCTCACTGTCATCATCCAGAAAACTCACAATATCACCCGTGATTTTTTCCATGCCCGCGTTTCGCGCCCGAACACAGCTTTTTTCCTTTTGATGGATATAGATGAACGAGGCGGCCCGCGAGAGATACTTCGCTTGGATGGCCTCGACAGTCCGGCGCGTATCATCATTCTCGCTCTGGTCCATAATAAACACCTCCTCGGGAGGCCGCGTCTGGCGTGCCAGGGACTCCAGAGCCACCGTGAGGTCGGAGGGTCTGTTCAACGTGGGAATGATCACGCTTAATTTTAACGCGGGCGTTTGGGGCCTTTCGCGGCCATCGGGCGTGTTTGGGGCCTCCGGCAGATTTTGCGGCTTCAATTGACTTTCCACGCGCATCTTTCGGTACCGCCGGATCGCCGCCAGAAGAAGCTTCGACTGTGTCCTCGCGGCCAGGAGTGCAACTGTGCGGAAAAAAAATTTTCCCGGAACATGGCAAGCCTCAAGACACCTCTTCGCATTCTCAAAATCTTGTGCCATAAGATATTCGAGACCCAGATGATACCGAGCAAACTCTTTCTGCTGTCGTATCAAAGACTCAAAGTCAGCGGAAAAAAATGCGTGCCTGGCCTTTTCGGCTAAAAACTTATCCAGGATGTAACTCACAGCTATCATGGAAGTAACCTTATTGCGGCTAATATTGCCCTGGTGATTTCTCTTGAGGACCAGGGCTTCGGGGATGTAGTAACACTTGGTGTTAAACACGATCCTCAACCACATGTCGTAATCCATCGCATTGTGAAAAGCGGTGTCAAAAGGACCCAAGCGGTCCAGGATTTCCTTTCTCACCACCACCGAGGAGGTGATGATAAAATTCCCCCTGAGCAGTCTCCGCAAAAAACGGCTATGGTCGCGCGCCTCATCCGGATAAGTGTTGATGCAGTCTTTAGAGAAACTCCTCCGGTCCCCGTCCTCGAACAAAAGATGATCCGTGAAAGAAACACCTGCTTCTGGAATCCGTTCAAGTGCCGCCATCTGCTTACTTAATTTGTCTCGCATCCAAATATCATCCGCGTCAAGGAAAGCAAGGAACTGACCCCGAGCCTCTGAAATGCCTTTATTGCGCGCGAAATAATTGCCACGCCGATGGTCCATGGAAATATACCGGACGCGCCCGTCTGCGATCCCCGTCACCGCCTCGCGGGTATTATCCGTAGAGCCGTCATCCACCACGAGTACTTCCAAATCAGGGTAGCTCTGGCCCAACACGGACCTCACTGCTTCGAGAACATACTCGGCATTGTTAAAAGTGGGGATGACGACGCTGACTTTCATGAGGCAATCTTCCTCAAGTTCTTCCGGCTGAGTTTGTCGGCAGTCAATAGCCGCACTGACTTTTTCATAACCGTGTAAAAAAAGTTCAAATAATTGCCCAAAGAGGGCGCAAGCGTCAATGCCTCGCCATACAAAATAAAAGCCTCCCGCCGATGACCTGATTCAAATTGAAGATTTCCCGCCATGTAACTGACACGGGAGATGGCCTTATTAAGCTCACCGGAAAAACCCTCCGTCTCGATAAATTTTTTTTGTTTGGCAAGAAAATTTTCCAACACCGCCTTGTGCGCCAGATAAAGCTTCAGGTTATTGAAAGACATATTATCTGAATGATTCCGCTTATACATCAGGATATCCTTGATGAGGACAAACTCGGCCCGCATGGCCAAACGCAGGTAAAAATCGAGGTCCTCTGCCAGTTTGCATTTGGCATCAAAAAGATCTGCTTGTTCGGCCGCGGTCTTTTTTACCACCACCGACGACGGCGTAACAGCATAATCGTTCGCAAGGATCAAACGCAACGGATGAAGCCGGACCGGCTCGTTGAAATTAATCTCTTCTCGACGCCGAGCGAGCAGCGAGTGGCGTATCAGGCGATTGCCAAAATAAGGAATGCGTTCCACGTAGTCCGAAGAGAAAAATCCGGCCTCCGGGTACTTTTGAATAAACTCCGCGAATACTTTTAGTCTATTTCGGAACCAAATATCATCCGCATCCAAAAAAGCCAGGTACTCCCCCGTCGCCATGCGAATCCCCTCGTTTCGGGCATTGGAAACCCCTCCGTTTGGGATGGTCTTGGACAAGATCCGTCCTTTCATTTCGTCCAGCACTTCCTGCGTGCCGTCTTTGGAGCCGTCGTTGATTACGATGATTTCATGCGCCGGGTAATCCTGGCGAAAAACACATTCAAGCGCTTTCCGAATGAACAACTGACCGTTGTACACCGGGATGATGACGCTCATTTTGGGGCTCACGGGACCACGCTCCCGGAAATCTTTTTTAAATTTCTCCGTTTCACAAGATCAAAAGTAAGAAAACGAATCAATTTTTTAAGTACGGTCAAAATAAATTTAAAAAAATTTGAGGGCGACGGCCAGGCAGCCCAGGCCTTTCGATAAAAGGAGAACGTCTTAAGAATCTTTTTCTCCTCGAAATAAAGATCCCCCAGCTCGTAATAAATACTGGCGGCACCCAGGCAGTAGCTTTCTAAAAGAGCATTCTCCGCTATCCTGGCTCGATGGGTCCGGAAGAAACTCTCCAAAATATCCCCATGCTCAAGCAGCATCCGGATGCGGTTGGCCGAAATATTGGTGGCATGTGTCCTCTTGTAAAAAAGAATTTCTGGAACGACCACAAAGCTCGTTTCCAAAGCGCAGCGGAGCCAGTAGTCATAGTCCCCGGTGATCTTGTAATTCCCATTGAATGCACCCACTTTTTTTGCCACCGCGCGATTCACCAAAACTGCAGAGGAGGTCCCTACGAAATTTTCCAGAAGCAAGGGCGGTAAAGGGTTTTTTAAAAAGGGCCCCTCCGCGTCCAGGTGTTTTAAGAACGGCAGCTTCGAGAAATGCCTCACAAGCCTGCCTCCCATCCCTGGTGGCCGCACCACGTAATTGCAGCAGGCAAATCCGGCCTCCGGATATTTTGAGAGTGCTTCAATCTGTTTTTTTAACTTGTCCTTGTACCAAATATCATCATGATCCATAAAGGCCACAAAATCCCCGCCGGCCAACTCAAGCCCCCGGCTCATGGCAACGGCAACACCCGCGTTCGCATAACGCCGGGTGATAATTCTATTTCCGTACGACTCCAACAGCTTCGGCGTCTCATCCACCGAACCGTCGTCGATGACAATAACTTCATGCGGTGGATAGGTTTGAGAAAAAATGCTCTCGATTGCCTTTTGCAAATAAGGCATTCCGTTGTAAACAGCGATTACGACACTGACTGTTTGACTCATAACCGTTTCATCCCATGTCCCCCGTCGATTTCGATGGAAGACGATGGATCGTATCGGCAACCCATTTTAATACTTCATGAAGATGCTTCTTTTCCTCGATGTTCAATAACGCCAGGTAGGACGTTAAATAATAAACGGCGCTCAACGCGGTCAGCGCAAAAAATAATTCCACGTTCACGAAAGAATTAAAACGAGACAACCCCAAAACCCAAAACCCGCCGGCCATGAACAGGCAGGAAATAAAAAACGGCTTCACAAACGACTCCACCCAGTAACGGCGCAAAGAAAGCCCCGTGATACGACAGGTGTAGCCCGGGAGAAATAGCGTGCTGAATAGCACCGAAGAAACCAGCGCTGCAAACGCCACCCCGAATAATTTCAACCCAAACACCTGGCCCAACACCAGACAGAGGATCACGTTGCCAATGGCCGAGAAAATGCTGACAAAACTCGGAATTTTAACTTTCCCGGTCGCATTGATGATACACCCGCTCAACGAAAACGGAATACCAATAAAAAGCGTCATAGAAAAATAGGGAAGCAGCCTGCCTGCCATCTCAAACTCCGGGCCGACCCACGAGTGAATGATCGGCCTTGCGAATAGAACCAGGGTCCAGCAGATCGGAAACGTCAGGATTGAGAGAGCTTTGGAGTACATGTAAAGCAGCTGTTCGATGCGGCCGCGATCCTGGCGCGCCGCCAGGTCCGTGAACGTCGTTGTCAGCGCCCAACTGGGTTCCACAAAAACTCGTCGCATCATGTTGGGCAACTTCAGCGCAACCGAGTACACTGCATTGAACACCGGTCCCCAAAAGATATTGATGATGATCTGCGCCGTTTCCTGGTACAGCAGCGAGGAGGCGCGCGTCAACGACGTGTGGAAGCTGAACGAAAGGATCTCTTTCACGCGCTCCTTTTTAAAAAAACGAAAACGGATGCGCAGACCTTGAGGCATCACCTTGCGATGCCAAAAATAGATCATGTAATTCTGCGAAAAAATCATAATCAGGTAAATAATGCCGTACGCGGTGAGTGTTTGATAGGCCTTTGGAGCCCATGAGTAATAAACAAAAAGACAAACCGCACGCATCACGAGCCCGACGGACATTGAGGAGTTGATAAGGTCAAAACGCTGTCTGGCATACAACACCGACCAAAAAATAATATTTGGGATCGAAATTGTAAACGCGAGACTCACGAGGAAAAAAAGTATCCGGCTGTCAAAACCTAACCTGGCAGGGACCTGAAAAAAATGCGTAAAGTTAACGCTGACAAATAATCCAAGCGCAAAAACAATACTCGCTGAAATGTAAAGGATCGCCCGCCCCGTGGAAAGATACTCGACAAATCGATCTAATTCATTCTTGGACAGTGAGACCGTTGCTTGACGCGAAAGAGCTATACGCACGCTGATGGTGAGGATTTCAAAAAAAGCAACCGTTGCCTCCGCGAGTACGGTAAGACCATACGCATCCGGACCCAATTTTCCAATAAGAAATGGCACCAGGAGGAACCCAAGCGCCATGCCGACAAAGCTGAGTAGATAATTGCTGCCAATGTTCACGAGAATCTGTTTTTTCACAATTCAGGGCCTCTTGAAATACAGATCTTTTTTAAAAGAGCGCCGCTTTCATAGGCAGCATCCACGCTCCGCAGGATATTGGGACCCAATAAACGACGAATACTTTCTCTGTCGCGGATGAGACGCTCAAGCGCGCTTATGATGTTCTCTTTCGAAAAATCTTTGGGGCGAATGCAATAGGACAGGTGCCCAAAAAGATCCCTGTTCAATCCATCCGCCTTAAAACTGTAACCAAAACTCAGCGTCGGGACTCCCGCGGACAAAGCGGCGATCGTCGAATGAGTTCGCGCGCCTGCAAAAACAAAACAGCGGGAAATAAACCATTTGGTCTGAGCGGCATTGTATGTCGGTGCCAGCAGGCTCACGCGGGGAGAATTCACGATCTCATGGATGCTTTTAAGAAAAACAAAATCGTCCCGTCGTTCATCGTACGGGTTCATCGCGTGCGGGACCAAGAGCATCGGCCGCTCAAATTTTTCCAGGACCGCTCTCACGACCTCCACGCAAAGCGACCGGAAAGATCCCAAGTCTCCCCCGCAGACATAAGCGGCCATGAGCGGGCTCCAATTCAATCCGATGCATGCGCTCAGATCTTTATGATCGCCGGCATCCGGCGGCTCCTCGACTTCCGTTGCGAAAGCCGGATCAGCCGTCTGGTGCAAATTTTCATGCACTCCCAGACTGCGCAGATAAGCGGTCGTGGTTGATTCCCTTGAAAAAATGGCTGTCCGGCGCTTCAAATGCTCGGCCATCTGCCGCTCCAGAGCGGATCCTTCGCCGAAAGGCCCAATGGATGCGCCCCAAATGATCAACTTGCCATTCTTGCTTTCCACCAGATCATCCAGGTCAGTAAAATTGATCAAGGAGTTATAATCCAAGCCGTAATTGTCGCCGCCGATGGAGAGGACCGCCGTCGCATCTTTCACCTGCCCCAAAATTTCCCTGTAGATATAAGTGCGGCGCGCCATGGGGAACAGCTTATAAAGCCTCCAAAGCATGCGGTTCAAGAAACGGTGGTTGGGAAAGTTCGGCATCCGGTTCATTTTGACATGCCGAATGTCCGGGTCTGTCTCGTTCACTTGCTGACGTTCAAGATGTTCCTGAGAACGGAACTGGCTACAGAGCAGGAATCGCGGCCGTTCGAAATGCCGCCGCAGGATAGCCACAGTCCCCCTCACGATCGCCTCGCAACCGCGGTTGTCGTAGGGTCCGTTGCCCGCCAGTATAAAAAAAGGCGCCTTCATACACGCCGCCGGTGGAATAGGTTCCAACGCAAGATTCGGGCCCAGTACACCAGGCGGCCTCGAAAGCTCGTCCGCATGGTCTCTAAACCCTTGTATCGGACAAGCCATCGGAAGAACTCATGCGAACCGTACCGGTCCAACCCCGCGTCTTGCGTAGCGGCATCCTGCATCTCTCTCCAAAAACAAACGGCCGCCGGGCTGTTGTTGAAAAATGTGTAATATACGTGGCTTTTTTGCAGTGCCTTTTTAAGGTCCTCGAAAGTTTTTTCATGGACCGAAAAATTGCATTTCTCCGGATCAACGCCGTTCAGCAACAGCTCGCATATCGAGCGATAGCACTTCTCGCAGCGGCTGCAATTGATCCGGTTCCCCGACCAATTCCACCAAGTGTAACAAACACGCAAAAACCGGTGGTATTGGGGAAAATCCTTGAAATACTTCATCTTCTCAAAACGGCTAGCGTGGGGATAGTCCTCCTCAAGCCGCGTGCTGCCCCAATGCAAACGATTGTCGAGATCATAATCGCTTCCCCACCCATAGTCGATGCTGCCGGCAGCGTGACTGCTTGCGATCCATAACTTTCCCAATTGACGGTACCGGACCGGTGCCGTTAGAGCCGCCAAGACCATCGCATGGCAGGTCTCGCCCCACCAGTTGCTCGTCCAGCGCTTTAGTTTTTTGTGGTCGAAAAGGGTCCAAAAATCGGACTCCATGCACCAGTGCTTGACGCGTTCCAGATCCGCGAACTCCTTGAAGGATTTCCGGCAGGCTTCGACTAATTTGGTTTGCTTAAGAGGAACATCGGCCCCGAAAAACGAAAAAAGCTCCGGTTTCGCGTCCCGGTGCCGGATATACGTGGTCAACGCGTCCAATCCCCCGCTGTACAGCACACCCTCCCCGTCGGCGCGCCTTTCGTTCTCCTGCGTGCTTGTCTTTAGGCGTCCGGTGAAAAGCCACTTTTTGGAAAACCAGTGGTGGTAGTATTCTTTCGCTTTTTGCAACGAGTCCGCGAAACCCTCATCCAGCACCTCTAATTCCAGATCCGCCCCGCTCATCCACATGAAAGGAGCCATCACCGCGGCGAATGGCACGGCGGCTATGCCGGCGCTGGGGGCTTCAAAATCGTGGTCGTACCAGATCGAAAACATGTCCCGGTCAAAAAACCTAAGCGAGGATTCGAATCGGTAATCGATCCTCCTGTCGCCAAGCTCGACTTTCTTCAACCGGATATAGTCCTTCACCGAACTTCCTTCGCATCCAGCCGCCATATCGCCAACAGTTTATCCGTTTCCTTTTTGAGATCAAACCCTTCGTGAACTTTCCGGTAGCCGTTCTCCGCAAACGTCTTTTGGAGCATTTCATTTTCCAAAAGCTCTTTCATTCTTCCGGCCAGCACTTCGACGTTGTTCGGCGGGACCAAGAATCCGCTCTGTCCGTCTTCAACAAGCTCCGGGATCCCGCAGATCCGTGTCGCGATCACCGGCAAACGGAAAGCCATCGCTTCCATCAAAGACACCGGGATCCCTTCCGAGCGGCTTGCCAGCACCATGATCTTGGCCTGTTTTAAAAGCTCAAAGACCTCGTCATGGGTCTGGTTCCCTAAAAGCCGGATCGCCTGCTTCAGCTCCTGCTGTTTTATTTGTTTTTCCAAAACTTCCCTGGCCGGGCCCTCCCCGGCGATCAGGCATTCAAAATCAATTTTCTGGTCTTTGAGACATCGGCACGCATTGATCAAAACATCCATTCCTTTTTCTTCATGCAACCTTGCGATGCAGACGATCAAGTTCCGCGACCGCGGCTGAACCTGTGCGGGGATCTTTGAAAAATCGATCCCACAATGAACAATCGCAATATCTCTCTCATCGACGTCCAATCGGTCGACGATATAGTTCTTGTTGTACTCGGAAATCGTCACGTGTTTTTTAGCCAATCGTGACTTAATTTTCCAATTATCATACTTGTGCTCGAAAATATCATAGCTGTGCGTCGTAAAAGTGAATGGGACACCCGAAAGCGAGCGGATCAGCATGGCCAGATTTGAGCATTCATCTCCAAAATGGGCATGAAGATGTTCGGGCTTTGCACGATCCACAACCACCGTGTCGTGAAGCTCGCTGATAAACACTTGGCGGATACCCTCGCCGTTCTTAATGACAAGGCTCCAGGTCTTAAGGTAGTTTTTAGGAGCGCGCCATATCCAATAGAAATGGGAAAATAGGTTCTCAAAAAAACCTACTTTTCGAAGATAGCGGACCGTAACTTCTTTTGCTCCTGGGTGGACAGTGTTTTCTTTTTCATCCTTGTAGGCAAATACCTCGATCGTGACGCCTTTTTTTTGCATCTCGAGGATCTCATTCAAAATGAACGTTTCGGAGATCTTCGGAAAGATATTTAAAATATAGGCGACTTTCACGGTTGTTTTCTTTTTTGCTCCCATGCCCAGGCCGAACGAACGATCTCATCCAGACCCAGCTTGGGTTTCCAGCAGAGCGTTTTCGCGGCTTTGGAAGAATCGGCGACCAGGCGGGCCGGATCTCCGGGACGGCGTGGGCACATTTTCACTTTCACTTTTTTACCCGTTGATTTTTCGACCTCCCGAACGATCTCTTTGACGGAGTATCCGTTGCCGCTGCCTAAGTTGAATGCGTCGCTTTTCATGCCTTTCTCGAGGTATTCAAGCGCCAAAAGATGCGCTTCGGCCAGATCTTCGATGTGAACGTAGTCGCGTATGCAGGTCCCATCCGGCGTGTCATAATCATCGCCGAACATTTGCAGTTCCTTTTTTTTTCCAGTCAACACTTTCAAAACGTTCGGGATTAGATGCGCCTCAGGGTCATGCATCTCTCCGATCTCGCCGCCAGGATGCGCGCCGCAGGCATTGAAATAACGAAGTGCCACGTATCGAAAATCCGCCGTCTTCGCATGATCCTTCAATAGTGTCTCGATCATGAGCTTGGACTGACCGTAAGGGTTCACGGGCGCCTTGACATCGTCTTCGACAATGGGAAGGTGCTTGGGTTCTCCGAAAATCGCGCAGGTCGACGAAAAGATCAACGTCTTCACTTTTGTTTCCTGCATGGCCTTTAGGAGCGTGATGGTGGCGAGGACGTTGTTGTCGTAATACTTGAGGGGTTTTTCCACGGACTCCCCCACCAGCGACGCTGCCGCAAAATGCATCACCGCGCCAACCTTGTATTTTTTGAGAGCCGCTCGGATCTGTTCAAAATTCCTCAGGTCTCCTTTCACGAACGGCACGCTCTTGCGCAGCAAACAACGGTGCCCGGTGCTGAGGTTGTCAAAAACCACCGGAGAATGTTTTTTTTCCAGAAGTTTCCGGACCATGTTCGAACCGATATACCCTGCGCCTCCGGCCACGAGAACTTTCATAGGATCTCCTTGATTAGGTAGACGGTAGTCGGAAGTAGGAATTAGGCATCTCTATTAAAGCTGCCGAATCCTGAATTCCGAATCCTGACTACTGACTTTGGTAGACGGTAGTCGGAAGTAGGAAGCAGGCATCCCTATTAAAGCTGCCGAATCCTGACTACTGACTACTGACTACTGACTACTTTTTTTATCCGAAATGAATACAAAAAAACCACCACCAAAAATAAAATGTAAAATCCCGGTGAAATACCCCACACCATCTTCCAGGTATGTGAGACGATCTTCCGTTTTTCCGCCGGACTTTTGTCCGACCGTTCCACGTTTTGAAAATAATAAGCGCCGCTCCATCCTAGTTTTGAGAGCGGCAAAAACCCGTTCCGGAACTTCAAGATCACGTCGAAAAGATCCTGCGCATACGCGCGCGTCGTGGTGAGCGACTGAGCGTGGAAACGGTACAGATACAAGGGCTCGGCACAGTGCGCTGTCTTGAACCTCTTCCAGATACGGATCCAGTAATCATAATCCTCGACCATTTCCAGAAAGGGATTGTACTCCCCTATTTCCTCATAAACGCGCCGCGTGTAAAGAAAACAACCTCCCACTTCATTCTTCCGGCTCGGGCTCAGCTGATCGGGAAGACGGACCTGTTCCTTTTTTCCCGTGACTTCGTCCAGCGCCCAATAATCGGCGTAAACAAGATCAGCTTGACTGTCCTTCAGGCGCTGGAGCATTTTCTCGATGGCATCAGGCGCATACTCATTGTCGTCCGAGGTCCAGGTCAGATAGTCGCCTGTGGCTGCCTTAAAACCGATGTTCAAAGAACGCGGCAAACGCTGATTGACCTTGTTCCGTAGCACGCGCACGCGGGCGTCCGTGTAGGAACGCAGGATATCCGGAGTTGCGTCTGTCGAACAGTCGTCGACAAGGATCAGCTCAAGGTCCCGATGAGTTTGCGCCAAACAAGACCCGATGGCGCCCCGCAGGAATTTCGCGCCGTTGTACGTGGGCAGCACGATACTAACTTTGG
>CAYZGM010000049.1:0-12852 GCA_964478015.1 uncultured Planctomycetia bacterium
TGATTTCGCCAAAAAACATGCGGTTCAACTCACGGCAGGTGCATTAACTCTGGCTCTTGCTGCCGTGCTGGCCGAGGGAAGTGCTTTCGCCCTCTTGGGGAAAGGCACCGCCCTTCTCGCCGCCTTTATAGGAGCTGCTCCGGCGCTTGCCGTGGGCCTTGTTGTGGTGGGAGCGATTCTTTTAACGCTTGCGATCAAACCGTCGATCAAAAGAATTTCATCGGTAGAATCGGCACGAAAGGATTGGAGTAAACTCGTCAAGGGGGGAGAACTCCGGGGGGTCAATCGGGTATTTCTCTTTGCGCGGTTTGCGGCAAATTCGATACTGCTTGCGCTTGTTTTAATCGCCCCGGTCATGGCGACGGCGGCTCTCGTTGCCGCGGTCGCGACACCGGCCTTGATGATCAGCATTGCCGGGGTCGTTGTGACGCCGCTTGTGACCGCCGCGATCTCGAGCGTTTTGGGGCTGGTCGCAGGAATTGCCTATCTGGTTTCCAATCGAAAAGATCTCGAAAAAACAGCACCCGACTCGGGAAAGCCGATCCAGGTCATGATGTCCATCGCCGGCAAAACGATCGTCGGATTGGCTGCTTTTGCTTTCGTGGCCATTGCGGCCCAGGGTGCCGTGGCGGCAACGCTCCTCGGATTTGCGGGCGTGGCTGCTACCTATAGCGTGGGATATTTTATCCAAAAGAAACTCCTGAGCTATGAGAAGAAATTAAAAAACGACCAGTCCCCCACTATTTTTAATCGAAATGTATTTATAAAAGGCCTTCTTTATGGACTGATCGGATTTGTGGGGATTTTTGGCGTAGCGATCCTTTTTAAAGCATTAGCGTTGACTGGGGTGGCTCTTGCGGTCGTTGCGGGTTTGCCGATCCTTATCACGTCGATTATTTCGATCGTCGCCAACGAAGTGATGAGCCGAAAAGTGGGTGCAGTCAAAGGGGATCGTCTTGGAGCTTTCCTTGAGAATTTTACTATCAACGCGCGCTCGATCATCTTTGCCGGGATGTCGCTCCTCTCGTTAGCTCCTGCGGCTGCGGGGACGGTGATCGGCAGCGCGACCCTCGTTTCATCCGTGCTGACGGGTGCTGCGATCGCAATTCCGTTGACCGGTCTTGCGTATGCTTTCTTATGGTATGCGAACAAGAGATTCTCAAGCGAGACCAAGGAGATGTTCGGGGGCATGTTGGGTTTTGTGGGATCCCTGTCCGCCGGAGTTTCACAATTGGGCATGCAAAATCATTATGTGGCATCCCAAGAAGTTTCTTTGATGATGCAGATAGCAGGAGCGGATCAGGCTAAAAAGGAAATCCTCGAGGCTCAACTGGAGGAGGTTCGTCAGCTAAGCGGCAAGCAGGGATGGGAAGTGTTCGCGGGTAATTTCGCAAAGATCTTCGAGGAGATAAACAAATTGAGTCAGAAAGAGCCCTCAGAACAAGCTCAGGTTCCTGTAGAGCAAGCCACTGCAACACCGGCTCCCACAGTTGCAACGC
The DNA here is from genome assembly GCA_964478015.1 of uncultured Planctomycetia bacterium. Classification (GTDB taxonomy): domain Bacteria; phylum Omnitrophota; class Gorgyraeia; order 2-02-FULL-51-18; family 2-02-FULL-51-18; genus JAHFFM01. Next base: position 1,500 of record CAYZGM010000049.1, read on the forward strand.
CAGAGCCAGCCGTGACAGTGGAGAACATTCGAGAGGCAGCGCAGGAGAAATATGAGCAGGCCGCAAAAGAGAGGCAAAGGGCGGAAAAGAGGTTTATCGTCGTTGCAAATCAATACCCGGTGTTGGCAGACGCGGTAAAATTTTATGAAAGTTTCGGAGTAAAAGAGGCCAAAAACCCCGGCGATTGGAAAGTTCCGGTTGTGTTGGGTGTTTTGAATGTTGTCCAGGGCATGGGGCCGGGAACTATTCTTACACCCTCCAAGATCATGAAATTGGTGGAGACCTCCATCAAAAAAGACGGATCGGGAAAACTTTTTGATGAAGCTGCGCGAAACCACATTGTAGAAATGGTGATGACCGCTCTCGTGAAAGAAGCGCCGGACCAGAAATTGGGAGATGCCCGCTTTATCAGTCCTTATGACGCGGTGGTTTTGGATACCACAGAATTTGCCGGCCGTATCAATAAAATTGTGACCAAAAATAATCTGCGACTTCAGAGTCTCAGCGAAGCCGCGACGAAGCTTGACGTCGCACGCAGGGCCATTGCGGGACAATTAAGGGACCCCGCGCGCATTAAGGACTATTTTGACTTTTACGGGGAATTTTATCGCGGTGAAGACGGCAGCAATGCCGCGATTGTCGGAGTTTCCGGAAGCTTTTATGGCGATAGACGAGCAGGGCTTGATGTCAATCCGCAGGCCGCGGACGATTATTTCAAGGCGCTGCTTACCTACAATAAAGCCCTCTTAGAGGCGAGACTCGAAATCGCAGGCGCCTACTTTATCCTGGCTCGGACCGAAAGGGTCTTGAGCGAGGCCGAGGGAAAGGATGCCGAAAGAGCGCGCCTTGAGAATCGGCGCGCCCAACAGAGATTGAAAGAACTTTTGAACATGTCCGAAAGGACGGCACCCATCCAGACGGATTCTGCGTTGTCCAGTCGGGAATTAGTGAAAGAGGTGCTAAAAAAAGTAAATACCTCGGACCATAAGAGAAAATTTGAAGCCGGGATGTGGAACAAGATCCATGCGGCGGAGAATAAATTTTTGGACGATCTTCATCTCTATTGGAATGTGTCTATCCAAAAAAATTTAAACATGAGACCCGTCGCTTTTTCTCTTTCCGCGGAATCACGTCTGCACAACAGTCAAGAAAGTGAAGAAAACGAAGTGAAAAAAGGGGAAAGAAAGAATCTTATTGATCAGGTCAATGTGAAGATCGCGCGTCTTGTACAGGAAAGGAAAGAGATTAAGATCTTCCGGGAAAGCATCCAGGAAATATTGAAGACCTTAAAGGAGGACATTAAAACTCCCAAAAAAGAGCTCTTTGCCAGGATTGCTGATGCCAATCAAAAGGAAATCCTCTATGAGCTGCAGGAATATTACAACCTCGAGGCTCTGACGGTCCTGGAACGGCACAAATTGATGCTGGAAAAACCGATTGCGGATGTGTTCTCTTCCGAAGAGATCAAAACAGCGATGGAGACAGTCAGCGGTCTCAAGAGTTTTGATGAATGGGCGGCGCTCCTCGGCGCTCAGGAAGCCGCTTGGAAAACGGCCAGAGGTTCTGTCTTGGACGTTCCCGAGGTCTACCAGCAAATGGCAGAAATGGGCATCCTTTTCACAAGGGAGAGAATAAAATCCGCCGCCACGGCCGGTGAACTGGGTGCTTTCGTTTCCAAGCTTGACCCAGAGGTGGTGTCGGAACGCGAGGTGTCATCGCTCCTGCTTAAACGCTTCTCAGAGTTGGCGCAGCAGACAAAAGATCCCAGGGAAGTGTATCAAATCTTTCAAAGTTTTCCCGAGAACTTCCGTGTGTTTTTTTATAGCAGGGATTATTTACGCGAGCTGATGAAACATATGGTGGAAAATGCCGTCGAAGAGGGTCCGTCGGCCGCGAGCGAATTTGCCTTAAAGTTGAACGGACTCCCGGCCTGGGTCACAAAACAGAACAGGTTTATCAAGGAATTCGTTTTGGCGCATGGCAGCGGTTTTAGGACTGAGGAGGAAGAGCTCGCGGACGCAAACGACGCCGCTGCGAAAGCCTACCTCGGCGACGAAATCGCTGCGTCCGAAAGGGCCTTTCAAAGTACTGCTGCGGCCGCGCGGGATCAAATTGAGTCCCTAATGCAGTCCCTCATTAATCCGAGGAATGACCTTGGGAAGATCAAAGACACCTATTACGCGATCCAGAATGGCCTTGAGTCAGGCCGGTGGGACTTGCTCACGCCAAAAGAAATAGAGACTATTCAAGAAACCCTAAGAAACAAAATAGCCGGTGTTTTGGCGGATCCCATCAGAGTCAAAGACAATCCTGAGATGCTCACTAATCTTTTGCGAGAGCTGTTCGTGATACCGGTCCGGGACGAAAAAAATCCCGACTTGGCGTGGGGCAAGAACTATCTTCCTAATAGGTGGATCGAGGAGTTTGCGCGTCTTTTTGGGCCAAAAGAGCAGTCTTTGGTAGAGGATCTTTCGAGAACTCGTACGTTGATGTTGAAAAATAAATCCGATGCCTTGTGGCTCAAAATGCTTTCCGCAAGGAAAAATGAGAAGCTCGAGATCCGGAATGCACTCATCGCTCTCATGAGGGAGCAGGACACGGCGAAGAGCGAGGCACAGATCGGGCAGGAGTTGGATTCCCGGGAAACAAGTTTCAGAGTCGGCCGGTCAGACGTCCAAAAGCAGTTTGACGGCGATCTCGAACAATCCGTCCTCAAACTAAGTCAGACGACATCGCAAAGTGAGATGGATTCTATTTACACCCTAATGAGTACCCAGATAAGTACCCTGTCCAAGGATGCCGGTTCGGAAGAAAAGTTGTGGTGGAAGAGCAAGGCCGATGTGCTCATCAAAGCGCACCGGGACGCCCGTGATCGCATCAACGCCAATAAGAGAGCCTTTGATAAGGTCTATCAGGAAATGAAGAAAAAGGTGGAAGATATTCATCTTGATATCCTGAGGGAAACAGGTTTTCGAAGTTTATTGGACAGCAAGCTCTCGTCCTCTGTGAAATTTGAGCACATCCTGGCGGCCTACACCACTGTCCATGAGGCCGGTGATCAGCTCTCAAAATCTGTCATCGCATCCAACGCAAAAAACTCCGGGGTTTTGAACATGTCTATTTTTGATTTCATTGTCTCCGATGCTTTGGCCGACTTGATCCGTTATACCAAAGATGAGGAGTTCTTGATCAAGATCCTTGAGACGCCGAGGGCTCTGGCCATTCTCTCTGATGCGAAGATTCCGGTTCAAATACGCCGCGGGTATATGGATTCGATCCTCGGAAGCATTGACAGCGTTGAGACGCAAGGCGAAACGAAACAGAGGCTCTCGGCGCTTGTCCGGCAGGCGTTCAATCTTGAACCGGCCAAGGCAGCCTCTGCCACGCAATTCAGAAGTGACAGCGCAAACAGGATCTTGGGAGACCACCTCAACAATCTCGAGATAACCGTCGCGAAACAACAGGCGGAACTTGCTGATAAGAAATTAAAACTTACCCAAGAAACCCGCGTAAGCGTGAAGGGCGGCGTTTATGTGGGACTCGAGTCTATAAAGAACGGGCACTTGTTAGCCAGTTTATTTCTCCGCATCACGTTCTCGAATGACGCAAACAAAGGAGAGTTCCAGAAGTACATTAAGGAATTTTCTGATCTGCGAGAGACGTATGTCGAAAGGACGCTCGCTTTCCAGGATTATGCGCTGCTCGGAGAATTCCTGGACGCGGAAAAAAATTATCAAACGAAGCAGGCGCAGGCGCGGATTAATCGTGAAGAATTGATCGCGGCCGAGGGCCTCCGGGATGTCGCCCTATCACGTCTGTCCGAAAGGGCGCGGGCCCTGATTACGCAGCGTCTGGGATCCGGCGGCGCGAGTGCCGAGTTATCCGCGATGCGAAAGGAATGGGAGGAAGAGCTGCCAAACTTGCAATCACCGGAAGACCTTACCATAAGGATCATGGCTTCTCTCGTGAAGATAAATGCGGCCGGGATACGGGTCGTGATGAGCCCCGGTGCCGGGGATACCGAGATCTACCTTGTGCCGGACCTTATCGCTTCGGGTCTTGCCAGTTTCTTCGCGAACCTTAAGGGCGCTTCATCGCCGACGGAGGAATCCGAGAGAATGCGCCGGGATTATTTGCAGGCGGTCGAGAGTCTGGTTCGAAACAATATGGAAAAGGACGCAAAGAACCAGGCGATCATGGACAAATTAGCCTACCTCAAATACAAATTCTCCATCAGCAACGATGACCGTGACCGCGCCAAGTATGCGGCGGCGATGATAGAAGCGGCCTATGCGGGGTTAAGGATTGAGGATATCCAGGCGCCAAGCCCGGCCCAGATCAAGGCTCAGGAGACGCGGGAGAAAGCCGAGAAGATCAGAGAGATGATAGAAAATGGCGGTGTCATTCAACTGATTGTTCCCGCGCGGCAGGTTTTGGCCGCGGCAAAGATGACGCCTGATGAAACGGTGCCGCCGACAAGCGCCGTCAGGAAACTCGAATTTACGGACGACAAGGGGCGCAGGATCATTGTGCCCGTAGGTGTTCAGGCCAACCAGGACGGGACCGGGACATTGAATTTTGCGGGAACCTTGGCGGCAAAAGATGGTTCCATCGTCGGCGTGACGGTCAGCATTGCGAATGACGGTGTCTATTACACGGTCGGTGGATCCGAGGTATATAGGGTGGATGAGAAGCGTGTGGGCGCAATTTCTTATGTGCTGACAAGCAATGAGGCGATTGTGACTCTGGAGTGGAATGGCAGTGGATGGAATATCCGTTTCTCCGCCCGCCGCGGATTAAACACCCCGGGTTTAGATACGAGCACATCGGTTGATGCAAGGATTGGCGATGCTTTGGTTACGGCCAGTGTCAACAGCACCAATGGCACCTTGAACGAAAGAGGATCTTTTGCACTGCCGCTCGGTCCTGATAATTATGTTTCAGGGTATGTTACGTTTCAACCGGGGAACCTTGCTGCCGGTGGGTCGCTTTCGAGCTTTTGGTCCGTGGACGAGAGAGACCAAACAGGTTGGTTTACCAATTTTGGCATCTATCGTTTGGCTGGGAAGCAGACCATCAGCACCGACATCGCCAAGTCTCTTGAAAATGGAGCCTCATTTAGCCTCAATACAGTTCTCAATAGCGCAGGGATGAGCAACGCTCTAACAACGGTGTATCGCGGGGCGGCCGCCACCCTTTTTCATGGAAACGGTCAGTCGTCGTTTAATATTTCCGGGGGAGATATATCCGCCGGTGTGACATCGAGCGAGCAGGGTAGGGCATTCAGTTTAAAAATCGGCGGCGGTCAATCTATCAACAACATGCCGAGCTGGACGGCGCTCGGAAGAATTAGCTTCGCGAACTCCATGGTAAGCCAGTCTCTGGCTTCGCCCTCTATTCCAACAAGCGTGACTCCGGATGCCGTGCAGTCCAAGCAGGTTACTGCTTCTGTTGTGAGTCAGTCGTTGACTCAGGAGCAATTTACGGAGTACCTCCAGGAAATGTCCTCGATGTTAAAAATGAGCGAGGATGTGAAGAACAAATTTATGAGCGTCGCTGATTCCATCCGCAAGCGTGAGGGGGATGAGCTTTTGGCCGAAAAAGATGAGGAAAAAAGAGCGAACCTCCGCAAAATTTTCGAGGCACTGAAAGTAAACGAGGAGGAAATTAAGGCGATTCTCGCCTCGCTCGAGTCCCAATCGCGCAAGTCCCTGGAAACACGCCACCTGTTCAGTCCGGAGTCGATTTTATTAATCGAAAAACTTATAGGCGAGCAGGCCAACATGCAAAGGCTTTTGGATGCATGGTTGGATACATGGTCCGGCTCACCCGAGGAGAAAATAAGGCTCCAGGAAGAACTGAAAAAGATCGGTGGTGAGATCTCAAAGATTCAGGATATACGCCGGGAAATCCGGGCGATGCAGGACGAGCTCACGAGAGTTCATTTCTCCTATTTAAAAAATCATGATCAGGCCCAGCAGGCGGTGAACTTCGTGCAGCAGGCCGCCCAACAGCTAGATGCATCCTTGGAGGCAGCGATCAGACAGGCCAATTCTTTTCTCGCGGGGCTTGCCGATTATGTCAGAGATTATGTTAAGGATCAGGCAGACCGTATGGAGAGGGGCCTCCGCGCAGGCAAGAAGACGACGCTTTTAACGGGGGATCAACTAGCTCAGCAAGAACAGCAGATTCGCTCCCTCATCTTCGGCATGGCCCAGGGGCAGACGGCGACCAATGCCACTCAGATGTGGGTGACTATCGCCCAATCCGGGGAGATCCCTTTTGATCAGGTCATGTTAAAACTGCGAATCTGGAAGGACCTGATCGATGATAAATCCCTCGAACGCTATTTGCATGTCAAACAACCCATCGATCTTTTGAACCCGAGAGATATAACCGCGCTCACGGAATGGGAAGCGATGGTAAAAAGACAGGGAATAATTTCGGTGAAAGAAGACCTTAGGAACCGCGTGGATTTGTCTTGGGATGCTGCCGCCGCTTTGAACATGACAGCCCCCAACACTCAAGATGTTACGTTCGTTTCTTTCGTCACGATCATTTCCAAACTGGTGCAAGACCGCTACATGACCGTTCAGGAAGCCCAGGCATTTTTAAAGGCGATGGCCAAGAACCGCCCATTCGTGGAAGCGTTCGCGGGCCGCCCGCTTAACCTCTTGAACGCTGACGGCAACGACCGCAAGATGCTGATACGTTGGACAAAAAAAATAGCTATCTGGCAACAGACCTATGGGAAGGACAACGCCGACAAGCTCCTTAGCATCATGGCCATCATCCGACCCCTGTACAAAGAGGAGGGAATCGTTGATGAAAGGTTGCTGCTGGACCCTTTTAGCTGGGCCGTGCGGCGGGTGGAACGCGATGCCGCGCTTGTGATCGTCAAGGATTCCAATTTTGATCAAGCGTTCGTGGAAAAGCTCCTCAATTCGAAGATCCTTGTTTCCAAGTCGGTCAAGGGATTGATGAAAAAACCGAACCAATCCGTGACAGACCAAGAATTTCTAAAGACCTATCTCGCCATTGCGGACGGTCTCCAAAAGTACCAGGCCCTGGGCGGCATGAATATTCCCAAGGCGATGGTGGAGGTGAAAGACAAGTTTGAGGCGAATGGAAATGCCCACATACTCGCGGCCTTTTTTGGGTCCGGGGGCATCAATCTCAAGGAAAAATCCCACATCGACCTTTTGATGCACCTGGCGATATTTGAGTTGAAGTATCCCGGAAAACCGGCTTTCTGGGAAAATTTAGTAAAAATAGCCGTAGACGCGAAGAGTGTGATCGGGACCTTGAATCTTACGGAGGAATCCGACAGGAAATTTGTCGAAGACTGGGCGGTCGCCGTCACTTCCATGGGGCTGAACGCGTCAAAGTTTAAGGACGCGCTGACTCTGGTGATGAAGAATAAGGACGTGGTGGGAGGGATCTATGGGAAGCTATTCACCGCCGAGGATCTCAAGAAGCTTTCTTCGGCGTCTTTTGCCGCGATAGACGCCAGGGCTAAATCGGGGACTCTCAAATTCAACGAACTGCAACCGCTTGTCTATGAACTCTGGAATTTTCTGGGCGCCGGCGACCCGGCCCAAAGCGCGGCCTATGAGGCAAAACTTAAACGGGCATACGATGCCCACAGTGCGATGCGGGCCATCCCGGGCTTCAACAAGGACGTGGAAATCGCGACCCCCGGCGGGCGGGCCTACCGGGAATTCCTTTATGGATACGCCTTGGCTGACCAGCCATTCTTTGATCCCAAAAAACTAGCCAAGTTCATCACGACATTCAATGAAAGTTTCGTGGACGCAAAGAATGAAAAACCAATCTCATTCGCGGATTGGAGTTTTGACCCGCGGGAAAAGGTGGTTCTCAGTGACAGGCTGCGCCAGCTTATTTCCCTGTCTTCCAGGAATCCGGCGGGTGTTTCTGAAGAAGCCATTGTTTCGTTGATCCTGGACCTCGGTGAGCTGCGTAAGACAAAGGGGTTTTTGACCGCTGAGAATGCCGCTGAAACGGTCGCCAGGCTGAAAGCCAAAGGCCATCCTGCATACAAGTCCCTTTCGCCTGATCAGCTCAAGGCAGTTGTTGCCGCGTTGATGACTTCTACAGCCCCACCGGACGAGATTGTCCGGGCGGCGACCGACAAAAAACCATCAAGCTTGCGAGCGAAACTCGCGACGGACGTAGAAAGTGATGCAGTTTTCAAGCAAGCGATTGAGTATTTCGAAGCTCTCTATGTCAGCGGCTACAACAACCCCAGCAACCGGACGCCTGCCTACAATGCCCTGATCGCGGTTATCGAAGAGATTAAGCGTCAAACCCCAAAGGGACCAAATGGCGGCGCAATGAATGATCGAGATGCCTATGCGCAGTTGGCTCTAGAGATCGCTCAAGGTCGGCTGGCGGGATCTCCAAACGACCCTCGGATCGCGGCTCGCACCCAGCCAACGCCCCTAAACGAAATACGGAACAAGCCGGAATTTATTAACAAATTTATAATCGAGCGCCACACAGTGCAGACCGATCCGGCGTTTAAAGCCATTTTTGAGAAAGTGAACGGCTATGCCAGGACTAAAGAGCTTATTCGGATTTTCAAGTTTAATGGACAGTCCGTCGATCCTGTCAGCAGGGAAGGCCGGGAGCTGCTTTATTCAACGGTTTACAATTTGTACAAAAATAAGGCCAAGCTTTCCGATATAAATCGTCTGATCGATGAGCAGATCACCATGTTAGGAGCGGCAGACTATTTGAATGTTTTAAAGAAACAGGAAAAACTGTACACGGTGCTCACTTTCTATTCTGTCAGCCTGAAAAAGGTATTCGGTTTCGACGCGGCCGGCCCTCCGGATGAAAAGTATCGCGCTTTTCTTGCGAGTACGGTCACGGATCCAACGTACACAACGCCTGAAAATTTCGCGGATATTATGGAAATCGCCCGGCTGATTGACCAGGAGATCAAGATAACGTATCCGTCCAAGAGAGCTGAATTCTTGGCAAAAGGGTTTATCCCAACGGCGGCTTTGAGGCTTCTCGGTTTGGACCGCATCCCTGTCTTGTACATTAATGAGACGCCTTTTTATAAAAAGCATGGACCGAGCGGCTTTGGGAGAGGAAGCCTGATGCACGACAACCAGAAATATGTGAAAGAGATATTCCAATTGGCTGCCACCATCGCTTCCGGAAATCTTGTTTCAGAGCCTGACGGAACTTTCCGTTTCAACGGCCCGACGCCCCGAAGCGCCATGCCGGAGGCCAGGAGCCGCATTATTAACAATATCGGCAACAGCCAGGGCCGCGAGGTCGCCGTGAAAAGCCTTGTCGCGGACCTCTATACATTGGATGAGGTAGCCCGTCTTGATCCAAAGATTCTCAGCCCGTTTATCGAAGCGCTCAAAGGCACCTATCAGGTCAGTCTCTTGGATCCAAACCGTCCTCAAGACCGCAATGTGATCACTGGCAGCGAGCCGCTGATGTCGCCCAAGGTGCTCTCGCTCATGGGAGATATTGTCCACAAGTGGAATGACGGCTTATGGATCTATTCCGAAGATGACCGGAAGTGGATCAAAATCAGCAAGGAAGAGCTTCAAGCAAAATTTAAGAGAGATCTGACCGAGTACATAAAAAGTGTTACCAGGGCGAAACTAAAAGAAACGGAGTTGCGGAATGATCCTTGGTACAAAGCGTGGGCCGCTCAAAAGAGAGAGGCTGCCGGCATCACGAACCCAAATACCAATTTCGAAAGGGAGTTGGCCTCTATGCTCGGTACCTGGGCTGATCAATTGGCCAACGGTCCAGCGCGTGGGGCTGCCCCAGAGCCCTTCAGCAGCCTTGTTCTAAAAATGGGGTATGGCAAGGATATTCGTCTCATCGACGGTGTTCTTTATACCGTAGATGGCGAGACGGCGACGCAATTTTTCCGTGATGCCAAGGATGGTATTACCGGCCGGACCTATCGGTTTGAGAACGGGAAAGTAAATAAGGATAAAAAACTTGAATTTACAGTGGCAACTAACTTGAAAGTAGACGGACAGATACAGGATGGTTACCTTGTTTTTGACGCGAGAAAAGTCAAAGAAACGAATTTTTCCAATGCGCCGCCCAAGAGCGTCGGAATCCTTGACAAACGCAACCCGCTCGGCCTAAATCTTTACACCATCACCCGGGGGGACGGCGCCGACCAATATTCCTCGCCTAAACAATCCCTCGATTCCTTAGAGCTCAACAAACCAATTTATGCAACGCGCATGATATATAATCCCGGCGGAAAAGAATTCACGACGCCATCCAATTCCCCACGCACAAACCGGATCACCCTGGTGCATCAAAATCCCGACGGCTCCAAAGCATTCCTCATGGAACCCGTAGACGCCGAAGGCCGCCGCACCCGGTCCGCGACCGGCCTTTTTATGACCAAAAACAAGTCTACTCTGGCTCTGGAGCCTGTTTTTAAACGGGATGGCTCTTTAGGATATTTCACCGCGGCCTACGGGGGGCTTGATGTTAAAGGTGAAACCGCAAACGCCTATGTTTTTGATCTGGTCCAGGGACGGCCGACGGGGCCCCGCTTGTCCAGGATGACCGTTATGCGCGAAACACCGGCGGGCTCTGTGAAAGAAATTCAACGTTATGATGCCTCTGGAAAAGAGGATGGGTTCCCTGAAGCGGAAATGTACGACTCCAATGAACTGGATAAAGTGAGTTTAGGGAAAGAATGGAATGATAAAGAGGAGTTTGTCGGTTACTCGCGCCCGGATCACAAGCCGCGTCTCAAGGAGGGTCCCGTGCCGATCAGAATGATGGATTCAACAGGGTACGGCAAGGGCGCGATCGTTGCCACCGTGGCTTTAACCGAGCAGTCTAAAGACGAAGCCGTCAGCATTCGTGAAGTTCAGCGCATGCAGAACGGAAAACCAAAAGGAGCCGTAAACGCCGAATTGGTGAATAGCGCCACGAACGAAAAGATAGCGCTTGGTTTTGATCCCGCAGGCGGTTACACCATTCAAGACAAAAAAATTGAGCTTAAAAAAGGCCCTGTTTTCTCGCGTCATCTGAATGTCGAAGCAGGCAAAGGGGAGGGCCAGCCCATCAGCCAAACCTCATGGACCCACCAGTCCGAAGACGGCAGACGGCGTTACGAGTCTCAAGCGGTAAAGAACGGGGTTCCTGTCGGTAAACCGAAGATCGATATCATCACTCGGACGGGCGACAAGCTTTCTGTATACCGGCGTCTTGACGGCGTGTTGACGATTTCAGATAAAGTACCCGCAGAGGGCATCGGTCTGGTGCCGGTCAGGAAAATGGACGAACGTACTTTGAGAGGCGTAGGTCCTGTCATCGGTTTTGT
>CAYZGM010000050.1:0-12842 GCA_964478015.1 uncultured Planctomycetia bacterium
GCGCCCCGCAGGAATTTCGCGCCGTTGTACGTGGGCAGCACGATACTAACTTTGGACAACGTCTATTTCCTATTTCTCAATAGGACAGCATCCAGAAAAAATTTCACCGCCCAGGGGATCTCCGCATCCGGAAAATATTTGGCGCCTTTTCCATAGCCACCATAGAATCCTCCGCTGGGATTCTGAAGACGCATCATATAATCCATCGCTTTGTCGGCAGGCTCGCGCTGGCCCAGCTTGTACCAGGCGATGGCCAGTTGCGCCAGACCCGTGGAACATACCCACCGGCTGCCCGGAAAGGCAGGAATGGAGCCGTCTTTTGCCTGCACGGCCAGGGCCTGCTTCAACCCTTTTTTTGCCAACTCCACTTCCCCCAGGTCGACCAGCGCCTCCATCATGTAACCAAAATAATGCGACAGCATCGCGAGTTCCGGCTTAAATTCCACCAGATCCGGCTTCTTCCGGAAATATTCCATTCCGCGTTTGGCCGCCGCAATGTAGCGCGGCTCATTCAATTTCTTTCCGGCTTGCAGCATCGGCGGCAGGACATAGAGATTGCCGTACTCGGACAGAATCGTGCCGTCGGGCAGGTACCACATGTCCATGCTTTCGTGCGTGACGTTTCCGTCCGATGCGATCATTTTCTCCACATAATCGCAGGCGTGCCGCAGAGGTTTTTCAAATTCGGGTTTCTCGTCCATCACCGTCAAAAAGCCGCGCGCCACCTGTGCGGTGTCGAACGTATAGGGAATGCCGTCCGGCGCTCCAAATGCTCCATTGGGTTTCTGCATGGAAACTTCCCATCTCGCCAGGTCTATGGCAAACTCCCTCTCGCCGGTCCGGTACAAGGAGTCGATCAAATAACCCGTCACTTCAGGCGTCACCGTGTCCGCCTTGCTGTTGGCCTTGATGCCGGAGCCCTTGATGCGGTTATTTTTGCACCATTGGACAGCCTTTTTGACACATTCTTTTTCGTCCGCCGGAACATTCCAATCCACTTTTGGTTTCCCGGTCCTCATAAAATCGAGCAATCCCATCCGCAAGCTCCCTTTTTTAAATTTTAATACTGCCGCCGATTTGAAGATCATGATAGATATTCTCGATCACGATCTGCGCCTCGAGCCCCGCTTCCGGACCGATCACCGTGGTCTCCCCGCGCCTGATGGCTTCCGTAAAATGTGCGGCCTGTTTTGCGAATCCTCCACCGGCGTCCACACGGTTGGGAATGCGCTTCCACTCGTTCCAAGTCTTGAACTTGTAGGTGACCCCGGCGCCGTCCACGAGAATCGTCCCCTCGTCGCCGTAGATCTCCAGATAGGCGCTGGGCGTGACCCACGCGGGCCAGCTTAGATCCGCCGTGCCCGTGAGGCCGTTTTTCAAGATGAAATTGAGCTTAGCCGTGTCTTCGACCCCGATCCCCTGCGCGTCCCGGGCTTGGGCCGACACGGACGCCACATCCCCGAAGAGATAACGGACCAGATCGACCGCGTGCGGTCCGTTGTCCATGATGACCCCGCCTCCGGAAAGTTCTTTTTTCACATGCCAGGTACCGGCCATATCCATGTAGCCTCCGAACAAAAGACGGAAAGTTAAAAGATTGCCGAGGCTGCCCTTATCGAGAAGCTCCTTGGTCCTCTCCACTTCCTCAAAAAAACGCAGTTTGAACGCCGTGAGCAATAGTAGACGCTTCTCCGATGCTTTGTGAAGCATCTGCCGCGCTTCTGCCGCCGACAAGGCCAGCGGTTTTTCGCAAAGAACATGGATGCCCGCATCCAAAAGATCCAGCGTGAGAGCCCGATGCGTCGATGGAAGCGTGCACAGGCTTACGGCCTGCACCTTGCCGTCCCGGATCATCTCCTCATGCGAACCGTAGGCCTTGGCCCCGGCTTCCGCTGCAAACGTTTTAGATTTCGGAAGATCCGTATCCACGCAAGCGGCGATCTCGACATCCGTCGCCGCTTTGTAGGCATCCAAATGTGCGCGGCCGATCTGTCCGCAGCCGATGATGCCTACACGAAGTTTATTCGCCTGTGGCGTCGCGGCCGCTGCTTCTTTCTTTTTGATTTTTTCACTCATAGATACCGTCGGTTTTCCGCCCAGACACTCCCGCACGGCCGCAGCCGCCTTTTCAACGCCCGCCTTGCCCCAGCTTTCATTCCAGGGAAGACAAACCAGCGTCTCAAGAGCCTTTTCGGCTTTAGGGCACAATCCCTCTTTGTACTCAAACTGCCTGTCTTTTCTCCAGCTGAACGGAAGCTCCGAACGGCCAAACGTTTTCTTCGCCCTCAACGATTCGGTGCAAAGATAAATGGCTTTGCCGGTGTAGCCCGGCATGGCGTAGACACCTTTCTCGATCATCCTTTTGCAGAAAGCCGGGACATCGGTGCCCTGCAGGCGGAACGGGTACAGCCAATAAGCGTGGCGCACTCCATCGCCGGCAGGAACCGGCGTCACGCCCGGAAGTCCCTCGATCAGACGGCTCATCTCCTCGCCCATCGCGTGACGTTGATCCACGATCCGCTTCACTTTTTTCAGTTGCGCGCGGCCCACAGCGGCCGTCAGTTCATTCATGCGATAGTTCGGTGCGTGAAATAGATAGGCGCGCGCGCCCCATCCCTTTCTCGCATAACCCTTGTCGACAAAAAGTTTCATGCGCTCATGATAGGCCTTGTTTGACGTGATCGTCATCCCGCCATCGCCGGTGGTCATGTGCTTGGACTGCTGGAAGCTGAAACATCCGATGTCACCGATCGTGCCGGCATATTTTCCTCTGTACGGGGTCAAGTGCGTCTGCGAGCAGTCTTCGATAAGAGGGATGTTGTGTTTCTTGGCAACTGCGACCATGCGGTCCATGTCGCAAACGTTCCCAAAAAGGTGCACGACAAGAATGGCCTTGGTGCGCGGGGTGATCTTTTTTTCCACATCCTCCGGATCCATGCAAAAAGTATGATCGACCTCCGCGAAAACCGGAATCAGGTTCTGGGATAGAATCGGGATGATCGTGCCCAGGTCCGTCACCGGCGCCGTGATCACCTCATCCCCGGCATCCAAGTCCAGCGCCCCCAGCGCCGCGTGGATGGCCGCCGTGCCCGAGGTCGAGGCCACGGCATAGGGCACGCCGTAAGTCTCAGCAAATTCTCTTTCAAACGATGCCACCATATAGCCGTCCATGCCGAAAAGATTCTGCGAGACCAGCGCTTCACGCACGAGCTTGAGCTCGCTGTCGTCGAAAGGCTTCCTTCCGGGGCCCTTCATTCCACGGCGCATCAGGAGCTTAAAAATAAAACCCATGGCCGGTTTTCCTATTTTTTTGATGACTGTCTTGAACGGGTTCATCGGGAAACGCTCATCCTTTCTGAAAGAGCGCTCTTAGAAAAGCAATCTGGGATTTTTTTTCGGCATTCATCTTTTCCTGGTCCAGCCGGACCAGCCTGCTTTTGACATCTCCGACACCGGCCCTGTCGAAAAGGAGCGCGCGTGAGGAGGTGGTGTAAAGCCTGGCCTGGTTTCCGAATGAAAGCGTTGGAATGCAGGCATGCACACGGTCCGAGTAGGTCGCGGACGTGTTCGCGAAAAGATGCAGATAATCTTCCGGCACATCCGAGATCATCATGTCGGGGCGGCTGTAATACCGTTTCGCAGCTTCATTGTTCCTTTGGATAAACGGCCATTTCTTTTTAAAATAGTAGGTTTTCCTGCTACGATCGAAACTATTGGGCAGAACCTCGAAACAGGCATGCTGAGTCCTTAATACTTTCTTCCCGTGATCTTCTATCGGAGGCTCGTCCATCGCGTCAAAATTATAGATCACAAAATCCTTGATCGTCAGCGTAGCCGGTGTGAACGCCTCGCGCACGAAAAAAGCGCAATCAATGCCGTCATAGGAAGGGGCATGGTCCTTGAAATGCCCAAAGCTCTCGCGGTCTCGCGACATAAAACCATGCGGTCTGACCTCGTCGAGGAACCTTTTGAAATGATCGATCTCCTCCTGCGTGTACAAGTAGAGACTGGCGCCGAGGAAGATGATTTTAACCCCGCGCTTGGCCATGCTGCGAAGCACCGGCCCCTGCACCTCAATGAACTCATCGCAGAGCGTCATCCCGGCCACGACTAAGAAATCCGTTTCGATCAGTTCCGCCACGTCGACGGCTTTGTTCATGTCTACTTTGTTGATCCAGCACAGCCATTTGGGCATTTCGCTGGCAATAAAAAGCTTGGCCTCCGGCGCCGCTTGCTGTATTTGATAGGCAGCGCCTATGTCAATGAAAGCATTGCCGATATTGATCGGCCATCCGGAATCGTAATAAACGATCTTCATTGTTCGTATCCTTTATTTAAAATTGTTCGCAAATCGGACCGACTCATCCACAGCGAGGATCGAATCGTCCGGTATCGGATAATAACGTTCCTCGCCCCCGATGGAATCGGCGAGGATCTTGTGTTCCAGCGCCCAATACAACTTGCGCGTGGCAGGAGAATGGTACAACGGTTTTATCATCGAAAGTAACCGACGAGCATGCTGCGTGTGTTTAAAAGCTCCGCGAATGGCGTTCGCCACGTCCTCTCTTGATTTTTGGACGGCCAGGCGCTCGACATCCTTGGACATACGCACGTCGTCTGATTCCCATAAAAACATCTTCGCTAATTTGGAAAGATGGAACGCCCCCTTGGGAAACGTCTGGAATCGGTCCAAAAAACCAAGGGTCTCCAGAGTCGTCATGGTGCGATAGCATTTGATACAACGGCCGCAGTTTTTTTCCGATTGAATATGAAAACAGACATGCAGCGACCGTTGAACGACCTCAAACGGCGCAATGTATTCCGTTTTTTGAACGCGGCTAAAAGCAGCCCCCGCGTGGACAACCTGCAGCCTCTGCGTCGAGGAAAGAGGGTCGAGCAGTGCGCTTGTGCCGTCGGGGCAGAGGACAAGGTAGCCCCCCGCAGAAGAAATGAGCGCCTTTTTGTATCTTTTCTCGAGCGCGAGTGCCACGCTGGCCAGAGCGGGAGACACGTTAAGATACTCCCAGTTGATCTTCTTTTCTAACTGTGTTTCACGGAGATTAGTGGCCACTTCGATCAGCTCTTTACCTAAATCCTCCGCGGATCTTCTGAATACCTTCGCAATTTCCTCGTGCGCCTCTGCGTTGGCCAAGGGAATGTCAAACCCCCACACATTCACCAAATCCTCAATCGGGATCCTTACCAGAGGATCCGGAGTGCGATCATAATACAAGGCCGTGAAAAACGCGTCGACGCCGCCGGAGAAAAAAGAGCATGTTTTCCCCGCGTTCTCAATGGGATGTTCTAATAATTCAGCCTCGATCCGGATCATCGTAAGACGCGGGTACCAGCATTTCCAGATGCGCATTCTTTCATAAACATTCGCCAGAAGCGTCCTGTCCACGGGTCGGACGATCTTCAAGGGCTCCCCCAAGGCCATCGCCAGCGGAGCCAAACACACAAGCCACGGATTCCCCGTGTCGCTTAAAAATGACTTATATTTCTCACGAACCTCGAACCAATACACCTCGCTTGCGAGAGACGGATCCTCATAAACAACTTCCGCGCATAACCGCACCCACCCCGGCCGCTCGGGAGAATCAATAACTGAGATGCCCCTGACTTGCATACGCTTCCTTTCTAAATCTGGTTAAACTGGAAAAAAGGAGAATCTTTGGCTGCCGGGTAATAACGTTCCTCTCCCCCGATCGAGCTCTTCAAGATCCGATGTTCGATGTTATTATACAGTTTTTTCCCCCCGGGAAATTTTTTAAGGCGGCCGAGCGCGGCCAGCGATGTCTTGATCCGCCTGGTCCGTTGGATGCTTTTGTCCATGGCTTTCGCAATGTCCTGCCGGTCTTTTTGAATAGCCAATTCTCGTATCTGTATCGTATAATCTCTGTCGTCATCGCCCCAAAGGAACATTTTTTTTGCCATCCGGCGGTCATAGCGCGTGCTATCGAAAGTCTTGACCTTTTCCAACACACCCAACAAGTCCAGCGTAAGCATTGTACGGAAACACTTCAGGCAACGGCCGCAGTTTTGCTCATTGCCCAGGTGAAAGCAGACATGCAAATATTGCCTGGCTGCTTCCGAGCGGCTAATCCGCTCGATCTTGCTTACCCTGCTAAACGTCGCTCCCGATTGCATGATTTGTGTCCCGCTCGAGGAAAAAAGAGGCATCAGCGCAGGATGCGAGGCGTGAGGAAACGTGGCGCGATATCCCCCGCTGGAAGCGATCAGCGCTAGACGGTATCTTTTTTCCAGGGCATAAGCCACGCTGGCCAATGCGGGTCCATGGTATTGATACTCCCATTCGCAGTTCTTAAGCTGAGTCTCTCTTAAATTGGTGGCCACCGAGACAAATTCCTTGCCCAGATCCGCAGCCGCCCGGCTCAAGGACTTCTCAATTTTTTGATACCCTTCGCTGTTCGCATAAGGAATATCCAATCCCCAGACGTTAACAAGGTCATCGATTGCAATGCGGTCGTATGGGTCTTGAGTCTCGCTATGATACAGAGCCGTGAAAAAAGCATCCACGCCTCCCGAAAAAAATGCGAGCGTTTTTGAGTCGTTGGAAGAGTCGCCCGCAGCGGCTACTTCTGCCCGGATAGGCATCGGTTTAAGACGGGGAAACCAAAAACTCCATATTTTCATCAGCTCGTGCGCGTTCTTGAGCAGTAGACCGTCCACGGGCCTGTTCAAATGCAATGACTCTCCCAGCGTGATGGCCGCCGGGGCCAGACAAAGCAGCCAGGGATTTCCGGAAGTGCTGAGAGCCTGGCTGTGCCGCTCATGGACCTCGAACCAGTAGAGCTCGGGCTTGATCCCCGGAGTATCGTATTCGACTTCCGCGCATAAACGGACATGGCCGGGCCGTGCGGGAGATTTTATAATGGAGCATGATCGCATCTTCATAGGTAGTTTCTCTGAAATATATAGGCCCGCAATTTTTTATCAAAAACGGCTTGGATCCGGTGCTTAGCGTAAGCGACCCAGTACAGAGCCTCCGCTTTCGATCGAACGCGCCATTTAGGTTTTACAATGGAACTCAGGTACTTAAGACCGGCTTGGAAAAAACCGACAGTGGTACCCCATAGCAAACGGATCGGAAAAAAAACGCTGGGTTTTGAGCTCCGAATTTCCGTGTAGGAGTCAATGATCCCTGAGATATAAACTCTTTGATAAAAATACGCTTCCGTCAACCGACTCTCAGGGATACGGTGATACAGCCAGGCTTTCGGTTCATAAATTATTTTATACCCCGCACCATAGATTTTCTTTTGGAAACCGCATTCTCCGTCTCCGATGAACTTCCATAGTTTCTTGTCTCCAAAAAGATCCGGATGAAACCCCTCTACTTCGTCAAACACTTTTTTCCGCACGGACATGTTGCAGCCCCAACCGCAATCCGGCCACTTGAGCTCAAGGGTGACATCGCCCAGGTCCAGCGCGCTATGGCACACGCTTCCAAAATGGCTCACCCACTCCGGCGCTTTTCCCTCTATTTGAAGAACCACTTTCCCGCCCGTACCTCCGACCCGCGGATCTTGGTACGGTTCTAAGGTGAACTTGAGCCAGTCAGCCGGCAAGAGCACGTCATCATCCAAGTAGACCAAGATCTCTCCCTGCGCTTGGCGGGCACCGGCATGCCTGGCTTCGAGCAATCCAGGCTTTGTTTCTTTCACATACCGCACCGGGTGCTTGCCATTCCGGCAAAACTCTTTGGCGATTTGAAGCGTTTCCGAAAAAGGGCCGTTGTCGATAACCAGAATCTCATATTCCGCCGACGGAAAGTTTTGCGCTTGAAGCAAAGCCAGTTCATCCCGAAGATATTGCGGACGGTTTCCGTAAGTGGGAATGAGTATAGAAGCCTTCATGCAAAGTTCCCGTTCAACTGCCAGCGGCCGGGCAGATCCAGCAGGGCAGTTTCCTTTTCGTCGCCAGACGTTCGGGTGTCCTCTTCCACCAGGATCTCATAAAGTTTTTCATGCTGGTCATGGGCCACGTGTCCCGAGGCATCCCAACTCCCAATGCTCACGAGATACCGCCCCGCGTGTATTGGCAGCGATTCGAGAGTGTAGACGAACTCCCCATCCCCAAAAACCGTGCGTGTGTCAATGCCGTGATCCCGCGTCGTCGCGTGGATAAAACAGGTATTGTCCAATGTCCAGAAACCAACCGTGAATTCAGGATTGACAACATGTTCACGCGCGTGGAACGCTGCCCGTATTTTGAAATACTCGCCATATTTGAAAGTGTTTTTTTTAATTCCGTTCCGGTCCAGGAATTCGACGCGATGGATGACTATCTGCCGCGTCCCATAGCGGACTTGGTGATCCCCTTGATTGTTCGGGTCCAAGAGCGCCTCTTTCTTGTACGCATTAATGATCTCCAGCGTGTCACCATAGTGCCGCACTTTGCCATGCGACAGATGGATCGCCCGGTCGCAGAGCTGCTCCACCGAACTTAGGTCATGGGACACGAAAATCTTGGTCACCCCTTGTTTCTCGAGCTCTTTCAATTTCATCTTGCACTTTCTCTGGAAATTCATGTCCCCCACCGTCAGCACCTCATCCACGAGCAAAATATCCGGATCACAGTGGATGGCCACGGCAAAACCCAGCCTCACGAACATGCCGCTGGAATAATGTTTCACCGGCGTATCCAAAAAATCCCCGATGCCCGAAAAATCCACGATCGCGTCAAATTTCTCCTCCACTTCTTTCTTACCCATCCCAAGGATCGCGCCGTTTGCGTAAATGTTCTCACGCCCTGTCAAAAGCGGGTGGAATCCCGCGCCAACGGCGATCAGCGCCCCCACCCTTCCCTTCACCGTGATCTTGCCCTTGTCCGGCCAAAAGATGCCGCTGAGCATTTTGAGAATGGTCGTCTTGCCGGAACCGTTGGAACCGATGAGACCCAGCGACTTTCCTCGTTCGATCTCAAAGGAAACATCCTCCACCGCCCAAAATTCATCCTTTCGTAGACGCGTGGAATCCGTCCGCTGGCATAGGACATTCTTTCCAATATCCGCAACCCCATAGAGCATGGACCGTTTGATGTCACGGCAGAATTTTTTAGAGACATTCTCCGCCCTAAGAATGATTTTATCTGAGCGAAGCTTATTCCCATTATGGATGCCAAGACGCGCATTCAGCTGCTCGATCTTCCGTTTGGCGCTTAGGTCTTCCTCGGAGTGGAAAAGCTGCGGGAGTAAAACCATGGTAAAGGTCCCTTCAAGAGCCTCGAAACGCCGTACGAAACTTTGCGGCGACAAATGCTCCTCATAGTAACGAATCACGTTCTCCTGGATCCGCGTGATCTCCTCGCGGCTCAGCCCCATCACCATATCTATTTTTTTTATCAGATCCTCTTTGCCGGAGTAGAGGATAGCGTTCCTGTCATGTTCCAGCGGTGGATCGAACCAATCCCCATAACTCAATATCGGGATAGTCCCGACCGCCATCGACTCGATCGCATTGTGGCACATGGGAAAATCCGTTCCGGAAAAACAAATAAAAAAATCGCTCCGTGAGAGAAAATCCAGCCAAAGACCCGGCGGGATCTTGAAGTTCGAGAAATCACAGATCACGCACTCGGGACTACACCCGGAGGAGCGCATCAACTGATAAAACGCTTTTTTTCCCGGCTGATAAGTGATTTTTCTTCCCGAACTCAGCAGGGCATCCATCCCCTCCAGCCGCGTCATCTGTCCATATTTTTTGAGGATGGGATTGTTGTAATAAACCTTGTCGGTGTTGCCCGCGAAAAAAGCCCTCACTTTCCTGGGATTGTTTCTGAACCTCTCC
Organism: uncultured Planctomycetia bacterium; assembly: GCA_964478015.1. Lineage (GTDB taxonomy): Bacteria > Omnitrophota > Gorgyraeia > 2-02-FULL-51-18 > 2-02-FULL-51-18 > JAHFFM01. The sequence goes on from CAYZGM010000050.1 coordinate 9,813, forward strand.
AGCTGTCTGTGCTGACCATAGTGGTAAATATCAGGGGACATTGTGTAAGGGATGTTTATGGACTCACGCCCTATTTGCCAGGAAAGCGGTTTCAAGGAATTAAAGTAAACTAGTTTTTTCCATGGTCTCTTCAGCATGGACTCGTCCGGGGTCTCATGGTCAAAAACATAGACTGTTTCCCCGGTCTCCTCAGGAAGCGCCGTGATGAATTTTACATTCTTCGCGGCGTAAAGGTAACGGCCGTACGGCCCCAACGCCACAAAAAAATCGGGATCGGTTTTTTTGTAAATGTAAACGTTGTACGCCGCCTCGGCAAAATAGTTGATGATGAGATATTGGTATCTTGGAACATCCTGATCGGGCTCCAAATTCTCCAGAGTGAACAGGACCTTTCTGTCATTCGAAGGAAGTTTTTTGAGAACCTGTCCAAGAGACGCCAGGAAAAACTGAACCCGCAACGATAGGCCCGAAATTTTCGATCGGATGTACGTTTTTATCCCAAACATGGCCCTACCCTGCCGGAACCGTAAGCGTGCCGCTTTGACTGCTTACATCCCAACGGCACGGGACATAGATCAATCCACCCCGTTCATGGATCTTGCCGCCGATCACCCCCTGCTCCACGATGATCTCATAACATTTTTCGTGACGGTCGAACACGGTCTTTCCGGATAGGTCGGTACATTCCACGGAAAGTGCATAGCGGCCGATATTCAAAGACAGCGATTCCACGAGGAACTCCAGGCTGCGGCTGCAACCGGCTAAAATCGTTTCCTTTACCAGCAAAACATCCCAATCGTTATAGAGCAGGATGGAAACACGGGCCCGGACAGCGCTGTTTTTCGTCTCCAGGCGGATATGGATGCGGAGACGTTCGCCCTGCCTAAAGGACTGCGTCGCATTCCCATGGCCGTCCAAAAAACCTACCTCTTCAATGACTACCTCCTGAGTGCCGGTCAATACGCGCGCGGACGTCAAAGAGGGTCTTTGGCTCTGCATCAGGGCATCCATGTCTTTCTTATACTCTCCGATCACGTCGGCCGTCGGCCCGTAATGTTTGACCTTTCCAGCGGAAAGATACATCGTTTGATTGCACAAAAGATAGACTGAGTTCATATCGTGCGATACAAAGATCTTGGTGATTCCTTTTTTCTCCAGTGCCTTCATTTTTTCCACGCACTTTGCCCGAAAATCGATGTCGCCGACCGCGAGGATCTCATCCACCAACAGAATGTCCGGCTCACAGTGTATCGCGATCGCAAATCCCAGCCGTACATACATCCCGCTCGAGTAATGCTTCACCGGCATGTCTAGAAAATTCCCGATATCCGCAAAAGCGACGATCGAATCGAATTTTTTCTGCATCTCGCGGCGGCCCATCCCGAGAATGGCGCCGTTGACATAAATATTTTCCCGGCCCGTCAGCACCGGATGGAACCCGGAACCCACCGCGATGAGCGCGCCTACCCTGCCCCGCATCGTGATCTTGCCCGTGTCCGGCCAGAAGATCCCATTCAACATTTTCATGATCGTGGTCTTGCCGGAACCGTTGGGGCCGATCAGCCCGAGGGTTTCCCCGCGCTTGATGTCAAAGGACACGTCCTCCACGGCCCAAAATTCGTCGGGTCGCAGCCGCTCGGCGTGAGAGCTCAACCCCAGGATGTTCCTTCCGATATCCTGCAAGCCATAAAACATGGCACGTCGGATAGACCGGCCGTATTTCTTGGAAACATTTTCCATGCAGATCATGGATTGGCCGCCGCTCATGCTCAAACTCTCTCCGTAATCTTCGTCTCGGTCAAATGGAAAACGACCAGGCAAACAACGAACAACACAAACGAAAATAAAATGGAAAGCACGTATCCCTTGGGCTCCAAAAAGTGCCCCGTCAAAATAAGGTCCCGCGGCGAAGAAATAAGATAGTACATGGGGTTGAAGCGAGTGATTTGATGAAGCAATCCCGTTTCCGGCTTCGAATACAGCACCGGTGTCAAAAACATCAGAAAAGTCATCAGCATCGAAAGGGCGTTTCCGATATCCCGCATCACCGCGTTCAACAGAGAAAGAATGAATCCGAGACCGAGGGTCAAAAATAACAGCGGGATCGCCATGAGCGGCGCCAGGAGGATCCACGCATGTGGCATTCTTCTGAACCATATGAACAGTATCCCCACCAGCAAAAATTGGATCAAAAAGGAAACCATGGATCGTCCGACGGCGGAGATCACGAGAGATTTTTTTGAAAAACTGATGATCTTGATCATCGGCCCCGCCTCGGCCAGTGAATTGGTGCTCGCGATGAGGCCCGATGAAAAAAGCTGCCAAAATGCGATGCCGAGTATGGCAAAGATCGGGTACGGGGCGTCGATCGGCCCGGCGCTGAAGATGCCGGAGCGCTTCAGCACGATGAACGTGCTGACGCTAAAAATAGGGATGATCAACACCCACAACATCCCGATGAAAGATTGTTTATACAAGGCGAAAAAATCCCTTTTGAACAGTTGGTAGGTCAGCCAGCGGTTTGAAATCAATTCTCGGAATATCTCGCCGAATATGGGCCCGTACCCCTTCTTGATCGAATTGTCAGGCACGTATATTTTCACACTATTTTCCATAATATTACTCCCATTTTTATTCCTAACCCTAAGATATTCAACTCGTTATAGTAACTCAGTCTCCCATTTTTTTAAATCATTGTTTGTGTAAAAGAGAAGCGGCCCATCCTGCTGGGTTCAGGATATTCGGTACTGTCTCCGTGTCGGGCTAAAGCGAAATTATACCTGAGAATACAGAAAATGGAAGCCTAGAGCGACACGAATGATCAGATTTGAAATAAGCCCCGCCGCGAGATCGTCCCACATGATGCTGGAGGGATGCAAGCTGGCCTGGATCCTTGAAATAGGCCAAGGTTTACAGATGTCCAATATGCGAAAAAGAAGAAAAGCGCAGAAAAAAAGAGCTGGATCCTGAGGAAACCATAGAATACTGAGCATCATTCCACAGACTTCATCCATGACAAACTCTTTAGGA
>CAYZGM010000051.1:0-11994 GCA_964478015.1 uncultured Planctomycetia bacterium
TTTTTCATTTATTGATGGTTCCCGCCCGAAGCAGCGTTTGGTATTTTTTCAACAAATCTGGGTCGTCGATCGAGCCATGATGGTGAATTTGTTTCCACTCTCCGTCAATTCGTTTGTAAAGTCTGGTGGTACGAATCATAAGGTTCAATTTCACAGCGTCTGATTGAAACTCACCCCGTTCTCTGCCGACAACATAGAAGAGATCAGCGTACTCGTGAATTGTATAATCATACAACTCAACATAAACGCGGGTCTGACCATGGAATATTCGCTCATAGACCGCTTGGATTTCATTCCATCCTCGTTTAATTCCTCCCAAGGGATTGTTCATAGCTGCATCATCTGTATGAGCCCAATGTTGCGACATTTTCTGCAAATCACGCCTATTAAAGGCATCGTAGAACGCTACCAGCACAGAAAATGGAGAAGTGATTTCATTATTGTTTTCTCTGCCCGTTATGGGTCCCGTTTCAAGTTTCAACCGCAAACCCTCTCAATGCCACTTGAAGCCCCTCCGCCAGCGCCTGGAAGACCATCACCGCATCCGCTGGCAACCCTGCCACGCCCCCCTCTTCTGGAAGTCCGGTGATTTGGTGACAACGGCCATCCAAATGTCTGAAGAAATACCTTTTTGCTCACGCGATTTTTCCGCCGATCATCGGCGGAGGCTTTTGCGGATTGGTTCTTTCAGGAAGCCATAGCACGCAATAACTTTTTCCATCAGCGGTCAATCCGACTTGGGCCCCTTCATCCAGCGCATAACGAACACGCTGTCCTTCTTTCTGCTTGGCCATCTCAATCAGCGGGTGGCTGGGAAGTTCCGCAAAAACCAGGGATGGCGCTGAAAACAGCAACAATGAAATTAAAAAACATGCCAACTTTCTCATCGTCAGGCAGTCGTCCTTTCTTGCAAATGCTAGTGCCGACAAACGGCGATCAAGTCGATGCTGGTGTCGATATCCTGCGAGGTAACCCGAAAATTCGCAACGCTCACCCCACGGAAATGGCTCCGCACGAACGACGCCTTAAGAAAACCCCATTTTTTTAGCCGGCGGAAAATGCGATGCTTAAACGTGTACCGCAAGCCGTGCATCGACACCTGTCCGAACGCTTTCTCGAGCAGGTTGTGCAACTCATGCGCAAAAAACTCCTTGTGGTGGTCGACATTTTTCGAATACGCGACGCCGGGCTTCAGGGCGTTCTTCAAATTCAAGGTCGAGACGCAGAATAGGCCGTCTTTCTTCAACACCCTTTTAATCTCGCCAAGCCAGGCAAGGAGGTTTTCCTCAGGAATATGCTCGATCACCTGAAAGGAACCAATGACATCGAACGTTCCGTCGGCAAAGGGAAAACGAAATCCGTCATAAAGCATAAAATGCAGATTCGTCCGCGGGTACTTCGCCTGCGCCAGAGGGATGTTGGGGGCAGCAACATCGATCCCCGTTACTTCTTTCGCGGTCTCACCGAGATACGCCATGCCATAGCCGTCACCGAAACCCACTTCCAGGACTTTCTTGTCTTTTACAAACGGTTTTAAAAAATGATAGGCGCTGAGATGTTTGGCAAAAAATTCGGGAGGATTCTCCTCGGGGATCATCCCGCACCGGGCGGGATTCGCTAGTGTTTGCATGGCGGGCATTATAACATTTTCAAAATTGCTGATATACTCTTGTCTAATGTAAGGAGGGCTCATGCTTCAGATCATCGAAAAAGGCGGCCCGATCATGTGGCCGCTGCTGGTTACGTCAATCGTTTCCGTCGCGGTCGTGTTGGAACGCATTTTTTTCATTTTAGGGATCGCTCTCAAACGCCAGCCCAAGGTGGTGGAAAACATCCTGACGCTGGTCGAGCAGGGCAATCTGACAGGCGCCATTGAAGCGGGCGCCGAAAGCCAGGACTACGTGGCAAGCACTCTTGTGTACGGATTGGAGCAGCGCGAAAAATCCTTATCCAGCGCCTTGCTCAGGGCCGCGAATCATCATTTAAAGAGGTTCAATCAAGGGCTGTCGATCCTGGACACCGTGATCACCCTTGCGCCGCTTTTGGGTCTTTTGGCCACCGTCACCGGGATGATCCGCGCTTTCGGCCTTTTGGGCGGAAAAGAATTGGATTCGCCCTCCGTCATCACCGGCGGCATCGCGGAGGCCTTGATCGGGACGGCATTTGGCCTGGGCATCGCCGTGATCGCTCTGATCCCCTTTAATTATTTGAATGCGCGGCTCGAGGAAGCCCGCCATGAAATTGAAGATGCCTCGACGCAACTAGAGCTTCACGTGAGGCCAAAAACAACAGCATGATCATCCCCTCTCCGCGCTCCGCGCGCAAAGCCAGGATCGAAATCATTCCTCTCATTGATATCGTTTTTTTCCTGCTGGCGACTTTCATGATGGTTTCGCTTTCAATGATCAAGAATCAGGGCGTTTCGGTAAATCTTCCCTCCGCAGAGACGGGTACCGGCCAAACAAAAGGGAAAGAATACACGGCGATCACCGTGATGAAAGACGGTCAGATCTTTTTCAACAAGAAAAAAGTGGTCCTGTCTGATCTGCGGAAAAATCTGGAAGAGCTCAAAAAAAAAGACCCCGACCCCACGATCCTGCTAAACGGAGATGACGAAGCCTCGCTGGGAAAAGCGGTGAGCATCCTCGACGAAACCAGGAAAGCCGGCATCAAAAAAGTCGCCATCGTCACGAAAAAACCATAATGGCTTGCTAAAAAAGACTGCCTCGTCTCCGGAGGGAACGGGCGCCCGGTCGCACGGCCCGGAGGAGACGGTGTTGCCCTTTTTGGCTACCCAGGAGTTACCCGCAATGCTACGAAAAATATTGGGGCTCGTTCCCTTTTTTCCACTTGATGTTGCAGCCAATGCTTGGCTTTTGGACGGGGAGAACCGGCTTGTCAGCCAGGACCGCATCGATGGCCTCCCTCAGGTCTTTTCCCGTGAGGGGTTTTCCGTTGCCCGGACGACTGTCATCCAGCTGGCCGCGGTAAACAAGCTTGCGATCCCTATCGTATAGGAAAAAATCCGGCGTGCATGCCGCATTGTAAGCTTTGGCAACCCCCTGAGTCTCATCATAAAGAAAAGGAAATTTCCAACCCTGGGCAAGAGCAAACTCCTTAAGCTTCACCGGAGCATCCTCCGGGTAATTTTGGGCGTCGTTCGATGAGATACCGACAAGGGCGATGTCTTTTTGGCGCATGTCCTTGTCCAGTCGGCTGAGTTCTGCCTTGACATGCTCGACATACGGACAATGACGGCAAAGAAACATCACAAGCAACGCTTTTTTTTCGCTGAATGAGCTCAGCGCATAGGCCTTGCCGCTCACCACGTCTTCCAAGAAAAAATCCCGGGCCCCAGTCCCCAACCGCGTCATCTGGGACGGCGTTAAGACCATCCTATCCCCTCTTTCCGCGCCGTAGGCGCAAACAATAACCCGATGAAATTACTCATGGATTTAAATCGCGCTCCGCGCGATTTGCAAAGAGGGGCTGGGACCATATTTTTATGCTGTCTCCATTGTCATGACGCTCCTCTTGATCCACCGTTAAATTGACCTCTTTGATCGTGTCGGAAGCCAAACGCATCGGCAGGCGCTCCAGATCAAATCTAAAAAACACATTCACAAAGGAGCCATTTCGCACCACAAGAGACGGGGAATAATCTATTTTTCTTTCAAGGAATAATTTTTTACGCGTGCCCTCTTCAGAAATAAGGCTAACGCGGACATTCGAGTAGCCGCCCGGCGCAATGCGGCCATTGTTGAAAAAACTCACCGTCGGTTCATCGACTGTCAAATCCAACCGCCGGTCAGGCTCAATGACGTCCACCCACTCGCCAGAACTACTCTTCAGCTCAACTTTCTCAATCGTGACAAAAAACGGCTCCAACGCCAAGGACTCTCCAGCAAACAACGGACAGGAGACCGCGGACAGGAAAAACAAAAAACTGACCGCGGTACGCTGTACGCTAAAGACCATGGTTCCTAAGCGATCTTTTTGCCCGTCAACTGCTTGAACACATCTTTGTAAGCTTTTGACGTCCGCTCAACAATCTCCCGCGGCAGCACAGGGCCGGGCGGTGTCTGATCCCATCCCGACCCCAGGAGATAATTACGAACAATCTGTTTGTCGAGACTGGGCTGGTCCTGGCCAACCTTGTAGGTTTTTAGAGGCCAAAAACGGGAGCTATCCGGCGTCAAAACCTCATCAATCAAAATGATCTTGTTTTTCCAAAACCCGAATTCAAATTTTGTATCGGCAATCACGATCCCGCGCGTTTTCGCAAACACAACGCCTCTTTTATAGATCGTGAGCGTCAGTTCGCGGATCTTTTCGGCGGTGCTTTTGCCCACCAGCTTGGAGGCCGCCTTAAAATCAATGTTCATGTCATGCCCCACGGCCGCCTTGGTGGCCGGAGTGAAGATCGGCTCGGGAAGCTCCTGGCATTGGCGAAGACCTGCCGGCAGAGCATGCCCGCACGCCTTGCCTGTTTTCTGATAATCTTTCCAACCGGATCCTGCGAGAAATCCGCGCGCCACGCATTCGACCGGTAGAGGCTTTGCCCGGCGCACAAGAATGCTCCGCCCCTCAAGTGTCTTTCCAAACGTTTTTACGAAACTCTTTTCAAACCCCATGTCCTTTACCTTGGACGCCAGCAGTTGATTGGGAACAAGTTTTTCGAATTTCTTGAACCAGAAAAGGGAGATTTGATTTAAGACACGGCCCTTGTCAGGAATTGATGAGGGAAGCACCACGTCAAATGCACTTAAACGATCCGTTGTAATGATAAGCAGTCTATCCGCGTCCACTTCATAGATATCCCGGACCTTTCCGCGGTTGAGGAGCGGCAATGGAAGCGAGGTTTCCCATACAGTGCTTGAGTCGTTTAAAGTTTTCAATTTAAGAATCCTTTTGCAGCCGTTTTTCCTCCGGAGGCTTTCCGCAAACGGTCTAGGATGGCCAAACCTAACCCGGACGCCGGAACGGGTTCCGCCAATATCCAATCGAGATTCATTTTATCAAGGCTTCGCATGCTTTGAAAGAGGTTGCAGGCCGCTTCCACGAGATCTCCCTTTTCGCTCAAGACGCGCACGGACTCCAGGGAGGCGTTCTCCGGGGCTTTTTGGAATGCCAAAAGTCCAAACCGCAACGGCTGGGCGCCCCCCGCCGACTGATGCTCTTTGAGAGAGGCTTCAAACTCGGGAGCAAATTCAGAAAAATTTTTTGGAAGAAGGATGAATTTTGTCCAAGGCGCATAATGAGACTCGAGCATCCCCGGGGCTTCGAGTTTTTTTTCTGTGTCCACGTTGCCATTTTTTAAACGGATAAATTCCGATAAAGCCTCCGCCGAAATCCCCCCCGGCCGCAGAATAATTCCCTCGTCTTTTTCTATCTTGAGAACTGTGGATTCGACTCCCACCGTGCAGGATCCCCCATCCAGAATAAGATCCAGGCCATCCCCCAAACCCTCGGCCACATGGGCAGCGGATGTCGGGCTCGTGTAACCAAATAAATTGGCGCTCGGCGCCGCGATGGGTTTCCCCAGAGCCCGGATAAGTCCCAGTGCCGCCTCGTGATTGGGCATTCGAACGGCGACGGTGGGAAGTCCGGAGGTCACGAGCTCCGAGACCCTTTCGGATCGCGGCAGAACGAGCGTCAGCGGTCCCGGCCAGAATTTTTTCATCAGCGCCTTGGCGTATGGGGGGATCCGGCTCCAAAGGGGCAAGGCTTGATCGATATCTGCCACATGAATAATGAGCGTATCAAACGCGGTACGTTTTTTTACTTCAAAGTTGCGGCAAACCGCTTCCGGATTCGCCGCTTCCGCACCCAACCCGAAAACCGTCTCGGTAGGAAACGCGACGAGGCCCCCTTTTCTCAGAACCTCGGCGGCTTTTTGGATATTCTCAGGATACGAAGCGCTAAGAATTTTTTGCGTACTGATCAAGGTTGCGCCTCTATTTGTTAACGCCGCGAGAGTGCAGAAATCAGGCGTCGGAATGGAAAATTCCGGCCTGGGCAGGCCGTGTGCTTTCCTTTGATATCTTCATGCCGGCGTATTTTCCCAACCCTGATCCCATAGTCCGACTGGAGGATCGGGATCAATCCGGCGAGCGTGCTGAACTGAGCTTCCGAAACATTTTGGTCGTCGAAATTTCCAACAAGGCAGATTTGAATATCATTGGGACGATTGGCCGGCACCTGCTGCCGCCATCTGAAACCTACTTCCAGACCGCCGTTCGGGGAGTTTGTCCCGTTGCCGATTACGAAATGATAAAAAAGACCTCCCATGTGCCGCCGCGTGTGGTCTCGGTCGAATAACCTGGCGTTCCCGTTGCGCGTGCCGCTGTGATGGACGGTGATCGTCCTCCAAGCGGACCTCGGGTGCGGCGGACCTACGAGACGCCGAATTTCTTCATATCTTAGGGGGCCGGAAATTGCAGGGGCAAAACCGGTCGATCGTGGAATAAAAAGCTGCTGCCCTACCTCTAAACTGCTCGGGTTTGAAATATGATTCACCCGCATCAACTCATGCCAATCCATGCCGTAATGGCGGGCAATCCGGTAAACCGTCTGGCCCTTTTCCACAATGTGATAAAAGCCGCCGCCCGCCGGAATTAGACTCGGCACCACCTGTAGGGCGCCCGGTCGTGAAACCCGCTTCGGCGCACGGGCGCATCCGGAGACAAGAAGACACCCCGCCACAACAAATACAAGACTCGTTGCTAAAAAACGTTTGGCTGTCAAGGGTTCGGCGTGACGGAAGCGGGCTCTTTGCTGCCCAACGTCTTTTTAATGTCGCCGAGAGTCTTATCAAGTTGGTCGATTTTTTTGTCAACCTGCTTTAGGTTTTCATCGACCCCGGTTAGCTTTTCGTTAAGCTCCGAATTTTTTTTGTCGACTTCGGTAAGTTTTTTTCCGACCTCCATGAGTTTTTCCTCGATCTTTTTGAATTTTATGTAGAGGTACTCCTCAAAAGGTACCGGCGCCACAAGACCGCCGTGCGATTCGATGGGCATGTCGGAGGGTATTCTGAATTTCAAACCCTCCTTCGTCGTCACGTCCTTGAAGCCGTACTCTTTTATGTCTTCAGCAACTTTCTTGGCCTCTTCTTCGTCATAGGCAAATACCGGCAGAGTCGAAAGCAGTGTGAGACAACCAAGAACTCCGAGAATGAAACGTTTACTTTGCATGTTTAAAATCATCCTCCAACCTTAGGATATCGTCCTCCCCCAAATATTCCCCGAACTGCACCTCGATAAAAACGAGCGGTTCTCGTCCCGTGCAGTGCATCCGGTGAACCGTCTCTACCGGCACATCGATCATCGTGCCCCGCTTCACGGCCACCTCTTTCCCGCCGACAACGGCAACCCCTGAGCCTGAGACCACAATCCATCTTTCTGCGCGTTTAAAGTGCTTTTGAAGACTGAAACGGAGACCCGGTTTCACCTCGATACGTTTGACTTGGTAATCCGGCCCCTTGAATAAAATCGTGTACTCGCCCCAGGGACGTGTGTTGCCATCCGTCACTTTGCGACCTCTTTCTCCAAAGCAGCCATGTCCGCATCCACCATAAGCCTCACCAACTCCTTGAAACCCGTTTTAGGTTTCCAACCTAGTTTTTTTCTGGCTTTGCTGTAATTTCCCAAAAGGTGGTTTACCTCGATCGGGCGAAAATATTTTTTGTCGATGCGAACGTGTTTTTTAGGGTCAAGCCCCGCGTAAGTAAACGCCTCGTGCACGAAGTCACGAACCGTGTGTGTTTGGCCGGTCGCGATCACGAAATCCTGAGGTTTTTTCTCCTGAAGCATCAGCCACATCGCTTCGACATAATCCTTCGCGTAACCCCAATCACGCCGCGCGTCCAGGTTCCCCAAGTACAGTTTGTCCTGAAAACCTTTTTTGATCCGCGCGACGGCACGCGTGATCTTGCGCGTGACAAAATTCTCCCCGCGGCGAGGTGATTCATGATTAAAAAGGATCCCGTTGCAGGCATACATCCCGTAACTCTCCCGGTAATTCACCGTGGTCCAGTAAGCAAATAATTTCGCCACCGCGTAGGGACTCACCGGCTCAAAAGGTGTGTTCTCGTCCTGCGGCGTTTTTTCAGCCCGCCCGTAGAGCTCGCTGGAAGACGCTTGATAAAACCGCGAGGCGACGCCGGATTCGCGGATGGCTTCCAAAATACGAAGCGCCCCCAACCCCGTCACATCGGACGTGTATTCCGGAACATCGAAACTGATCTTCACATGGCTTTGCGCCGCGAGATTGTAGATCTCATCGGGCCGAATCGTCTTCACAAGATGGTTGACGGAACTGGCATCCCCCAAATCGCCGTACAAAAGCTCGAGGCGGTCACGATGGGACGTCTGCGTCACTGGGTAGATCGTCTCGATGCGCTGAGTGTTGATAGAACTTGAGCGGCGGATCATGCCGTAGACACGATAGCCCTTATCCAGCAACAGCTCCGCCAAATAGGATCCGTCCTGTCCCGTGATCCCTGTAATCAACGCTTTTTTGGCCACTGAACTCGCTCCTTATTTCGGCCAGTTTATATCAGTCAACAGGCTAGGTCAATCGGACAAACTTTTTACCGCGCAAACTCCCTGTCCGGCCCCGCGTCATCTCCCGGCGCATTGTCTTCCCGGGGACGCGGTATTTTCTTTGTTATGTCCCACCCCAGCCCCGAAGCCTCTCCTTGTCCGCGCCTGCCTGCCGGCAGGCAGGCGGGGCGCTTGCAACGGATGGCGTGGGCCTGTCGCCTGAAAGCTGAGGTTGAAAGTATGGCTGCGGGCCTAGCTGTGTTTTTGGATGGAGGCTAGGTAGGACTTTAAAATTTTTTCGGCGCCTTGGTCCGTCGGAAAATAATAGCGGATCTTTCGTTCAAGATATTCTTGCTGCACGCAGTGACCCTCAAAGTCGTGGGCATATTTGTACCCCTCGCCGTGTCCGAGAGTTTTGGCGCCATGGTAGCCGGTGCCTTTCAAGGCGGCGGGCACCTCCAGGGTTCTGTTTTCCGCGACATCTTTCATCGCTTTTTCTATTCCGAGATACGCCGCGTTGGATTTTGGCGAACAGGCGATGTAGACCGTTGCCTGCGCAAGCGGAATCCTCGCCTCCGGCATGCCAACAAATTCGGAGACCTGAAAAGCGGCGTTCGCGAGAATTAGCGCCTGCGGGTCCGCGTTGCCCACATCCTCGGAAGCACAGATCACGATACGCCGCGCGATGAACCTGGGATCCTCTCCCGCATAAAGCATCTTAGCCAGATAGTAAAGCGCCGCATCGGGGTCCGAGCCGCGCATGGACTTGATGAACGCGGATATGGTGTCATAATGACCATCCCCGTCCGCGTCATACACCACCGCCTTTTTCTGGATGGATTCTTCGGCCACTTTTTTTGTGAAGTGAATTTTTCCATCGCTTCCGGGCGATGTCGTCAAAACTCCCAACTCCAGAGCGTTCAGCGCCCTCCGGGCATCCCCATCACAGATTAGGGAAAGAAATTGCATGGCATCCTCATCCAGCCGAACGGCATATTTTCCCAACCCTTTGACGCTGTCTTTCATGGCGCGCTGAAGAATGCTTTGGATGCTCTCCGAAGTCAGCGGTCTCAGTTCGAAGACCAAGGAACGCGACAAAAGCGCCGGTACGATCGAGAAAAAGGGGTTGTGCGTCGTCGCGCCAATGAGGACGGGATTCCCTTTTTCCACATCCGGCATCAAAACATCCTGTTGAGACTTATTGAAACGGTGGATCTCATCGATGAAGAGGATGGTCTTTTGTTTTTTCATCTCAAAACGTTTTTTGGCCCGGTCGATGACCTTGCGAATTTCAGCGACACTGCTTGAAACCGCATTTAGAGATTCGAAGTGGGACTTCGTTTCATTTGAAATTACGGAGGCAAGCGTGGTTTTGCCGGTGCCCGGAGGGCCATAGAGCACAAGGGATGAGATCTTATCGGAGCGCACGGCGCGTTCGAGCAATTTCCCGGGAGCGAGAATGTGTTCCTGCCCTACGTATTCCGCCAAAGACACGGGCCGCATCCGCACCGCCAAGGGTTCGTGTTTTACGCCGACTTTTTTTTCGGAGCTCTCAAAAAGATCCATGGTTTACCCTTCCCCTTCGCGCTTGGCAACAAAATTGACGACTCCATCGGCATCCACATCCACCTCAATCTGAATCGGCCGGCAACAAACGCAGCAATCATCCAGATGGTCGTTGACAAGCCCCGCAGCCTGCATGAAAGCATAGCAAATCGTGGAGCCTACAAATCGGAATCCATGCTTTTTCAAGTCCTTGCTCATCGCATCCGAGGTCCCTGTTCGAGCAGGAATATCTTTCATCGTCTTCGGACGGTTCACGATCGGCTTGCCTCCCACAAAAGACCAAAGATAAGCATCGAGACTCCCCGTCTTTTTTTGGAGGGCCAAGCACGCCTTGGCGTTGTCGATCGTCGCCGCAACCTTAAGCCGGTTCCGGATGATTCCCTCATCCGCAAGGAGACTCCGGACTTTTTTGGCGCCGTACCGTGCGATCTTTTCGGCGTCAAACCCATCGAAAGCCCGGCGATAGTTCTCCCGTTTTTTTAGAACGGTGAGCCAGCTCAATCCCGCTTGCGCCCCCTCGAGAATGAGAAATTCAAACAGCCTCGTGTCGTCATGAAGAGGCTTCCCCCACTCCTTGTCGTGATAATCGATCATGAAAGGATGCGAGAGGCACCAGGGACAGCGTGTTTTTGTCATGACCCCGCTTCTATTTTAATCACCTTAAAAGCCAGGAACACTTCGATCATCAGCGTAAGCACGGCGCCAAATTCCACCAGCAGCCCAAGGATAAAACTTGTCTGGATCCACCAAGAAAAAACATGGGCGCTGCTACGGACGTTCAAAAAAATGAGCACTGAGGTTAGCAGAAAAAAGAGGATAGCTCCGTAGGTAAGCAGGATCGCATTCTTCACATGCGTGGCACGCGCTAAAAGATGACCTACTTGCTGCATCAAGCTGTCGAAGCGCTCCCCTTGCCACGATTCTTTGCGAGGCGATTTTTTGAGCTCCCTCAACTCGTAGTTTAGAGTGCGGAAACGGCTGGCTAAATTAGAAAATTTTGTCTGAAACCCCAGCAGCAGCAGCGCTGAACTGGAAATCATCACCGCCGGCGCCAGCACAAGGTGAATTTCTTCCACGATTTTTGCGACATCCATAACTACGACTCCTTTTTAAGATTAAATCAATCCTTGATGGCGCGCAATAAAGGCCTGATCTTCATGCGAGAGGTTTATAAAACGGACGCCCACACGATACGATTTTTCTTTCGTGAGAACACAGTACCGGGCCGCGCCGCGGACCCGGAACTTTCGTGAGCGCTTTTCTTCACTCGTTTCCTTTTCATTCAACAGTCTAAATCTTAAGTTAATCTGTGTCCCGGTGGGCAGCGGATAATCCGTCAATAAAGACACCCCGCCCTCGCTCAGATCATTCGCGATCGCATCCCTTTCCTTTTCTCCAAAATTAAGACGCTCCCCAAACGGAGACAAGACGCTATAGACAGACGCAAAGGCTGCGTCCACCCGCTTAAATTTCCGGTTTCCCTGCCCACCGGATTCTTGGCCACCGGCCGTCTCCGTCAACGCTTTTGGTCGCGAAAACTATCGCAACGCTTGTCGTTCACAGTTTATCCATTTCACGCTTCATGTCATTCGCAGCCTTTTGGGAATCGCGCTTCATCTGGTTGCTTACTTTCTTCAGCTGGTCTGCCAGTTTCTCGTTTTCAGTTTTCTGCGCACAACCGCTGACACTCATCGCCATCACCACCAACAGCACCCACGCCGCTTTTCTCATCTTATTCTCTCATTCATCAATTGGACCCCCATCGCGCTCCATTCTACTTCGCCCCTCGGTTTTTATCCACTCCGCGCGCTGCCTCATCTCGCCCCATCCAATCCCCATCTTCCTCGCTCCTGTGCAACATACACAGCCCCGAACCCTCTCCTTG
>CAYZGM010000052.1:0-10585 GCA_964478015.1 uncultured Planctomycetia bacterium
TATGTCGGGTCCAAACAAAATGTTGTGTACGGTTTTTTTCTCTTATTTACATTCGGTTATGGCGTGGGTTTTTTAATGATTCTTCTGGGCACCTTCACGGGACTAGTTTCCTCGCTTCCAAGATCGGGCGCCTGGCTTGACCGGATCAAAAAATTATTCGGAATAATTTTGATCGCCAGTGCGGCGTATCTGGTTTTTTCCAAAACAGGAGGATTTTTAAGATGAGGCGGTTTCTTGGGTTGATGATGGCCGGTATGATTCTATTTTCATCCGGCTGCGAACGCGTTACAGGGCTTCCTGCGGGAGGCGCTGTAAACAGAGAATTGACCCAGGCCCAAAGGTTCAAGCTCAAGAATATTGATGGGACCGTGACGGATCTTTCTCAGGTCTTGATGAAGAAAAAACTGGTTCTGATCAATTTTTGGGCGACTTGGTGCGGTTTTTGTGTGGAGGAGATGCCGGATCTCGTCAAACTTCAAAAATGGCACGAGGGCGAGGGTTTCACGGTTGTGGCGGTGAATTCCGGGGAATCGGCCCATCAGGCGGCGGCTTTCGCGGCAAAGTTTAGGCTTAATTTTCCCGTCGTTTTGGACGAAGACAATGAGATCTCGCAAAGTTACGGGATTGTGGGTATTCCTGTTTCTTACCTGGTAAGTTCGGATGGAAAAATTCTTGGGGAATACCACGGTTTCACCCGCAGACTCGTATCGGACATAAAGAAAAACTTGCAGAGTAGTCAGTTACCAGGTACCAGGTAATTGAGAGCCCATACTGACCCACAAAACCTAATACCTGACTACTGACACCTGACCACACTATTATGAAATTTGAAAAAGGCTCTGTCCGTAGGAGCCTGTATTTTTCCATCCTAGACGGCCTCTTCACGGCCATGATGCTGGGCGTCAGCGATTTTTATATTCTCCCTTACGGAATCGCCCTCGGAGCCAATACAGCGCAGATCGCGTTCCTCGCGGGATTGCCGCTGGTGGTTGGAGCACTCATTCAGTTGAAATCCGCCAGTGTGACTCAATCCATTGGTTCGCGCATCAAGCTTATCAATTTTGTGGTATTCTTCCATGCGCTGTCCTGGCTTCCCATTATTCTAATCCCGTATCTTTTCAGGGACCCGCTGCATTCGCATTGGGCGCCATGGGTTTTATTGGTTTCGGTCACTGTTTTTACCTCGTTTGGCGCTTTCGCGGTGCCGGCCTGGCAAAGTCTTATGTCGGATTACATTCCGGTAAAAAAAAGAGGGAAATACTTTGGCTGGCGAAACAAGCTTCAAGGCACGCTCACGATCATCATCTCGATTTCATCCGGGCTGGTCCTCTACAAGTTTGGAAAAGGCACTTTCACCGGGTTCACGTTGATATTTATTTTTGCCATGATTTGCCGTTTTTACGCCTGGGGCTGCCTAATGCGGATGAAAGAGCCTTTTCGAAAGTCAGCCCATGATATTTATTTCAGCTTTTTCAGTTTCCTAAAACAGATCCGGACGAGTAATTTTGCCAAATTTGTCCTATTTGCTTCCATGACGAGTTTCAGTGTGAATATCTCCGCGTCACTGTTTTCCGTGTTTCTTTTGCAGGAGATGGGATTTGATTACGCTTCTTACATGGCCCTCATGACGACCGCTGCGTTTTCCGGCGTGGTTTTTCAGGAATTTTGGGGCCGATATGGCGATCGCTTTGGAAATTTACGCGTGCTCCGGATTGCGGGCTGGGGCATTGCAATCCTGCCCGCCCTCTGGTTGGTTTCGCAAAACTTTTGGTTTGGAATCGTTATCCAATTTTCCGCAGGTTGTTTTTGGGGAGGTTTTAACCTGCTTATCAACAACTTCATCATGGAGGCGGCCGGCCCTGAAAAACGCATTCGCTGCATTTCCTATTTCAACGTCATGAATAATTGCTCAATTCTTGGCGGCGCGGTTTTTGGCGGGTTTCTGCTCCACCGGCTTCCGCCGGTTGCCGGTTATTCCTTTCTCGCGCTCTTTTTGTTATCCTGTGTGGCGAGGATGTCTGTGATGCTCTTCATCGCCCCTAACGTGAAAGAAGTGCGAAGTGTCTAAATTTTATCTTGCCTTTGTTCCTATATTTGTCGCCGTCGATGCGCTTGGCATTATTCCCGTGTATTTGAGTCTGACGGAGGGGCTTTCTCCAAAGCAAAGATCGAGGGTCCTGCAAAATTCGGTTCTGACCGCCCTTTTTGTTGCGTTGACGTTCCTCTTTGTGGGTAAAATGATTTTTGTGCTGCTGGGTGTCACGATCAGTGATTTTTTGGTTGCCGGAGGCGCGGTTCTTTTTATCATTTCGATCCGCGATCTGTTGGTGGTGAATAAATCGGCCCGTGCGCTGGGGGAGGTTGTGGGTGTGGTTCCGCTCGCCGTGCCGCTCATCGTGGGCCCGGCCGTGCTTGCGACCTCCCTTATTTTGCTCGATTCGCTGGGAACCGGCCCGGCGGTTTTTTCGATTATCGCGAATATTCTCCTTTGCGGAATCATTCTTCATTTTTCGGATAGACTTTCCTCGCTTCTGGGGGCGGTGGGATCGCAAACCCTGTCAAAAATTTCAAGTCTTCTCTTGGCTGCAATTGGTGTCATGCTGATGCGCCGCGGTTTTTTTGAGCTGTTCGGCGGTTGACCCATGACGAAATTAAATAGACCTACGTTGTTTCTTATTGCTGTGATCGTAGGGCTTTCATTCTTTCTTGTGAAAGAAAATGAGTCGAAAGTGGCCGCAGAAGCCCGCCTCAAAAATTTACAGTTCAAAGCGACATCGGTGATCAACCAAAAAGGGGATGCGATCACGGATCTTGAGGGCCAGGTGGGAGAGCTTCAGGGGCAGCTTCAGGCGGCCATTGAGAATTATAACAGCGCGCTGGCGGAGCGAGACGGACAAATTTTAAAACTGAACGAGGAAATTCAGCAAAATAGGGCCGACTTTGAGCAGGGGCTGCTCAATAAAGACAAGAATATTTCCGAGTTGGAAGTGCAGATGAAACAGAGCGCAGAAAAATTTGACCAAACCATCAAGAAGAAGAACAAGGAAATCAGCGGGATCGGGGAGGAGCTTCGAAAATCCACCGAAAGACTGGCAAACGCCCTCAAAAAACAAGAGGCGATTGAATCGGAAAACTACGCGTCAGAGCAAACAATCACGGAGCTCGAACGCAATCTCAAAAAATCTTCCGAAGAAATAAAGCGGCTTGAAGCCCTAGCCAAACTCTGTGAGCAAAAACCCCCGCTAAACTAAGAATAAACGCTGTAGCATCACAATGGTTACGCCGGCTCCCGAGGCATGGCCCTCCCATGCCAGCCCCAGCCTCATGGCGACGGGCCCCGCCGCCGGCAAAAACACAACGGTAAAAAAACTTGACGCGGTGGTTCAAATGAGATATCCTCTCAATTGAGAATAGGTCTCATGGACCGCCCCGTGGGGGCGGCAAATTTTTTGCAGCAGTGTTGAGACTAAGTCTCAATAGTGAGGAGGGGGTGAGTGATGGTTATTTGGAGGAGATGGTTTTTTATGTTTGGCGCGGGTTTGTCCCTGGCCGGGATACCGGCTTTGCCGGTTTGTGCCGAGGAGCAGGTGTACACAATTACGATTGAAAATCATTATTTCAGGCCCAAGGAACTTGAGATTCCCGCAGGGGTGAAAGTGAAAATTATTATTGAAAACTTGGATAAAACACCCGAAGAATTCGAGAGTTACGAGCTGAACCGCGAAAAAATAATCGCGGGTGGAAAAAAGGCGACAATATTCATCGGGCCTCTGAAGCCAGGAACCTATAAGTATTTTGGGGAGTTTCACCAAGCGACCGCCCAAGGTCTCATTGTGGTGAAAGAATAAGATGTTATCAACCGTCATCATTGTTTTCAGAGAAATTTTGGAAGCGGCTCTCATCATAGGGATCTTGCTCGTGGCAACTCGGGGTTTGGAAAAACGCGGATTCTGGGTTTCCTCGGGATGTGTCGCGGGGGTTCTGGGTGCACTGGTCGTCGCATTTTTCACCGAGACAATTTCCGATGCTCTGCAGGGGATGGGACAAGAAGTATTCAATGCGTCCGTGCTATGTTTAGCAGCTGCGTTGATCAGTTGGCACGTGGTTTGGATGAAGTGTCATGCGGTAAGTCTGACCGCAGAGATGAAACGGGTGGGCAAAGCCGTCATTCAAGGGCAGGCGCCGGTCCATGTTTTGGCTCTGGTTGCTTTCCTGGCCGTTCTCAGAGAGGGCTCTGAAATCGTTCTCTTTGTATATGGAATCATGGTTGCCGGAGAGTCAACACAGGCCATCTTGAGCGGCGGTTTGATCGGCCTTTTCCTAGGCGCCGCCGTGGGCTTCGTGATTTACCGTGGTCTGATCAAGGTTCCCACCGGTTCTTTATTTTCGGTGACCAGCGCCATTCTTATTCTTCTTGCGGCTGGGATGGTTTCCCAGGCGGCCGGGTTTTTGACATCGGCCGGGATCTTGCCGGCGCTCATCGATCCGGCGTGGGATACCTCTCAGGTTTTATCGGAGCAAAATATTCTAGGGAAAGTTCTTCATACCTTGGTGGGGTATACCGCACGTCCCTCAGGGGTGCAGGTCATAGGCTATATCATTACAGTGGCAGGGATCGTCATGTTATTAAAATGGTTCGGAAAAACGCCGGTGAAACGGCAGGTCACCGGGCAAAACGGCGCTGGCAAATTGGCGGCTGCTCTTTTATTGGTTTTATCTGCAGGAATTATAGGTCTGTCGCAGGAGGCGCATGCGACCAAGAAAATTTATAGTCCTCATGTGGAACAAGGGGAACTTGAGCTCGAGTACCGCGGTGGAATTACGTTTGATGATCGTGCGACCAAGGATGACAAGCAGAAGCACAAGTTTGCCGTGGGTTATGGCGTGACGCAACAGTGGTTCACTGAAGTGTACGGTGAACTGGAGAATCATCCCGGAAGCGGGGAAGACGAGGGTCTCGAATACTCGGCGACTGAGTGGGAAAACCGTTTTCAGATATCCGAGCCTGGGGAATGGTGGGCGGACACGGGGTTCTATCTAGCCTACGAATTCGCGGCGGAAAATGAGGAAGCTGATAAACTTGAAATGAAACTTCTACTTGAAAAATCCATCGACCAATGGACGCACCGGACGAACCTGACCTTAGAAAAAGAGATTGGAAGCGACTCGGAGGAGGAGTGGGAGGGCGGAGCGTCTTGGAGTACGAGTTACCGACTGCGGCCCGAATTCGAGCCCGGGGTTGAGATCCACTGGGAATACGGTGATTTCGCCGAAAGCCGACCATTTGAAGAGCAGGAGTTCTTGTTGGGACCCGTTGTCTACGGGAAGATCGGCCCAAATATCAAATATGATGTGGGCTATCTCTTCGGCCTTTCCGAAGATTCTCCGGACGGGCAGCTCAAGTGGATTTTTGAATTTGAGTGGCATTTTTAGGATAAAATAGCCGCATGATTCGAGAAGCCGAAAAAACATTCGCGGAATATCTGGAGAAGAAAGACTTAAAACTCACGAGTCAGCGCCGCACCATTCTTCATGGGGCGCTTCGCGACGGGCACTTTTCGGCCGAAAAGCTTCTCGAGTTCTCCAAAAAAAAAGACCCGACGGTATCCAAAGCGACGGTTTATCGTACGATCGCCCTCCTTAAAGAAGCCAAGATCTTGGAGGAGCAGGATTTCGGGGATGGGAAAAAACTTTATGAGCGCGCCCAGGGCCGAAAGCATCACGATCACCTGATATGCATCAAGTGCGGAGAAATCCTCGAGTTTGAAAACGATCCCATCGAAAGGCTCCAGGACAGCGAGGCGAAAAAGCACGGTTTCAAGACCGTGTATCACAGCCTGAAGCTATTCGGCTTTTGCAAGTCTTGCGGTTAACCACTCGGTGACAGGGCCCCGCCACTAAGTGGTAGAAGTTTAATGATCTTCGCGTGGGCAGAAGAAAACGGATAGTCGTTAAAATCCTTTTTTGAGACCCATTCAGATCGCCAACCTGTTTTTTCCGAAGCAGAACAATTTTCTATCTCAACGATGTGAAAAACATGCAATGTTTCCAAATGGTGCGTGTAATTACGTTTGATCTTGCCTAAAGGCATGATGGAGGCAGATCGGAAGCCGAATTCTTTTTTGGCGAGCTGCCCTGTTTTATTTCGGACCTGAGCATCGCTAAGTTTTTTATTTCTCGATAGTTTCCACTCCGGAAATTCCCAAAGACCGCCCATAATTTTTCCAACCGGTCTCAGTCTGACCAGATATTTTCCGTTTTTTTCCAGAACCAAGGAAGCGGCCTCGATCTTAACCGTCTTCTTTTTTTTGCTCTTGACGGGGTAGTTTTCGGGATTGCCTTGTTGGAAAGCTTTGCAGAATTTTCTGAGAGGACAGAGAGGGCAGGAGGGGTTTTGAGTGGTGCAAACGAGAGCGCCAAGTTCCATAAGCGCCTGATTAAAGTCGCGGGCGTTTCCATTAGGAATCAGATCTTCCTGCAGTCTCCAAAATTCTTCCTTGTTTTTTTCGATGTCTATCGGTTTTGAGATCGCATAGATGCGCGACAGGACCCTGAGGATATTGCCGTCTACGATAGGTTTGTTCAGGTTGAAAGCGATCGAGGCGATGGCCCCCGCAGTGTAGCGACCAACGCCTTTAATCGAGCGGATCTTTTCATGGTCATCCGGAAAAAGGCCCTGGTTTTTCTGAAGGATGGTTTTGGCGCTTTCGTGGAGATTCCGCGCACGCGAGTAGTACCCGAGCCCCTCCCAAAGTTTTAGCACCTTTTTTTGGTCCGCCTTTGCCAGGGCTTCCAGAGTGGGGAAAGCTTTTATCCAGCGTTTGAAGTAGGGAAGCATTGTTTCCATTTGAGTTTGCTGGAGCATGATCTCGGACACCCAGACCTCATAGGGTTCATAGCGTTTACGCCAGGGCAGGGGTCTTTGATGGACCCGGAACCAATGAATAAGATTTTGCTGAAAGGTCATGAATGACATTATAATGGCTTTTGTGACTACTTGGGTACGAAAAGACATGGTTTACCTTTGCTTGCTTTTTCTTTTGGCTTCGGCGCTTCTGGGTTTTCAGCTTGGAAAATCAGGTCTTTTAGATCCCGACGAACCGTTTTACTCTCTGACGGCGAAAGAGATGCTTGAACACCACGATCCGTGGACCCCGCGGATGTTCGGTGAACCTCAGTTTGAAAAACCAATTTTTTTCTATTGGGTGCTTTACGCATCTTTTTGGTTTTTTGGGATCAGCGAATTTTCAGCGAGGTTGGGTCCCTGTGTTGCGGGTATCCTCACGGTGATGGCGGTTTATTGGTGGGGGAGGATCTTATTCAGAAAGCCTGAGCCGGCCTTTCTTGCGGCGGCGATTCTGGCCTCATCCGGTCAGTTCATCGTACTTTCCAGGATTGTGCTCACAGACATTTTCCTCTGTCTTTTTGTAACGACGGCGCTGGCGTCTTTCAGTTGGGGATATGCAAATCCCGCCCGCAGAGTATTTGCATGGCGGTTCTTTTTTGTTTTCGCAGGACTGGGCTTTCTGACGAAAGGGCCGCTGGGACTTCTCATCCCGCTTTCCGGAATTATAATCTATGCAATTCTAAGTGGAGAGAGATGGATTTTAAGACGGTTTCCTTGGGGAAGCGGCTTGCTTATTTTTTCAGCGGTCAGTTTTCCTTGGTACATCTTTATGACAAAGATCTATGGCAGTGGTTTTCTGGGACATTTTTTTATCCATGAGAATGTCAGGAGGTTCTTCGTGGCTGAGCACCGCGGAATGGACCGATGGTACTTTTATCCTCTTGTGTTTATGTTTGGTTTTTTTCCTTGGAGCGCTTTCATCGCGGCGGGTTTTTCGCACGCCCTTAGTTCAGTACGGAAAAGAGTTTCAAAAAAAACGTCGATTTTTTTGCTCTCGATTTTTTTTACACCGTTCTTTTTTTTCATGCTGGCAAAATCAAAGCTCATGAGCTATATTTTTCCGCTGTACCCCGTGGCAGCGCTATTAGCCGGCGCTTGGGCCTGGAGGATCTATCGTGCGTTTCGTCTGGGGTATTCACCCAGGCCTGTGTTTGGTTTGATGGTTTTGGCTTTTTTAGGGTTAATGCCGGTGGCCCTCGTGGCGGGGGCTTATTTTTTTGCGGTGCAACAGAAACTTTCTATTCTTGGGTCCATCGCGGCGATCGCGCTTACTCTGATCCCCCTGTCGTGGCTTGGACTTTTCTTTTTTTGGTCTAAGAAATTACCGGTTGCTCTTGCAACCATGCTTGTGGCCATCCTTTCTTTTTCAAGTTTGTCTTTTGGATTCATGATGCCTGCGGCGGGAGCCGCTTTCTCTTCCAAGGGATGGGCCGAGGATTATGGGCATTTGACGAATCGTTTTCCGGACAGCCTATTTCTAGCCAGTAAGATGTTCGTTCGTGGGATGACCTATTACACGGGCTCTAAGAATATGGGTGTATTCTCCGGTGAACTGAAAGGGGGGTTCTACACGGCTCACCCCATTGCAATTTTTTCTGATGCGGATGAACTCATGAGGCTCGGACGGCAGAATTTTCCGATTTATTTGTTGATTCGCCAGAAAGAACTCCGGCATTTGCGTGAGGGTTTAGAGCCAGGTTTCACGGTCTCTATTTTAGAACAAAGTCCTGGTCGGACGCTGGCGAGATTGGACCATGTTTAAAAAGATTCTTTCATTTTCATTTCTGTGCGGCCAATTATTTTTTGCCACGCAGCTCTGCGCCGGGGAGAGCGTGATTTCATTTTTTCAAAATGAGCGGATCCTGGTTGTGGCGCCGCATCCTGACGATGAGTCTCTGGGGCTTGGGGGGGTGTTGCAGCGCGCGGTGTCCGCCGGCGCGGACATCCGTATTCTTTATCTCACGAACGGAGAACTGAACGAGATTGCTTCCATTTTTTACCAGAAGAGGCCGCTACTTCTTAGGTCTGATTTTATCAGGAATGGCTTAATCCGGAAGCGTGAAGCGATCGAGGCCATGGCATTCCTGGGATTGGGGACGGACCGGCTCATTTTCTTTGGTTACCCCGACGGCGGCATGCTCAATATTTGGTTCAAATATTGGGGGCAGTCAAAACCATTTCGCAGCTTGTTTACTCGAATCAATAAAGTTCCGTATAAAGATAGCTTTTCAGAAGGAAATTATTATCGCGGCGATGAGATCGTCCGTGATCTTGAGAAAACACTTCTATCCTTTCAGCCGTCGCGTATTTTTGTGACCGCACCCTTTGATCTCAACACGGATCATCAGGCGGCGTATCTTTATCTGGAAGTGGCGCTGATGAATTTGCGCGAGCAGTTGATACCGGTCCCAAAAGTTCATCTCTACGTGATCCATGCTCACCAGTGGCCCAAGCCAAAAAAATTTATGCCGGAAAGCGTGCTCCAGATACCCACGCATATTGACTGGGCCCAGGATGTCCACTGGGACAAGATCTCTCTGTCCTCCCGCGAGACTATGAAAAAGTCCGAAGTGATCCTGAAATATAAAAGCCAGGTAGCCTACAAAAAAAACTTTCTCCTTGCCTTTGCAAGGGCCAACGAAATAATTGCTGATTATCCTAATGAAAAACTCGTCTATCCGGCTTCCACGGCTCCCGAGGAGGGGTCGTCGACCGAGGTTGTTCCAAAGAACTCCGATGTGCTTTACGAGATTCGCGGCAAGGAATTATGGATCCGGATCCCGCTCTCTAACATTCTTGATGAAATGGGAGTCCTAAGCTCCTGTGTGTTTAGCTATCGGAAAGGATTTTTGTTTTCGGATATGCCAAAACTCTCGTTCAAGGTTTTCGGGAATAAAATGTTTGTTTATGACGGGTTCAAGAATGTTTACGATCCGGAGATTGTGTATCGTCTAAAAAATAACCATGTTTCTATTCGAATTCCCCTGCGTATCTTAAAGGATCCCGATTATTTGTTTGTCTCTACACGGAATGCAAAGGAACAGTTGAGTCTTGATTTTGGGGCTTGGAAAATCCTTGAGATCGTGAAACCGGCGTAGACTTCTTCTAGCCTCAGCAGCCAAAAATTTGTTATAATCAGCCCGGGCAAGGAGGTATCCAGAGTGTTCCGATCACGCACCAGATTCGAAAATCTCATCGCGCTGGCCCTCATTGGGCTGGGCGTTTTTTTCCGTGTCATTCCTCATCCTGATAATTTCACTCCAACCGCCGCGATCGCCCTCTTTTCGGGAGTGGTTTTGCCGTCGGGGCTTGCTTTCACTGTGCCGCTTCTTATCATGATGGCCAGCGACCTTTGGATCGGCCTGCATCCTCTTTTTTTGCTCGTTTGGATAAGTTTCGCGCTGGTAGCCTGGATCGGCGCCTCTGTTCGCGAGAAGGAGGGGGTCCTTCCGATCGGTTTGGCGGTTTTCGGAGGCTCACTGTCATTTTTTATTCTTACGAATCTCGGCGTCTTTCTTTTTCAGAACATGTATCCAAAATCAGTTGCGGGCCTCGTGGAATGTTTCATCATGGCGCTGCCATTTTTCCATAATTCTCTGTTGGGAGATTTATTTTACAGCGTCATTCTTTTTTCCCTGTTTGCGGCCGGGCGGCGTGTTGTTCGCGTTTCGCATAAGA
>CAYZGM010000052.1:10685-11860 GCA_964478015.1 uncultured Planctomycetia bacterium
ACCTACCGACTTTTTAAGACGGGCACTCCCGTGCTGGACAAGGCGCTCTCTTTCATCGAGTGCGAAGTCGCTCACATCCACGACGCCGGAGACCACTCCATCGTGATCGGCGAGGTTGTCAACGCCGAGGTTCGCAGCGGTGAACCGCCGCTTGTGATGGGCGACACTCCCTGGCATTACGGAGGCTAAAGCTCACAGGGGGAAACTTCCAGTTTCCCCCTTATGACGCGCGCCTAAAAGATTGCATGCGTGCTCGGCAAGCCTGCGCTCGCAAAACAGCTGGAACGGCGCGGCTGTAACCCCTTTCGGTGTGGAATGATCTATATCACAGGGGAAAGGGGGAGAGTCCCCCTTTCCCCTGTACGACCCTTTTCCCCCTGCCAAAGAGGCGCTTCGCGCCACTATAAATTTATTGTGAAAATTCTGCTGATAATATCATCTTTTTTATGAATTCGGCGCCTCTTCTTTTTGTGCTCCATCATAAGAAAAATTAATATGCTGGCCAGTAGTATTTCTTGAAGAAGAAACAAATAAAGTGGGAGTTGTATCTTTGTACCTCGTAAAAAAATAGAAACACGAATAAAATCTGATGGCTCGATTTTAAAGTATTGGAGCGTATCATAGATCAAAGAACCTATAGAAATTAATAAAATTATCTTTTCTATCTTCATTTTTTGATTTTCACCTTTATCCTAAACGAATATCCTAAACGAAAAAACCATTTTCTACACAGAAAAGAGTCGCCTAAAAAAATTTATTCCGATTTTCGGCAACCTAGCTATCCATTCCACTCTTACAGCGTCAGTGGAGGAGGATTTGTGGCTTTGCGCCCCGCTCTTTCGGACGGTTTGCCACGGCCCTTTCTTCAAGGACCGCCTCAGACTTTTACCTCTGAGATTTCACGATTTTGTCTTTTGAAGATCGATGTATCTATCTGCCTATTGTAAACGACTAACCTTGAATTACAAGTAGTATAATTAAACTATTAATATTATCAATTTTAATACTAAATAAACCTAAAAATAACTACTTTTAACAGGATTTTTATTGCGGAGAAGCTGTTTAATCTTTTCAGCGCTGGATGTCGAGGCATTGTCCGAGAGGGGCGTTTGGCACGGGGAGCGGCCATGGTGTCCGCCGAGCCTCGCCGATCCCTCGGACGAGGCGAGGACGGA
>CAYZGM010000053.1:0-11680 GCA_964478015.1 uncultured Planctomycetia bacterium
ACCATGGCCGCTACCCGTGCCAAACGCCCCTGTCGGACAACGCCTCGGGAGCCGGTGCGAGCTTGGC
The DNA here is from genome assembly GCA_964478015.1 of uncultured Planctomycetia bacterium. Taxonomy (GTDB): domain Bacteria; phylum Omnitrophota; class Gorgyraeia; order 2-02-FULL-51-18; family 2-02-FULL-51-18; genus JAHFFM01. The sequence continues at coordinate 68 of CAYZGM010000053.1, forward strand.
AACAGTCACAAGGGGAATGTGCCACAGCATCCAAATCTATTCTTTCCGAGCGACTTGCAGTTTTCCGACTGCTTGTGATTTTTCTGTAAGTGGCAGTGGGGGAATGCTGAAAATCACCTGAGGAGCGCCCTGTCGATACAGCGTCTTCCTACGCTCCGAATTGATTTTCAGCGTGGGGCCCCGCCACTTACAGAATAAATCACAGGAGGAAAACTGCTCGGAGCGAGGAAGAATGGATTTGGATGCTGGACATGACAGATGGTTTGAGTCGGTCTGGAGAGCGGTTTTGTGCAGGTTCGCTGGATGCGCTGGATGATGGATTTAGCTTGGATCGGGGTAAAAAAAGGTTAGAATAGAAAGCGTTTTAGGTTCAGGAGGGGAGTGGGATGGAAAAAAATTATGTGCTGAGGGTTGAATGCACGGACGCCAAGGGGCTGATCCATAAGATTACGAGCGTTCTCTATCGCCACGGACTTAACATTATCCAGAACGGCGAGTTTGTGGATACCGAGAAAAAGCGATTTTTTATGAGAACACAAATCTTTGGAGGAGCGGATCCCTCTAAGATTCTACGCGAACTTAGCGCTCTATTGCCCAAAGACTCTGTGGTTAGCCTGGATAAGGATCGCAAAAAGGACCTGGTTCTTTTTGTCACGAAAGAGCCTCACTGTCTGGGGGATCTGCTTGTTCGCCACGCGTACGGGGAGCTCAATGCGAATATTCGCGCGGTCATAGGCAATCATGATCACCTCGCGCCGCTCGCCTCAAAATTCAAAATCCCTTTTTATCATGTGCCTTATACGAATGGGACGCAGAAAAGCTGCGAGGCGAAAATCCATGCGATCCTTGAGAAGTATCGTCCCGAAATTATTGTTCTAGCGAAGTATATGAGGGTTTTATCCTCAGATTTTGTGTCTCGTTACAAAAATAGAATCATCAACATCCACCATTCTTTTCTGCCTGCGTTCGCCGGCAAAGAGCCCTACAAGCAGGCATCGGAGCGCGGGGTCAAGATTATCGGGGCAACCGCCCATTTTGTTACCTCACAGCTCGACAAGGGTCCCATCATTGCCCAGGACATCACGATGGTTGATCATTCTCACCGGGTTTCCGACATGGCGCAGGCCGGCAAGGATGTTGAGAAGATTGTGCTCGCCAAGGCGCTCCGTCTGGCGCTGGAAGATCGTATCTTTGTGAGCGGGAACAAAACCATCCTCTTTGATTGATCCACAATGAAAGTCCTCCTGCAACTCAACGGCATCCGAAAAAGTTACGGCTCACGCGTCATTCTTGAAGACGCGACAGTTTCTTTTCTTGAAAACCAAAAAATAGGCGTTATTGGCCGGAACGGCGCCGGAAAATCCACGCTTTGCAAGATCATCATCGGCCAGGAAGAAGCCGACGGCGGCACGCTTGCACGCAGCGCCGATCTGCGGCTGAGCTATCTCGAGCAGCATGACCCTTTCCGGCTCGACGAGACGGTGATTGGTTTTCTCATGCGTTACACCGGCAAGGAGGAGTGGCAATGCGGCAAGGTCGCCGGGCGCTTTCAGCTGAAGAATGACATTCTGAACGCAGAAATCGGAAGCCTTTCAGGCGGATACCGGACACGCGTGAAGCTGGCCTCCATGCTGCTGGCGGACCCCAATTTTTTGATTCTCGACGAACCTACAAATTATCTCGATCTTAAAACCCTCATTCTTCTCGAGGAATTCCTGCAGGATTATGCCGGCGGATTTCTGATTGTTTCCCACGACCGGGAATTCCTGAAAAAAACCTGTGAACACACGCTGGAGGTGGAGAATGGGGAGTGCGCTCTTTACCCGGGGAGCGTTCATGATTATCTGATATTCAAGGACGAGCAAAAGGAGCAGGCGCTTTCCTACAACAAGAATGTTGAGGCAAAGAAAAAGCAACTCCAACTCTTCTATGACAGGTTCCACGCGAAAGCTTCCAAGGCGACCCAGGCCAAATCCAAATTAAAACAGATTGAGAAATTGAAAACGATTGAGGTCGATCATCCCTTGGGGAATGTCCATATTAAGATTCCCGCGGCGGAGAGAAAAAACGGCATGGCCATGACCTGCGATGGATTGGCGATCGGGTATCCGGAAAAACTTGTCGCCGGGCATATCCATATGGAGATCAATCAAGGTGCGCATGTGGCGGTGCTGGGGGACAACGGGCAGGGGAAAACGACTTTTTTAAGAACACTCGCAGGGGGCCTCGCCACAAAAGGGGGAAAATTCCGTTGGGGCTACGGTCTCAAGGTCGGTTATTATGCGCAGCATGTTTTCGCGACGCTCGACCCGGACTCGGATGTTTACACGCACATGGCCGACGTGGCAGCGCCTGAAGTCATGAGGCAGGAGATCCTGAATCTTGCCGGGAGTTTTCTGTTCAAAGGGGATGACATCAAAAAAAAGGTCTCGGTCCTGAGCGGGGGCGAGCAGGCTCGTTTGTGTTTAGCGGGTCTTCTCCTGACGAAGAGCCAGGTCCTGCTTCTCGACGAACCCACAAACCACCTTGATTTTGAAACGGTGGAGGCCTTGGGCCGCGCGCTCAAGAGTTTTTCAGGGACTCTCTTTTTTATCAGTCATGACCGCACTTTCGTGAACCTTGTCGCCTCTGAAATTGTCGAGGTAAATAATGGAGCCGTGCGCCGTTATCCGGGAACTTACGAGGATTATGTGTACCATCTTGAAACCACGCTGCGGGAAGAGTTGGGACAAAGTAATGGCCAGAAAGCGCCTACCAGCGAGCCGTCCGGCAACACGAAGTCTGATTACCATTTAAGGAAAGAAAAGGAATCAGAAAAAAGAAAACTTAGCACGCGTCTTAAAAAGATCGACGCGGAGCTCACGGTCTTTAAAAAAGAGCATGAAACCATTCACCGTGATTTTATGGATAACCCTCATTCTTGGTCCCGTCCGCGCCACGAGCGTTACGAAGAATTGACCCGCATGATCGCCGCCCACGAAAACATCTGGCTCGAGCTCACCGGCAAACTGGAAGCCGTCTAGCGTCTCCCACGCTGTTTTTTCTACGCTTCACTGGATCTTGTGTCCACCTTGCGCCGGCTCCCGAGGCATTGTCCTCCCGGGGACGCACCATTTTCCCCTCCTCCGCCAAACGGTGCGGCGGATCTGTCCACAAAGCGCGTCGTTTCGGACGGATCCGCCGGTGCTTTGTGGCGGAGAGGAAAATGGTGCTCGGTTGGCACGGTCCGCTCGTCCCCGCAGACTATTACGTCGCGCTGCTCCGCAATAGTCAAATCACGCGGGGACACCATGGCCGCTCCCCGTGCCAAACGCCCCTCTCGGACAACGCCTCGGCAGCCGGCGCGAGTCTAACAGTTACCCTAGGTTACTTTTCAGCCGGCCGCGGGTGGCAAGGCGTTTATTTTGCGGGGCCTCCACAGGCCGAGCCACGGAAAAAAGCTCTTTAAGTACTCGGCCGAGGACCAGAGCCCGCGCCTCGGCGGGGCGTGGGCGTACCCGCAAAATGAATGCCTTGCCAGGCCCTGCGGCGAGTGGGGATATGAGAATAAATTAGCAGCGCCCTGCCCGAGATAAGTCTTCCCGATTTGCCTATTATGACCTATAATACCCGTTTGGCGAGGTCTGCCTGACGGCGCAGCCGCCACACTGCGAGGAACCTATGATATCGAATGGCAAAAAGGTCAGTATTGCGTACAATCTCCGGATAGACGGAAAGTTGATCAAGAGTATCAGCGCTTCCAAGCCGCTACGGTATGTGCATGGAAAGAGGCAGATCTCCATGGGGTTGGAAAAGGCTCTAAGAGGTCTCAAGGTTGGACAGCGCAAAGAATTCGTTCTGTCCCCCAAGGAAGCCCACGGCATCGAAGACCCGAAGTCTTTTATCGAAATGCCGAAAGCGCGTTTTCCCAAACGCGACCATTTTATCGGCAAGGAACTGACTTCCCCAAAAGACGGAAAATTTCTGGCCACCGTGAAAGCCATCAAACAGAACTCTCTCATTTTAAATTTCAACCATCCCTTTGCAGGCAAAAAACTCCATTACGAGGTCCTCGTGATCTCGATTGAAGGGGAAGGAAACATCAACCTTAAAAAGGAAGAGTATGCGACAACATTTTCGCAGTGACAAAAGAAAAAGAGAAGAATTAAAAAAGAAGAAGCAGGAAGAAAAAAGACTTAAGCGTTTAAAGAAAAAAGAGGAAGAAACGCTCCCCGTTCCCCCCGCCTGACCTTGGCTGAACAACGCCGTGTCGAAACCAAGAATATTTGCAATATTGCTTTTTTTTGTTTGCGCTTCTCATCCGATAGGAGCTGCCATGTCAAAGACTGAAAAAATTCCGATCTATGATGCCATCACCGGAAAAACCGAGACGGTGGACCGTGTGGTCAAGACCGAGTCCGAGTGGAAAAAGATCCTGACGCCTGAACAATATCATGTAACCCGGGAAAAAGGAACGGAGCGGGCGTTTAGCAAACAATGTGCCATCCCTACGTCGGGGAATGGCGTTTATGAATGCGTGGGCTGCGGGACGCAACTTTTTGCCTATGGAAAAAAATTTGAGTCGGGTACCGGCTGGCCCAGTTTTTGGAGCCCGGTGTCGCCCTTAAACGTTGTCGTTGAGGAGGACGTAAGCCTTGGCATGCGCCGCGAGGAGGTTCTCTGCGCGCGATGCGAAGCGCATCTGGGGCACGTATTCGACGACGGGCCGCCGCCGACCGGCAAGCGCTATTGCATCAACGCCGGAGCCCTGAAGTTACACAAGATATGAAAAAAAAGATCTGGTATGTTTATATTCTCCGGACACGAGCCAAAACGTTGTACACCGGCATCGCGTTGGATGTTAAAAAACGTCTTAAACAACACGCGGAAAACCGGGGTAGCCGTTACTTAAGAGGCAGAACACCCTTGAAGCTTGTTTATCTTGAAAAATGTAAGAGCCAATCGTCCGCTTTGAAACGTGAACTTTCGATTAAAAATCTCTCCCGGTCCCAAAAGATTCGACTAATCAAGGAATCAGGGCTCTAAAATGGTGACGGAAGTCCTGGAGCGTCTGGAAGCGCCTAAACTCTTTACGACACTTAAGAATTATTCCATACGCCAATTTTTCTCGGACGGGGTTGCTGGGATTGTTGTTGGCATTATTGCCATTCCTCTCGGAATCGCTTTTGCCATTGCTTCGGGTGTTTCTCCGGAGAAAGGCCTGTTCACCGCCATCGTCGCGGGCTTTCTCATCTCAGCACTCGGGGGAAGCCGTGTCCAGATTGGCGGCCCTACCGGCGCTTTTATCATCATTGTCTACGGGATCGTCCAAAAGTTCGGCATGGATGGGCTTGTCGTGGCAACTTTCATGGCCGGATTCATCCTGATCCTCATGGGTTTGGCGAGATTGGGAACGGTCGTGAAGTTTATTCCGCACTCGGTGGTGGTCGGTTTCACCAGCGGCATTGCCCTCGTTATTTTTTCTTCGGAAGTGAAAGATTTTTTGGGACTTTCGATGGAGGCTGTTCCTGCGGGATACATTGAAAAGTGGAGGATGATCATTGAAGTCCTCCCAACTGCGAACAATTACTCGGTGGCTATTGCGGTTTTTACGCTGATTGTGGTTGCTCTTTGGCCGAGGGTGTCTAGAAAAGTTCCGGGTGCTTTGATCGCCATTCTGATCACGTCTGCAGCGGTTCATTTTTTTGGCTGGCCTGTGGAGACTGTCGGCACGCGGTTCGGTGATCTTCCTCATACGCTGCCTGCGCCACATTTTCCACGGCTTGATTTCCAGATTATCCAACATCTCATCGAGCCGGCTGTCACCATTGCGCTTCTAGGCGCTATTGAATCACTTCTGTCCTGCGTGGTGTCCGACGGCATGATAGGAGGAAGACACCGCTCCAATGTAGAACTTGTAGCTCAGGGCATCGCGAATATCGGTTCAGCCGCCGTTGGAGGAATTCCGGCCACGGGCGCTATTGCCAGAACCATCACGAATGTCCGAACGGGCGGCAGGACGCCTGTAGCCGGGATCGTTCATGCGATCACCATTCTTTTTGTCATGGTCTTTTTTGGGCGCTGGATCAAGCATGTCCCGCTGGCCTGTTTGGCAGGGGTCCTCGTCATGGTTTCTTACCATATGAGTGAATGGCGGTCTTTTCGCGACCTCTTGAAAGGTTCTCGCGGCGGGGCACTGGTTCTGCTTAGCACATTTTTTTTAACTGTATTCGTTGACCTGACCGCGGCTATCGAGATAGGCATGGTGCTCTCCGCATTCCTTTTCATGAAACGCATGGCGGATCTGACAAATGTCAAAGTTTTGGACGGTTCTTCCGATGAGGACCTTTCCGCGCCCTTCACCGCACCAGAGGGAGTGGAGATCTATGAGGTGAATGGGCCTCTCTTCTTCGGGGCCGCGCATAAGTTCGAGGAGGCTTCCAGAACCGTTTCGAAGAAACCAAAAGTGCGCATTCTCCGTCTACGGAACGTGCCGCTCATCGACTCCACGGGGCTTTATGCGCTCAGAGGGTTCCATCAGCGATGTCATCAAAGCGGGATCCACTTTTTTATAGCTGGTCTTCATGCCCAACCGCTCAACGAATTGGTGAAAGCGAATCTATTCGATACGATCGGGGAGGAGAATGTTTTTCCGCATATCAGGGAAGCGCTTGACCACGCCGAACGGATAATGAAGCCTTGATCTTCTCGGCCATTCCGGCCAGGTCGTCCGGTCTCGCGTCCTTCTGATTCCTGAAATCCAATTCGCCCGGGGTTCCGTCCACCGGGATTAAGTGCACATGGGCATGCCTGACCTGCAGGCCGTAGACCACCACAGCCACTTTTTCGCAGTTCACCGCCTTCTTGATCGCGGCGGCCACTTCTTTGGAAAACGCCATTAAACCTGCCATCTTGGCATCCTCCAGATCAAAGAAATAGTCGACTTCCGCCTTTGGGATCACGAGCGTATGCCCGGGTTTCAAGGGCCGGATCTCGAGGAATGAAAAATACTTTTCATTTTCTAAGATCTTGTGGCAAGGGATCTCGCCTTTGATGATGCGCGTGAAAATAGAAGACATTCATGTTCCTTTTCTTAACCGTCATCCTGAGGCGTTCTTTGCCGAAGGATCTTTTTCTGAGATCCTTCGCGTTGCTCAGGATGACGAAGATTGAATCAGATTGCCTCGCTTCGTTTGCAATGACATAATGAATTCTATCATGCGTTTGTATCTCTGCGACCAAAAAATTCTGCTTCGTTTTCATCATCAGGGACCTGCTTTTATCAAAGCCTACACCACCAATACGGTGACCTCTCCGAGGAACGCTTTCGTCGACACCAAGGGCCGCATTGTCGCCGTTTTCGACCAACACCAAGTGAGCGAGGACGAAATATGGGTTGTCATGGAGAAGCAATGCTTGGACAGGCTCATGAAGCACCTTTCCAAATTTATCGACATTGCCGATGTGAAAGTAACGCCGGATGAAAAGATGCTTATCTATTGGGACCTCGGCGGCGGGGATAAACTCGGGGGACCCGCCGAGCAAAGTATTTTTATCCCGCAATTAGCCGGGAGACTTTGGCTGACTACCTCCACGCAGGTCCCGAATGTTTCTGTCGAGGAGATGACACTGTTCAGGATCGAAAATAATATTCCATGGCAGGGGGTCGATTTTGACGATGAACCTCTGCTGTGTGTGGGCGATGAGGAATATGTTTCTTATCTCAAGGGCTGCTATTTGGGGCAGGAAATGATCGCCCGCGTGCATTATCGTGGCAAGCCCCCAAGAAAACTCAATGTCAAATTATTGCGCGATTGTTCCGGGGAGCAAAGAAAAATAATGACCTCGCAGGTCATCGATCCTGGGACCGGTGAAACCATCGGATTTGTATTTGATAAAACGGGCAAGGAAGTGTAACATGAGCCTTATCAATGAATAAGAACAAAATAAATTGAAAATATTTGCCTCGGCGATGTCCAAGAACAAGAATTGGCGCGAAGCCATCGCGGAGGTTTCCTCGCAAGTTAAAAAGGGCCTCAATGGAAAGTCCTGCGATCTTCTCATCGCATTTCTTTCCGAGAATTATCAGGACTTCGAACCCTCCCGGTTTGTCAGTGTCCTTTCGCATTTTATTCCAAGCGGGACCGTGATCGGCTGCAATTCCAGCGGCATCATCAGTGATTCTAAAGAAATAGAAATGGAGCCGGCGCTTTCGGTGTTGGCCATGCATTTGCCGGATGTGAAAATCTACCCTTTTCAATTGAATGAGGCAGACCTGGCTGGATTTTCTGCAGCGCCCGACCTTATCAATACACTCGATATTTATCCGCCCGATAAACCTCATTTCATTGTTTTCGCGGACCCCGCGACGTTTGATGTCGTCAAATTTTTGCATTTATCCAACGAGGGCTACAAAGGGCTTCCTGTGATCGGCGGGCTTGCTTCCGGCGCTGTCATGGGGGTGCCGAATTGGATTTTCTTGAATGGTGTGCTTTTTCAAGAAGGTTTGGTGGGCGTGGCGCTTACCGGGGACATCGAATTTGACGTCATCGTTTCCCAGGGCTGTCGGCCCGTGGGAAAGCCTTATGTGATCACAAAAGCAGAGGGGAACGTCCTTTATGAGTTGGCGGGCCGTCCCTCGCTGGAAGTGGTGCGCGAGCTAATCCAGGACCTTTCACCAAAAGACCGGAAGCTTGCCGAATTTTCATTGGCCGTGGGACTCGTGATGAACGAACAGCAGTCTGTTTTCAAGCGCGGTGATTTTTTGATTCGGAACCTCGTGGGGTTTGACCCGGATGCCAGTTCTCTCATGATCGGCTCGCTCCTCAAAGTCGGCCAAACGTTGCAATTTCAGGTCCGTGACGCGGATACCTCCGAGGAGGACCTAAAGCATTTTCTGGAGGGTATCAAGGCGCAACCCAAATCCGTTCCGCGTGGGGGGATGCTGGTAAGTTGCTGCGGTCGAGGCCGGAACCTCTACGGCAAACCCGACCATGACGCCAGGGCGATCCAATCCCTGCAGGGCCCGCTCCCCATCACCGGTTTTTTCGCCAACGGCGAGATCGGCCCCGTTGGCTTAAAAAACTTTGTCCATGGATACACATCAAGTTTAGTAATTTTCCGGTAACAGCTTAGGTAACAGCTTGGTAGCTGTTACCGTAAATGTTTGGTCGATTAAATATTAGGATAATTTATTTTGTTGTAATTACTTTCTATATAATAAGTAACGTACTTTTTTATTGTTTTTGTAGATGTTTGGTAACAGCTTGGTAGCTGTTACCCTAAATGTTTGGTCGGTTAACTTTTGGATGATTTGCCTAAACCTTTTTTATGAGAAATCGTCTAACAACTAGGAGATAACAGAACATAAGAGAAGAAAGTTTAAAATGGAGGATGGTCCGATGGAAACGATAAAGCTGAAAAAAATGATTGTAACGGCGATGGTGGGGCTGGCGGTGCTTTCTGGATTTGGGGTTGCCTCGTACGCGGAGGGGACGGCTGGTGGCGGCGAGGAAAGCGCGGTCAGCGGACAGACGACACCCGCGAAGTCCGAGAAGCCTAAAAAAGGGACGCCTGCGTATTATCAGAAGCTTGCGGAGTTAAAAAAGCTGAAGCAGGAGGATCCTGAAGCGTTTAAGCAAAAAGTTGAGGAACGAAAGGAAAAGGTCAAAGAACGACTGCAGGAACTGAAAGAAAAAAATCCCGAGAAGTACGAAGAGGTGAAACAGAATATGATCGAAAGGCGTCGCGAGAAACTCCAGGAATTGAAAAAGGAAAATCCTGAGAAATTCCAGGAGATTGTGCAGAACCGGAAAGAAAAGATCCAGGAAATGAAGCAAAATAATCCGGAAAAGTACGCACAGTTCATGCAAAATCACCCGAAACTGGCGGAAAAAGTCGAGAATCGCCAGGAGCGCCGCGCAGACCGCATCGAAGATCGCCGCGATCATCGTGAAGATGTCCGCGACCACCGGGAAGACGTCCATGATCGTCGCGAGGACATCCGTGATCGCCGGGAGGATATCGCCGATAAGAGGGAAGATGTTTGGGATGCAAAACATGACGGGGGCAAATGGGATAAAATCGAGGATCGTCTGGATCGCCGGGAGGATGTCCGCGACCATCGGGAGGACGTAAGGGATCGGCGTGAGGATGTAAAGGATCGCCATGAGAACGTCCGCGATCATCGTGAAGATCACCGCGACAATCAAGGCGTTCGAGACCACGGCAAAGGCGAAGGCCGTGGCTCAGGTCAGGGTGGTATGAACCGTGCCGGTGGGAATGGGCCGAACGGCGGCGCCAATCGCGGCGCAGGCAAGGGAGCGGGCAGCGGAAACCGTGGCCCACGCAAGTAAAGAACAAGAGCAGGTCCTGATCGAAAAAGCGCGGGGCGGGGACTCAGGTTCTTTCTCCGCGCTGGTCGAGTTGACCCAGGAGCGCGCGATTCACACGGCGAATTCTTTTCTGGGGAATCTGGAAGACGCCAGGGATGCCGCTCAGGAGGCTTTCGTGAAAGCTTACGAGCACCTGGACAGCTTCAAGTTGGAGAGCCGGTTTTACACGTGGTTCTACCGGATCCTGATGAATCAGTGCAAGGATTTTTTAAGGAAGAAAAAATTACGGCGCAGTTTTTCGTTCTTTTTTTCGTCGGACGAGGGTGATGAGATGGATCCGATGGCCAATATGCCCGATGACGCCAAAAGCCCCAAGGAGGTGATGGCGGACAAGGAATTCGGCGTGGCGGTGAACGAAGCCTTGGAAAAATTGCCTTTCCGTCAAAAAAGCGTTTTTGTGCTTCGTTACCTGGAGGGGTTCAGTTTGGAGGAGATCTCGGAGAGTTTAGGCATCACCGTGGGGGCTGTGAAAGCGCATCTTTGGCAGGCAGGCCAGAAAATGAGGATGCTGTTGGGAGGGGATCATGAACGATAAAAATTTCAAGAAAATGGATGAGGAGTGGATGAAAAAAATGAGCCCCATCCGCGACAAAGAGGTTTCGGAGGGGATCCTGAAAGGATTTTCTGCCTCGGTGGAGAGGCGGCTGGTGCCGGAGGAATTGACGTCTGCCAAGCGGCGATCGGTTTTTGCCCGCGCTTGGGCGCCGGCGATGGCCATTATGGTGCTGGCTTCCCTTGTCGTGCTTCGTTCGCCGATCACGAATCAGGGAAATTCAGCTGATACGGCTCAGGGTTCGGAGTACGATATCCAGGACGAGATCGAGATGCTAAAAGAAATCGGGGCCTGGGGCGAGACCGAGGATGAAACTGTGCTGGGCGCGGATGCCCTGGAAGATACGGCCTCTGGTTCATAACCCCCCAATTTACTAAAGATTTTGGGGATGACAATCATTGGGCTAATTTTTGTTAAAAGATAAGTAAGAACGTCTTAAAAAATCCTGCCTGGTTAAGTTACGCTTTCGAAAGAAACAAGCGGATCCAAAAAAAATCGATTATATGCCATTCCAACCCTTGTCTTAACTCCGTTTGTCATGTAATCTTCCGATACGTTTCAAAAGGTGCCCGAGGAATTTATTTTCGTAGGAAACCCACAGCATATAAGGAAGTTCGGAGAATGAAAAAAAATCTATGAGACGCACCAATAAGACCTTACGCACCATCTCTTTCATCCTTTTACAGG
>CAYZGM010000054.1:0-11534 GCA_964478015.1 uncultured Planctomycetia bacterium
AACTGGAAGGATAAGCCCTTAAAGCAATTTACCCAATTTGATTGACGTGACCTTTTATCGCATTTTGCTTGACTTTCTCATCAGGCGCTCCCTATAATACCTGCTCAAAAATAGGAGGATGTGTGATGTCGAATTTTTCGAAGAAAGTTTTTATATTGGCGCTGGTTGGCGTCGCATTCTTGTCTGCTTGTGGGATTTCCTACGCAGCCGAGGGTGACAACACCGTCACAGGTTTCTTTCGCCGTCTTTTCAATTACCCGGTGAAAGTAACCCAAAAAACCGGTGAAATGACTGCGAACACGCTCCAAAACACGGGCGAGAAAGTGGTCTCAAAAGCTGGGGAGAATACTGCCGGCATTCTTCAGGGCGACCTCTCCAAGACCGGAAATCTGGCTGCAGATGCGGTCACTGGGACCGCCGAAACCGTTGGGCAAACAACGTCGGAAACCGTGCAGATCCCAGTCACATCAGCCGAAGAGACGCAGAAGTAATTTTTTTGACAAAGTTCGTCAAAAGGAGTTTGTGATCTTCGGATCGCAAACTCCTTTTTGTTCATGGAGGCCTGATGAATCTTCAAACCAGGATCGAGCAGGACATAAAACAGGCCATGATCGCAAAGGACCAAGCGCGGTTGGATGTGCTGCGTTTTTTGAAATCCGCGATCAAGTATGCCGCTCTTGAAAAATCCGGGGCAGCGCTGGCGGATGCCGACATCTTGCAGGTAATCCAAAAACAAATCAAACAGCGCCGCGAATCTATCCAGCAGTTCACTCAGGGCGCCCGCCGGGATCTTGCTGGCAAAGAAGAGCGTGAGGCTGCGGTCCTGGAGAGCTACTTGCCAAAGCAAATACAGGATGGGGAATTACGCGCTTACATTGAGGTTGTGGTGAAAGAGGCTCAAGCCACTGGTAAAAAGGATTTTGGCCGCGTGATGAAACTCTGCTCCGAGAAATTGGCCGGCAGCGCTGACAACAAAAGGATCAGCGAGGTCCTGGGAAAGCTACTGCCATGACGGAGTGCCTAGCATGACTATTCGCAAACCATTCACCGCGATCATTGGGGCGGGACAGGTCGGCGCGACGACGGCCCAGCGCATCCTGGAAAAAGGACTCTCCGATGTGGTTCTTTTTGATGTCGTGGAGGGAATGCCCCAAGGAAAGGCGTTGGATCTCATGGAGGCCGCACCCATCGAGGGGCATGACCGGCGGATCCTAGGGACGAACCGCTATGAAGATATCCGCGGCGCTGAAATTGTGGTGGTGACCGCGGGCCTGCCAAGAAAACCCGGAATGACCCGCGAAGATCTCTTGAATTTGAATGCAAAAATCATGGGTGAGGTCTGTCAAAATGTGAAAGCTCAGGCCCCGGATTCAAAACTAATCATCGTGACAAACCCGCTCGACATCATGACATATCTAGCCTTTCGAGTGACGGGTTTCCCCTCAGAGCGGGTTTTTGGAATGGCCGGTGTTTTAGACACGGCAAGGATGCGATACTTCATTGCCGAAAATCTGGGTGGCGTTCCCAAAGATGTTGAAGCGATGGTTCTGGGAGGGCATGGAGATCTTATGGTTCCCGTTTCGAGCCACTCCAAGCTGAAAGGCAAGCCCGTGAGGGAACTGATTCCCGCTCCGGATCTAACGAAGATCGAACAAAGAACGCGTGATGGTGGCGCCGAAATCGTGGCCCTCCTTAAAACAGGCAGCGCTTTTTATGCGCCGGCAAGCTCCGTCACGGCCATGGTCGAGAGCGTCCTCAAGGATCAAAAAAAAGTCCTGCCGGTTTGCGCCTACATGCGTGGCGAATACAGCCTAAAAGATATTTATTTCGGAGTTCCGGCCCAAATAGGCGCTAAGGGAGTTGAGAAAGTTGTGGAGATCTCTCTCGGCGAAGAGGAAAAAAAATCGCTCTTTCGGTCAGCGGATAAAGTAAAGCAAGGCATTGAGGAAATCCAGCGCCTCGTGCTAGCCGGAACCAACGCCTGACTCCATGACTCCCACGGGCATGTGCGCGGTTAACACAGCACCGCAAAAAGAGCTCGCCCCGTGAAAATACACGAGTACCAGGCCCGAAAATTTCTAATCCAATATGGGATCCCCACCACCAATGCCGCCGCTTTTTCTGACGCGGCCGCTGCTGCGACTATCTTCCGTGACCTGGCAGGAAAAACAGCGATCGCGAAAGTGCAGGTGTTGATGGGGGGACGGGGCAAGGCAGGCGGAGTGTTGAGAGTGGCCTCAGGCGAAGAGGCGACGTCTTTTGCAAAAAAATTTTTAGGCAAACCGTTTTCGACTACGCAGTCCGCGGGGGAGTCAAAAATAGTTCGCTCCATCTTAATGTCAGAAGATAAAAAAATCCTGGAAGAATATTACCTTAGCGTAACCATCGACCGCTCCCGGGGACTGCCGATCATTCTTTTTTCGAAGCAGGGTGGAATGGAGATTGAGGAAGTGGCTGTCGCAAACCCGGCCGCGATTACGAAAATTCATTTTTCGCCGGAACACCTGCCATCCGCTGAGTCTCTGCTGCCGTCGTTGCGAAAAGGCTTTTCAAATGACGGGATTCCTAAACAGATCGCAGAATGTGCCGCAAAACTCTGCCGTCTCTTCACGGAAAAGGATGCGTCTCTCTGTGAGATTAATCCCTTGGCGCTAACCCCCGGGAATATTATTTTAGCTTTGGACGCGAAAATCGTTTTTGATGACAATGCCCTGTTTCGCCATGAAGACGTTGCCGGCCTAAAAGATCCTGATGAAGAAGATGAGCGCGAGCGGAAAGCCAAACAATTTGGATTGAGCTACGTTTCCATGACGGGGAGTGTCGGCTGTCTTGTGAATGGGGCGGGTCTTGCCATGGCAACCATGGACATGATCAAACTGGCCGGCGGGGAGCCCGCCAATTTTTTAGACGTGGGGGGAAGCGCAACCGTTGATACCGTCCGAGAAGGATTCAAAATCATCTTACAGGACAGCCGCGTGATGACCATCCTCGTCAATATATTCGGAGGCATCATGAAGTGCGATGTTATCGCCGAGGGTGTTATCCAGGCATCCCGGGAGATCAAGCTCCGCACCCCTCTGGTCGTCCGCTTGGAGGGCACTAGCGTCGAGGTGGGGAGAAAGCTCCTAAAAGAATCCGGGCTGCAAATCATCTCATGCAACACCATTCAGGAGGCGGCCGAGCGAGCCGTCCAGGAAGTGAATGCCTATCGGAGCGCCCATGTCCATTCTCGTTGATCGGAACACCAAGGTTATTTGTCAGGGGATCACCGGAAAGGCAGGCGCCTTCCACGCTCAAAAATGTCTGGAGTATGGTACCCAGGTCGTTGCCGGCGTAACGCCAAAAAAAGGCGGCGCCTTTGTCGGAACCATTCCGGTCTTCAACACCGCGAAAGAGGCTGTCGAGAAAACGGGAGCCACCGCATCGATGATCTATGTGCCGGCGCCTTTCGCGCTTTCGGCCATCCGGGAGGCGGCGGATGCGGGGATCAGCCTCATCGTGTGCATCACGGAGGGCATTCCTACCCTGGACATGGTGAAAGCGGTTGAATACACCCGTGCCAAAAAAGCCCGTCTCATCGGACCCAATTGTCCTGGAATTATCACCTCCGAACAATGCAAGATCGGCATCATGCCGGGCTACATTCACAAAAAAGGATCGGTCGGTGTCATCTCGCGCAGCGGAACCCTAACCTATGAGGCTGTTTGGCAACTGACTCAAGCGGGTCTGGGTCAAACCACCTGCCTTGGAATCGGCGGTGATCCTGTGATCGGAACAGGCTTTATTGAAGCCCTGGAACTTTTTGAAAATGATCCGGATACCAAGGCGGTGCTGATGATCGGCGAAATCGGCGGCAGTCAAGAGGAAGAAGCGGCTCATTTTATCAAAGCTCGCATGAAGAAAAAAGTCGCCGCGTTCATTGCCGGGATCACCGCACCCAAAGGAAAGAGAATGGGTCATGCCGGTGCTATCATCTCCGGCGCAGGCGGAAGCGCCCAAGACAAGATTAAAACCCTCGAGTCCAGGGGAGTTCGCGTCATCCAGAATCTTAGCGAGGTCGGCGCTGCCTTGAGAGGGATTTTCTGATGGGCTCCAAGGACCATTCCTTTGATGTGGTTTCAGAAGTGGATATGCAGGAGTTGGATAACGCCGTGACTCAGGTTAAAAAGGAAATCGCGCAACGATTCGATTTCAAAGATTCGATGGCATCCGTAGATCTGAACAAGGGCGAAAAAAAGATTACACTGAAAGCGGACAACGAGTACAAGTTAAAAACAGTCGTGGACATGCTCCAGCTAAAATGCACGAAAAGAAATGTGTCGCTCAAAGCGCTGGAATTTGGTAAGGTCGAAACGGGGCGTGTGGGGGGTTCCGTGAACCAAGTGGTCACGGTGCAAAGCGGCATCCCGGCAGACAAGGCCAAGGAGATCGTGAAAGCAATTAAGGACGCCAAAATGAAAGTTCAGGCGTCCATCCAGTCGGACCAAGTGAGGGTGCAGTCTTTGAAAATTGATGATCTGCAAACAGCCATCGCCTTGCTGAGGTCAAAAGACTTTGGGCTGGATCTGCAATTCATGAATTTTCGATAGTGTTGCAGAGCTTATAAGGGTTGTAAAGCTTTGTAATCTTTGCTAAAAATACGCTTGCATTGATAATCATTTCATGCTAAGCTCGCCAGTGTAGTTGCTCTACCATAAACAAGGAGGATGATACAAACGTGAAGAAATTAATCGCACTGTCACTGTTGATGATGCTTTCGTTCACCACGCTACCAGTTTTTGCGGATGGACAGGCTTCGAGCCCTACCGCTGGTCTGACCGGGGAAGAGCAAGTCAAGAATCTTAAAACCGGCAGTCGTAATGCAGCGACGGGTTGGGTGGAAATAATGGACCGCACCCATGAGGAGGCCGCCAAAGGCAAGAATACCGGTGAGAATCTCACAGGTGTTGTGGCCGGGGGAGCAATCGGCGTTCGTAAGGCGATTCACCGCATCGGCGGTGGCGCCATTGACCTGCTGACTTTTTGGATCCCCAAAAAGCAGCCGCTCGTGAACCCCGAAAAGGCACGTCTGCAATAATCACGGTTATCGATAGACCCGCTCTTTCGGGTAGATCCCGAGAGGGCGGGTTTTTTTATTGAATCCGCCCTTTATCCGCCCTATAATCATCGTTCCTCCATGAAAAAAACAAAGCTTGAATCTCTCATGCATCAAGTGCTCCTAGAAATAGGAGAGAACCCTGACAGGCAAGGCCTAAAAAAGACCCCCAAACGCGTAGGGGCTTCCTACCAATATTTGACAAGCGGTTATCGTCAAAATGTCCGCAAAGTGATCAACTCAGCCGTGTTCGATGAAGAATACGACGAAATGGTCGTGATGAAAGACTTGGATATTTACAGCCTTTGCGAGCATCATCTTCTGCCGTTTTACGGCAAATGCCATGTCGCCTACATCCCCAAGGGCAAGATCATAGGCCTGAGCAAGATCCCGAGGATCGTGAATATTTTTGCCAGGCGTCTCCAGGTGCAGGAAAGACTCACGCATCAAATCGCGCAATGCCTTAAGGAAGCGCTTGACCCTCTGGGTGTGGCCGTCATCATCGAGGCCTTTCACCTATGCATGGCCATGCGGGGGGTGGAGAAGCAAAATGCCACCTGCGTCACCAGCGCCATGTTGGGCGCATTCCGGAGCGATCGATCGACTCGTATGGAATTCATGAATCTCGTCAGCAACTGCCGGAAGTAACTCTTTCATTTTTAATGGCAACCCAACTTACAAAAAAATTTTCTTTTAGCGCGTGCCACACGGTGGCAGGGAGGGTCTTGGGGAGAAACTACTTTCTTGGCGTCACGGTCGAGTGGCTGCCGGAAGAGCTTGAAAATAAACTGAGCGCCATCGTTCACCGGGAGATCATCTCCAAGGTTCACACCAGCGATCTGAACATGCATGTGGATTTTCTTAAAAAAATTGCCATCAACGATGGCTCTCTTCTGGCGGCGTTCTGGAAGCGTTTATCAGGACCTCTTTCGTCTTTCTCCGTAAAATACTTAACCCTCGAAAGAGACTCGGAAACATGCGCGACATTTTGGCCGGAGGCTTCCGAATGAGGTTGGCAATTGCCCAGATCAATACCACGGTCGGAGATTTTTCTGGAAACTCCCGGAAAATTTTTCGGGGTTTCGCCAACGCACGAAAAGCCCAAGCCGACCTCCTAGTATTTCCTGAGATGACGATCCCGGGGTATCCCCCGGAGGATCTTCTTTTTAAACGGGCATTCGTCGACGCCAATCTTCGGGCCTTGAAATACGTGGCTGCCCAGTCGCGCGGACTGCAAGCGATCCTCGGCTTTGTGGACCGCGACGCCGGCGGGAAGCTTTACAATGCGGCCGCCGTTCTTGTGAATGGCCATTGGGTTGGGACCTACCGAAAGATAGAGCTGCCCAATTATGGGGTTTTTGATGAAAAACGGTATTTTTCTAAAGGATCCGAGGGATGTTTGCTCGATTTGAATGGCCTGCGTATCGGCCTTTCTATCTGTGAAGATATATGGCTACCGGAAAGCTACGTCTACGAGCCGCCTTACCGCGGGGGAACGTCCCTTATCCTAAATCTCTCAGCGTCGCCCTACCACATGGGAAAACAGAGTCAGAGGAAAGCGCTGATTGAAAAGCTGGCCAAACATACGGGCGCACATGTGGCTTATGTGAATCTCGTGGGCGGACAAGACGAACTCGTGTTTGACGGGGGAAGCCTCCTGGTCTCGCCATCCGGAAAAACGTTAGCCGCGGGGGCTTACTTGGGGGAGGATTTCCTTGTAAGAGACTTGTTGTTGCATCCTCGCCGTGAAAATACGGGGGTTCCCATAAGCCAGCACCTGCCATTCCAAACGATTCCCTTGAATTTGCGTGGAAAATCTCCCAAAAAACCTCTCCTGCAATTTAAAAACACTCTCGCAAGACCTTTTTCCCGCCAAGAGGAAGTTTACCGCGCGCTTGTTTTAGGGACTCGCGACTATGTGGAAAAAAACGCTTTTGACAAGGTCCTCATTGGTTTAAGCGGTGGGGTCGATTCGGCGCTGGTGGCCTGTATCGCCGTGGATGCGCTGGGCGCCTCCCGTGTTCTCGGACTGACCATGCCTTCGCGATACACCTCATCGGAAACTTATCACGATTCCATTGCGCTCGCAAAAAAATTGAAGATCAAGCTTTGGGATCTTTCCATTGAAACTATTTACTCGGCCTATCTTGGTACCCTAAAGTCCGTTTTTTCGGAGCAAAAACATGGGATCACCGAGGAAAATTTACAAGCCCGGATAAGGGGGAATCTATTGATGGCCCTATCCAACAAATTTGGCCATCTCGTTCTGACGACCGGAAACAAAAGCGAAATGGCCACCGGGTATTGCACGCTCTATGGAGATATGGCTGGAGGATTTGCCGTCATCAAGGACGTTCCAAAAACCCTCGTGTACCGGCTTGCCAGATTCAGGAATCGCCGCGACAATGATTTCGCGATCCCAGGGTCTGTGCTGCGCCGAGCGCCGAGCGCCGAGCTTCGCCCGGAACAAAAAGACCAAGACACGTTGCCGCCCTACCATGTGTTGGACGTCATTTTAAAAAACTATGTGGAGGGTGATTGCTCGCTTGAGGAATTGTCCCAAAAAGGCGTTTTGAGACCGCTCGCCCGCAGCGTGGTCCGTAGGGTAGACCGTAACGAATACAAGAGACGCCAGGCGCCGCCGGGTCTTAAAATCACGCCAAAAGCCTTTGGACGTGATCGACGCATGCCTATCACAAATAAATTTAGTTTGTGAAAAAAAAATCAAAAAGAAAACGTCACTTTTATCAGACCGGCATTATTTTCCTTTTCCTGGCCGCGGGCTTCTATGGCGCCTTAAAAATGGGTTGGGGGCCTTTTGCTCTAAAAAATGACGCGCCAACCGCGATGGCGCCTGTGCGCCCCTTGACGGCCAAGACAACATTTCAAGACCTGGAAATCTTTCCTTTTACGAATGATGCCTCGCTCGCGGCTTGGGAAAGAAAGATCTTTAAGGGGGTCACGGAATATCAAGTGCGAGAGGAAGGCGGGCGCGTCTACCTAAGCTCGGACAGCAAAGACTCTGCTTCGGGGCTGTACATGAAAACGAATCACGAACCCTCGCCTGATCTTTACTTAAGCTGGAGATGGCGCGTCAGGGAATTTCCAAAAAAGCGTAGCCCCGAAACGTTTTCAGATCGTGCGGACGATGATTTTGCAGCAAGGCTATACGTCATTTTTTTGGCTTCCAATTTATTTCGGTCCGACGCACTGGAATATATCTGGGATGAACATTTGCCCGCGGGGACGCATGCGGACAGCCCGTATTCTGACCGGATTAAATTACTCGTGCTGCAGAGCGGTCCATCCGGAGAAAGTTCTGGCGGTTGGCGCCAGGAGGAGCGGAACCCGCTTGCGGACTATGAAAAACTCTTTGGAAAAAAACCAAAACATCCTATCGGTATCATCGCCTTGATGAGCGATTCGGACAGCACGCAAAGTCAGGCCTCGGCTGATTTTTCTGATATTTCAATAAAGAAAAAAATATTATAATGAACAAAGTAAAAAGGGGGAGGGCAGCGCAATGGTTTGGAGAGTAAAATGGTTCATGAGGCACCCAATACAAGCCAAATACCTGCTCCTGGTATTGCTGGCCATGCTGGCACCGATCGTTCTGCTTGGTTTTTGTTTTTACACGCTCGTCTTTGAACTTTTGGCAAGGCAGCTTGTCTTTCCGGAGGCCATTTTCGCCAATCTAAACCCCGTGGTCGATCGCGTGAACAATCTGCTGCTCCTCGCCTTGCCCGCTCTGGTCCTTCTCATTCTATGGTGCGCTCTCGTGATTTCCCATCGGTTTGCGGGACCCATTGAACGCCTGGAAATGGACCTGGACCGTATCCTATCCGGGGAGCCGCGCCATCGGGTGCGTTTAAGAAAAAATGACGACCTGCGGGGTGTGGCGGACCGCGTGAACGCCCTGGCCAGGCGACTTCGGAATTAATTTTTTTGTTACATCCTGGTAACATAGCCCCGTATAATACGGTCAATATGAAAAACAGAGACAGCCGCAAAAAAGCCAAAGAAAGGGGTGAATTTCTCTAAAGGCAGGTTGTCGAGCCAAGGCGCCAAGAGCGCCGTTCTTAAGAAAATAAAGAACCTAAACAACAAGGAGTTCGAGATGAAAATTGGGTACCTTAGAATGATGATGGTGCCGCTGGTACTTGTGGGATTATCGGGAACAGCGTTTGCCGAAACCCAGAATGTAAAAGTCAGCGGTTCCGTCGATACGTACGGGTTTTACCGTAGCAACTTCGATCTGTTGGATAACAACGACGCGGGCGTCCTGCCCGTCGGGAGTGCGCAGGCGCAGTCCCACGGCTCGTCAACCACCCAAAGGTCAGAGGCGGATAACTTCTTCATGAGCATCACTCAGGTGGAAGTAGCCGCGGATCTGACGGACAAGGTGTCAACGGTGATTAGCTTTCTCAACCAGCGCGACTGGGAAAATGCAGGCAGTGCCAATGAATTCGACGTTACGCTCGATCTTGCGTATGTCCAGATGAAAGAGATCTTTTACGCGCCGCTGACATTAACCATCGGCCGTCAGGATCTCCTTTTTGGTCGTGGATTCATCGTTGGTTGGAACCCTCAGGATCCTCAGGCCACAATCCAGGCGGATGAATTTACCCAGATTCAGTCTTTTGACGCGATCCGGGCTACCCTGGACTTCAACCCGTGGACCCTGGACTTTGTCTATTCCAAGATCCGCGAAAATGGAAATAATCCGGAAAATGACCGTGATCTGTACATTGCTTATATGACGTACAAATTCGCGGAGTATAACGCCGTGGCGGATCTTTATTATACGGGCGAAATGGACCGCTCAACGTTTGCCGGCGCCGCCGGGACCGTGAACAATGAGACGGACACCATTGGCGGTCGCGTGCAGTTTGATCCCATCTCCCAAATCACCCTGGGTGGGGAAGTGGCCTACCAGTTCGGGGATTACCGCGGAGCAGTTGGTGCGCCAAAAAGGGACCGCGATGCATGGGGGGTGGATGTTTTTGGAGAATACCGTTGGGACAGCCCCTGGAAGCCGACGGTTGGCGTCCAATACGTGTACCTGGACGGGGAATCGGACCTTAGCGCCGGATCCACCCAGTCCTATAGCTCATGGAACGGCTCATTCCGCGGGCCCATCTATGGCTGGTATCACGATTACTTGGAAACGTTCTGGGCCACCTCCGCAACAAATGACCAAGTGGCCGGCCAGAACCAGCAGCATGTCAGTCTCTACGGCTCCATTCTTCCTATGGAGGACCTGAAGCTGACGGCGGCTTACTGGTACTTCTGGGCCACGGACAATATGCACACCACGACAACAGACCCGACAACCTCGGTGTTATCGGAGAGTATCGGACACGAAGTGGACCTGGCTGCGATCTACAGCTACACGGAAGACGTGACATTCACCCTCATGGCAGACTGGTTCATCCCGGGAGATCTATACACGCGCCCGAACGATGCGACAGCGACCCAGCTGGTTTCAGAGGTTAAGGTTACATTCTAACAGGTATTGCCATTAAACCCCGGGGGCTAAGCCTCCGGGGTTTTTTGTTTGATGGAATTCCACACTGCGCAGGATTCTCCCTCTACAATACCTTACATAATATACATTATAGGACATTATAGCGGCCAGAAAAGGGCCGGCCCTTTGAGCCGACCCAACTGTTTTTTAAGTGTCTGTTTCTGAAAGCTGCTGGAGAATGTCCTGAACCGCGCGGCTGTCCTTGTCACTTTTGTTCAAGAAAATAACCCCAATGTCATAGGCATTGTTGTTGTCGGCATCTTCCTCGACGCGCACCACCTTGCCCAAAACACCGTTATTGAATATCAGCGCCTTGGATTCGATTTCCTGGCAGATTTTAAGGGTTCTCATGTCCAGGTTCATCCAGACAATGCTGGATAGCTTGGGAGGTGCCTGCTCTGTTTGAAAAAGGATCCCAGATTGGCTGATGTTACGGGTCGACCCTGGAATAGCACTTGTCGTGTCGTAAGCCTTGAACTGTAAAGGGGTATTGAATTTTAACCTGAAATATTCGCGTCTTTCCTGTTCCTGTTGAACCACCTCAAACCTCCGCAATTAATACACGCATGATTAGACTACAAGTGTAAGGGAGTATAGCATCCTAACTACCCCTTTTCAAGGGAGCACAAAAAAACCCGAAAAGCCATTGGGACTGGCTTTCCGAGCTTTTGGTTCAGTAAAGCGGCTTTATCGGGATCAGAGCTTGCGAACGCTGGCCGCCTGCTCCCCTTTGGGGCCCTGCGTCACCTCGAATTCGACGCTCTGGCCCTCATCCAAGGTCTTATATCCGTCGCCCTGAATGGCGCTATGATGCACAAACACGTCTTTTGCGCCGCCCTCCGGCGTGATAAATCCATAGCCCTTTTGATTGCTGAACCACTTTACTGTGCCTTTCATGCGGTATTTCTCCTT
>CAYZGM010000055.1:0-11528 GCA_964478015.1 uncultured Planctomycetia bacterium
TTGACATAGATCCGGACTTCCAGTGTGCCCATTAGTTAGTGAAAGGTCAGTAAGTTTCGGCGGATTCATCGCAATTTGCGAATAATAAAGGAGAGGGTAAAGCAATGACACAAGTAGCGGAAGCAAAAAGTGGCAAGATGCAGGACATTATCAGCTCGATCGAGACGATGAGCGTTCTTGAGCTCGCAGATCTCGTGAAAGCGCTTGAGGTAAAATTTGGCGTATCCGCCGCGGCCCCGGTCGCGATGGCCTCTGCCGGAGCACCAGCTGCCGGCGCTGTTGCCGAAGAGAAGACCTCCGTGACCGTGGTTTTGAAGAGCGCGGGAGCGAACAAGATCAACGTGATCAAAGAGATCCGTGCGGTCACGACGCTCGGTTTAAAGGAAGCCAAGGATCTTGTGGACGCGGCTCCAAAACCAGTCAAAGAAAATGTCCCGATGAAAGAAGCGGAAGCCATGAAGAAAGCCCTGGAAGCGGCTGGAGCTCAAGTCGAGTTCAAATAATAATACCTTTTATCGGATCCGTAGGTCATGCGTAGGCCAACGGAAAAGGGTATTTTTCTGTCTAGTTTGTGACACTAAGGGATCCTAAAAACGCATATGGAAACGAAACGCTATAATTTTGGAAAAATTCCGGAAGTCTGTGATATTCCGAACTTGATCGAGCTTCAAACGGACTCGTTCAATGATTTTCTGCAAATCGGAGTTCCAAAAAGCCGACGCAAGAATGCCGGCCTTGAGGAAGTGTTCCAGGAAGTTTTTCCGATCGAAAGCTATGACGGCAAGCACAAGCTGGAGTATGTGTCCTATTCGCTTGGCAAGCCGAAATATTCTCTCGAAGAGTGTTACAAGAAGAGCGCCACTTATTCGACCCCTCTGAAGATCCGGGTCCGCCTCAAGAGTCCGACCGACACGAAAGAGCAAGAGATCTACGTCGGAGACATGCCGCTCATGACCGATTACGGAACGTTCGTCATCAACGGGGACGAGCGAGTGATCGTGAGCCAGTTGCACCGGTCTCCCGGAGTTTCATTCGAAAAATCCATTCACCACAACGGAAAGATGCTTTATTCGGCTCGCATTATCCCGCACCGCGGGGTGTGGCTCGAATTTGAATTCGACATCAACGATACTCTCTATGCGTATATCGACCGGAAGAAGAAGCTGCTGGCCACGGCGCTTCTACGCGTTTTCGGTTATGAAACGGACGAAGCCATTATCAAGGCGTTCTGCGGCATTGATAAGATCGAATCGATCAACCGGTACAATCCAAAAAATTTGGTCGGTCATACGATGGCTCAGAATGCGGTAGACCCTGAGACCAAGGAAGTCATTGTTGAGCAGGGCAGCCAGCTCACTCGCGAGCTTATCACCAAGATGAGCGCCGCAGGAGTGAAGTCAATCATGATCAGCCGCACCGAAGCGCCGGAGATCATGGCAACCCTCAAAAAGGACCACACCAAATCCAGCGGGGACGCGTTTATCGATATTTACCGTAAATTAAGACCGGGAGATCCTCCGACCATTGACAGCGCCAAGACCATGGTTGAGCGCATGTTTTTTGACGTGCGTCGTTATGACCTGGGCGGCGTCGGACGCTTTGTGTTGAATCGCAAACTGAACATGAAAGTGAAGATGGAAGAGCGCACGTTGAATGGCGAAACGCTGATCTCGATCATCAAGCGCCTCGTGGCGATCAAGAACGGGGACGGGGATACGGATGATATCGACCATTTGGGCAATCGTCGCATTCGTACCGTGTGTGAGCTTTTGCAGGGCCAGTTCCGCATTGGTTTGGCGCGGTTGGAACGCTCCGCCAAGGAACGGATGGGCATTTATGAGATTGAAAACATGATGCCGCATAACCTTATTAATTCAAAGTTGATCTCGAGCGTTATTCGTGACTTCTTTGGACGCAGCCAGCTCTCCCAGTTCATGGACCAGACGAATCCCTTGGCAGAAATGACGCATAAGCGCCGTTTATCCGCCCTCGGGCCAGGAGGCTTGTCCCGCGAAAGAGCCGGGTTCGAAGTTCGTGACGTCCATCATTCCCATTACGGAAGAATCTGTCCTATTGAAACGCCGGAAGGCCCAAACATCGGTCTTATCGCATCTCTCTCCACCCATGCGCGTATCAACGAATATGGATTCATCGAAACGCCGTATCGGAAAGTTGAGAACGGCCGTGCCACGGAAAAGATCGAATACCTCTCCGCAGATCTTGAGGATCAATTTGTGATTGCGCAGGCCAATGCAAAGCTGGACAGCCGAGGACATTTTGCGGATTCCAAGGTTATTTGCCGCCACAAGGGTGATTTTCCGATGATGAGCCCGAAAGAGATCGACTATATGGACGTGTCGCCAAAGCAGTTGGTTAGCATCGCGGCCGGGTTGATTCCGTTCCTGGAACATGACGACGCCAATAGGGCGTTGATGGGTTCCAACATGCAACGACAGGCCGTGCCCTTGATGGTGACGGAAGCGCCGCTGGTGGGAACCGGTATGGAATCAAAGATCGCGCGGGATTCGGGAGCTGTGATCGTGGCCAAAGAAGAGGGCAAGGTCACCAGTGTGCAAGCCGATGAGATCGTCGTTAGCGGCACACGATACCCCCTCAAAAAATTCGCACGCTCGAACGCATCCACCTGCATCAACCAACGTCCCATTGTAGAAGTCGGTGACAAGATCAAGAAGAACCAGGTCATTGCCGACGGAGCTGCCACGAAGAACGGGGAATTGGCGCTTGGAAGCAACGTGCTCGTGGCGTTCATGCCATGGCGCGGGTACAATTTCGAAGACGCGATCCTCCTCAGCGAACGCATGGTGCACGACGATGTCTACACCTCTATTCACATCGAGGAGTTTGAGATTGAGTCGCGCGACACGCGTTTGGGCAAGGAAGACATCACGCGCGATATCCCGAATGTCGGAGAAGAAGCCTTGAAAGACCTGGGTGAGGACGGCATCGTCCGCATCGGCGCTGAAGTCGGTCCTGGTGACATCCTCGTGGGAAAAGTGACGCCGAAGTCCGAAACTGAGCTTTCTCCTGAGGAAAAACTCCTCCGTGCCATTTTCGGCGAAAAGGCCGGCGATGTGCGCGATGCCTCTTTGACGGTTCCTCCCGGAGTCGAGGGCATTGTTATCGACACGAAGATTTTCTCAAGAAAAGGCCAAGAGGCCAAGACGAAAGAAGCCCGCGTCAAAATGGCCAAAGAAATCGACCAGATCAAGGAGATTTACGAGGCCCAGATCCAGCAGCTGGAGAAAGATAAAAATAACAAACTGGTCTCGCTTCTCGAGGGAAAAACGCTGGCCGCGAGTTTGGTGGATCTTGAGACGGGCGGCACGCTTATTGCGCGCGGGAAAACTGTCCGTAAATCTGATTTAGCCAAGATTATGCGGGCGGATATTGAGTCCATAAAGCTCGAGGAAGCTGAAGATACCGAAGAATCCGTGAAGAGGATCATGCGCCTCATGGACGACCAGATCGATGAGCTGCGTTATGAGATGGATCGCGAGAAGGACAAGGTCAAGCGCGGGGACGAACTTCCTCCCGGGGTTCTAAAGCGCGTCAAAGTGCTCGTGGCCCACAAGAGAAAAATATCCGTCGGCGATAAGATGGCCGGCCGTCACGGCAACAAGGGAATTGTGGCCAAGATCATGCGCGCCGAGGACATGCCCTATTTGGAAGACGGCACACCGGTGGACATCGTGCTAAATCCGCTGGGCGTTCCCTCTCGCATGAACGTGGGACAGATCCTGGAGACGCATTTGGGTTGGGCCGCAAAGCTCCTAGGGATGAGCATCTCAACGCCCGTGTTCGACGGCGCTTCAGAGGCTGAAATCAAGCAAACCATGAAAAAGGCCGGGATCCCGGAGACAGGCAAGGTCACCTTGCGCGATGGAAGAACGGGAGAACGTTTCGACCAACAGGTGACCGTGGGATACATCTACATCATGAAGCTCGCGCATTTGGTGGATGACAAGATCCATGCGCGGTCCATCGGGCCTTACTCGCTCGTGACTCAGCAACCGCTCGGCGGCAAGGCTCAGTTTGGCGGACAACGTTTCGGAGAAATGGAAGTTTGGGCGCTTGAGGCCTACGGCGCGGCGTACACGCTGCAGGAACTTTTAACAGTGAAAAGCGATGACGTGGTGGGACGCACCAAGATGTACGAATCGATTGTAAAGGGCGAGAACTCGCTTCAAGCCAACACGCCAGAGTCATTCAATGTTCTGGTGAAAGAGCTTCAATCGCTGGCGCTGGATGTGCGGACAGAAAAAAAATCAGAAGTCGAAAAAGAGGTGGAAATTGAGTAACAATTCCAGCATGAACCCCGAAGAGTTTGTGTCATCGAGTTTTGATTATATCTCCATCCGGATTGCATCGCCCGAGGTCATTCATTCTTGGTCTAAAGGCCAGGTGAAAAAGCCCGAGACGATCAATTACCGCACATTTAAACCCGAAAAAGACGGTTTGTTTTGCGAAAAGATATTCGGACCGACGCGGGATTGGGAGTGCAATTGCGGAAAATACAAACGCATTAAGCACAAAGGCATTGTCTGCGACCGTTGCGGCGTGGAAGTCACGCTCTCCAAGGTTCGTCGCGAACGCATGGGGCACATCGACCTGGCGACGCCTGTCACGCATATTTGGTTTTTTAAGGCCGTTCCCTCGCGCATCGGCGCACTTTTGGAGCTGAACCTCCGGGAGCTCGAGAGAATTATTTACTACGAGGAATACATTGTCATTGAACCGGGAGATACGCCGCTTAAAAAAGGCGATCTTTTGTCGGATGAAAAATATCAGCAGATGGTTGAGAACTACGGTCACAAATTCGTCGCCAAGATGGGCGCGGAAGCCATTCGTGACCTTCTAAGAGAAGTTGATCTGGCCAAGCTGAATAGCAAGCTGCACGCGGAATTGAAGCAGGCCAAGGGAGAAGCGACCCAGAAAAAAATCATCAAAAGTCTTCGCATCGTCGAATCCATCCAAAAATCGGGCAATCAGGCCGATTGGATGATCCTGGACGTGGTTCCGGTGATCCCGCCGGATCTCCGCCCGTTGGTGCCTCTCGACGGCGGACGTTTCGCGACCAGCGATTTGAACGACCTATACAGACGCGTGATCAACCGCAACAACCGTCTTAAGAAATTGCTTGAATTGCGCGCACCCGACGTCATTGTTCGTAACGAAAAACGCATGCTTCAAGAAGCGGTGGATGCGCTTTTTGACAATGGCCGCCACGGGCGTCCGGTTTTGGGTTCAGGAAACAGGCCGCTCAAGAGCTTGAGCGACATGTTGAAAGGCAAGCAGGGCCGTTTCCGTCAGAACCTCTTGGGAAAACGCGTCGATTACTCAGGCCGCTCGGTCATCGTGGTGGGTCCGGAGCTAAAACTCCACCAATGCGGTTTGCCGAAAAAAATGGCTCTCGAGCTTTTTGAGCCGTTCATCATCAAAAAACTCCGCGAAATGGGGTACGTGCATACGATCAAGAGCGCCAAGAGAATGGTTGAAAAAGAACGTCTGGAGGTTTGGGACATTCTGGAACAGGTGATCAAAAATCATCCGGTGATGCTCAACCGCGCGCCGACCTTGCACCGTCTTGGCATTCAGGCTTTTGAGCCCGTGCTTGTGGAGGGGAAGGCCATTCGCATTCATCCGCTCGTTTGCGCGGCGTTCAATGCCGATTTCGACGGTGACCAGATGGCCGTCCACGTGCCGCTGTCGCTTGAAGCGCAGATCGAATGCCGTATTCTTCTGCTTTCCATCAATAATATATTTTCACCCGCAGACGGACGTCCCGTCGCGACCCCGAGTCAAGACATTGTGTTGGGCTGCTACTATCTCTCGAAAGAGAAGCCAAAGTCCAAGGGTGAGGGCAAAATTTTTTCTGATTCTGAAGAGGTGGTCATCGCATACAATGACGGCGAAGTGGGGCTGCACGCCAAGATCAAGGTGCGTGTGAAAGGGAACCTTGTCCAGACGACCACCGGCCGGGTGATATTTAACCAGCTTTTGCCGGATAACGTGCCTTACTTCAATGAGCTCTTCACCAAATCCAAGATCAATAAGGTTATCGCCGAGTGCTATAAGATTTCCGGGCATCATCGGACAATCCAGCTTCTGGATGATCTGAAAGTCCTGGGATTTGAACATGCGACGCTCGCAGGAATATCCATTTCACTGGACGATCTTCATATCCCAACAAAGAAGGCTCTTTTTCTTGAGAAAGCTCAGGAGCTTGTCTCGAAAGTCGAAGAGCAGTATCGGCGCGGTGTCATCACCGAGGGGGAGAGCCACAACAACATTGTCGATATCTGGACTCAAACAACCGACGAGGTTGCTGACGCTGTTTTCACGGAGCTGGACAGTTTCAATCCTATCTTCATGATGGCGGACTCCGGAGCCCGTGGTTCGAAGCAGCAGATCCGGCAGTTGGCCGGCATGCGCGGTTTGATGGCAAAACCATCAGGAGAGATTATTCAAAACCCGATCAAAGCGAATTTCCGCGAAGGGTTGACCATGCTCGAGTACTTCATTTCAACGCACGGAGCCCGCAAGGGTTTAGCGGACACGGCGCTCAAGACGGCGGATGCGGGTTATCTGACACGCCGCCTCGTGGATGTCGCACAAGACGTGATTATCAATAACGAGGATTGCGGCACGGTAAAAGGTATTTTTGTCGAGGCAGTCCTGGAGGGCGATGAGATCATTATTCCTCTTCGCGAAAGAATCGTAGGCCGTGTTGCTTCCGACAGCATTGTGGATGTTGTGACCGACACGCAGATTGTGGAAGCTAATCAAGAGATCAGCGAAGAGGCGGCACAAAAAGTCGAGCAGGCCGGGATCGATAAGATTAAGATTCGCTCTGTCCTTACCTGCGAGTCTCGCCGCGGAGTCTGCGCTCGTTGCTACGGCCGAAATCTTGCGACGGGGCGGCTTGTCGAGCTTGGCGAGGCGGTAGGCATTATCGCAGCCCAATCCATTGGAGAACCGGGCACCCAGTTGACCATGAGAACATTTCATATCGGGGGAACGGCCAGCCGGACGGTTTCCGAATCGTCCATAAAAGCAAAGAATGCGGGATTTATCAAGTACCACGGCATCAAGACCGTTGAGCTCAAAAATCACACGTACGTTATCTTGAGTCGGAATAGCCAGGTGTCGATCCAGGACGGTTCGGGCCGCGAGCTCGAGCGTCACGCGGTACCGCACGGCGGTAACTTGAAGATGGCTGACGGCGAGAAAGTCAGCAAGGGCCAGCTTTTCATTGATTGGGATCCGTACAATGCGGCCATTTTCACCGAGGTCGAAGGGACTGTCAAATTTGAAGATATTCTCGACGAAGTGACGATGCATAAGCAATTGGACGCGGCAACCGGAAATATCGAACGCGTCATCATTGAGCATCGTGGAGAACACCACCCCCAGATTCTCATTTTGGACCACAAAAAAGATGTTCTGGCCATCTACCCGATCCCGACCGGCGCCCACATTGTTGTCGATGACGGCACGAAGATCGCTGCGGGAGATCTCATCGCGAAGACACCCAGAAAAATTACCAAGACCAAGGACATCACCGGCGGTCTTCCGCGCGTGGCGGAACTCTTTGAGGCGCGGCGCCCGAAAGATCCTGCCATTATTTCGGAAATTGACGGCACGGTCGAATTCGGCGACTCCAAAAAGGGTCATCGCCGTGTGGTGGTAAAAAGTTCTACGGGCATGAAAAAAGAATATCTCATTCCCCATGGCAAGCATCTCAATGTGTACAAGGGTGACTACGTCTTGTCCGGTCAGCAGCTCGTGGATGGCCCGGTTGTTCCTCAGGACATTCTGCGTATCAGCGGAGAACGCGCCTTGCAGGAATACCTCGTCAATGAAACCCAGCAGGTCTACCGCCTGCAAGGTGTTTCCATCAACGATAAACACATCGAAGTCATTGTACGCCAGATGCTGCGCAAGGTACGGATAGCGGACGGCGGCGATACGGATTTCCTGGCGGGCCAGCAGGTGGATCGCTGGAAGCTTATTGATGAAAATGAACGCGTAGAAAAGAAAAGGAAGCAGCCGGCGAAAGCGGACCCGATCCTTTTGGGAATCACACGCGCGTCTTTGTCCACGGATAGCTTTATTTCCGCGGCGAGTTTCCAAGAGACCACACGTGTTCTCACGGATGCAGCGGCGGCAGGTAAAAGAGATTACTTGCTGGGCTTGAAAGAAAACGTTATTATGGGCCACCTTATCCCTGCGGGAACGGGTTTTGCCGGGCAGCGGCGCGTAGAAATCACGCGTCACATCGAGGAGGAGTCTAAAAAAACGAAGTCCGCGAAAAAACTCGCGGCAGAAGAACTTATCGGAACGGAAGAAAAGTAATGCCTACGATCAATCAGCTGATCCGCCTAGGGCGGCAAAAAGTAAATACGAAGACAAAGTCGCCGGCGCTTGCGGGTTGTCCGCAACGCCGCGGCGTGTGTTTGCAGGTCAAAACGCAGACGCCAAAGAAGCCGAACTCGGCGCTTCGAAAAGTTGCGCGTGTGCGTCTAACCAACGGCACGGAAGTCACGGCGTATATCCCGGGCGTGGGACATAATTTACAGGAGCATTCCATCGTCACGATCCGAGGGGGCCGCGTGAAAGATCTTCCCGGAGTTCGTTACCACATCGTGCGCGGAACCCTGGATACGGCCGGCGTTGCCGACAGGCGTCGTTCGCGCTCCAAATATGGCGCAAAGGCGCCCAGGGGAGACAGCAAGGCCCCGGCAGGAGATAAGAAGAAATGAGAAGAAGAAGAGCGGAAAGAAGAGAAGTAACCCCCGATCCAAAATTTAACAACAAGACCGTCTCACGCTTCATGAATATCGTGATGGAGGACGGAAAAAAGTGGAACGCCGAAAAGATTGTCTATGGCGCTCTGGATATCGTTTCTCAGAAAACACAAAAACCCGATCCGATCGAAGTTTTTATGAAGGCCATTGACAATGTGCGCCCTCTGCTGGAACTGAAGTCCCGCAGGGTGGGAGGCGCAACCTATCAGATTCCCGTCGAAGTGCGGGGGGACCGCGGCGCTCAGTTGGCGATGCGCTGGATGCGCAATGCCGCCCGCAGCCGCAAGGGAAAACCCATGAAGCAGCGTTTGGCGGATGAAATCGTGGAAGCATTCAACGGGCAGGGAACTTCCGTTAAAAAGAAAGAAGAAATTCACAAGATGGCCGAAGCCAACAGAGCTTTCAGCCACTACAGATGGTGATGTTTGTGGAGTCGTGGAGTTGTTTAGTCGTTGAGTCGGGATTTAGTCAACTCCACAGCTCAACAACTCAACAACTCAACGGAATTTAAAAATGTCAAACGAGTACTCGCTAGAAAAAACCAGAAATTTTGGCATCGCGGCGCATATTGACGCCGGCAAAACGACTACGTCCGAGCGCGTTCTTTATTACACCGGGAAAGTCCATCGAATGGGCGAAGTGCATGAAGGCACGGCTACCATGGACTGGATGGAGCAGGAGCAGGAACGCGGGATCACGATCACGGCGGCTGCCACGACCTGTTTTTGGCGCGACTACCGGATGAATCTTATTGATACGCCTGGCCACGTGGATTTCACGGTCGAAGTGGAGCGCTCGCTTAAGGTTCTGGACGGCGCGGTCATCGTTTTTTGCGCCGTGGGTGGAGTGGAACCGCAGTCTGAGACCGTTTGGCGTCAGGCGGATCGTTACAAGGTTCCTCGCATTTGTTTTGTGAATAAAATGGATCGTGTTGGTGCCGATTTTAAGACCGTTGTCCAGCAGATCCAAGAGCGGTTGACGGCTTCGTCTGCGCCGATCCAGCTCCCGTTGGGAAGCGAAGAAAAATTTATGGGCCAGATTGACCTCGTCGAAATGAACGCAAAGATCTACCACAGTGAAGATCTGGGCAGTCATTATGAGGTGATCGAGATTCCTGAGGAGTACAAGAAAGATGCTCAGACGACTCGCGCGGAGCTGGTTGAAAAGCTCTCCGAGGTTGATGAACACCTCATGGAAAAATTCATCAACGGCGAGACCATCTCGAACGACGAGGTGAAGCAAGCACTTCGCCGCACGACTGTCAAGAACGCATTCGTGGGCATCCTTTGTGGCTCCTCATTTAAGAATAAAGGGGTGCAGCTGATGCTGGACGCCGTGGTGGATTATTTGCCGTCACCCTTGGATATTCCCTCTATCCCCGGGACGGATCCTAACACGAATGCTGAGATTGTGAGAAAGCCCGATCCTAAGGGGCCGCTCGCAGCGCTGGCTTTCAAGATTGCGACAGACCCCTTTGTCGGAAAACTAACTTTTATCCGCGTCTATTCCGGCACGATCACAGCGGGCACGTATGTTTACAATGCTTCCAAGAACGAGCGTGAGCGCGTGGGGAAACTTGTGAAACTTCACGCCAACAAGCAGGAGATTGTCGACGAGATCCAGGCGGGTGACATCGGTGCCTGCGTTGGATTCAAAAAAACTGAAACCGGCGATACGATCTGCGAAGAAAAGAGCCCCATTATTCTTGAGAAGATGCAGTTTGCGGATCCCGTTATTGACATGGCCATTGAACCGGCTTCGAAAGCAGACCAGGAAAAATTGGGCATGGCTCTGGGCCGTCTGCGCGAGGAAGACCCGACGCTCCGAGTTCATTACGACCAAGAGACCGGCGAGACCATTATCAGCGGGATGGGAGAACTTCACCTTGAGATCATTGTGGATCGCATGAAAAGAGAATTTAAGGTGGAGGCCAATGTTGGCAAGCCTCAGGTTGCGTTCAAAGAGACCATTACGAAACAGGTTGAGATTGTCGGAAAGCACATTCAGCAGTCCGGCGGCCGCGGCCAGTACGGCCATGTGGTATTTAAAATGCGTCCAACGGATGAGCCAAACAAGGGTGTCGAATTTGAGAATGAGATCGTCGGAGGCGCGATTCCGCGTGAGTATATCCCCGCAGTCAAGGCCGGCGTGATGGAAGCGGCCCAATCAGGCGCTCTGGCGGGATACCCCGTTACGGATATTCACGTAGAGCTTATCGATGGTTCCTTTCACGTGGTTGACTCCTCGGAATTGGCCTTTAAAATGGCCGCTATTTTTGCGTTCAAGGACGGGATGCGTCAAGCGAGCGCCATCCTTCTTGAACCGATCATGGATATCGAAGTGGTTACCCCGGAAGAGTTTATGGGAGATGTGATCGGTGATCTAAGCTCCCGTCGTTGCAAGATTGAGTCCATGAATCAGAAAGGAATCAATAAGGCGGTGCGTGGATTTGTGCCTCTTTCCGAGATGTTCGGATACGCCACATCCGTAAGAAGCTTGACTCAGGGTCGTGCGACGTTTATCATGCAGCCCTCCTATTATGCGCAGGTTCCAAAGAATGTGGCGGAGAAGATCATCAAGGTCAGCAACACCCAAGAAGCGATCGAGCAAAGAAGAAACCGGTAATACAGAGGAGTCTAGCCGCGATGTCCAAAGAAAAATTCGAACGTTCTAAGCCTCACGTGAATGTCGGCACCATCG
>CAYZGM010000056.1:0-10550 GCA_964478015.1 uncultured Planctomycetia bacterium
CATTTCTTTTTTTCATTGGTCGCGTTCATTTCTGTCATGATGAGACCCTCGCTTTCGATTCAGAAGCCACACCTGAGATAAATCCCGGCGACGGATGCGAGAACCGAGGCCTCCTCTTCGGAGACCCTGGAAACGGCCGTATCTTACCAAATTAACCCTTATCGTGCCATAATCCCTTTTTATTTTGTCGTGCCTCTTCAGCGTATTTACGAAACGCCTCCGAGTAGCGAAACGGGAAATAAGGATAGAAAAAACCAAAGCCCCCGCGGATGATTTCGGCATTCAAAAAATAGTCGTCCTCCTCACGATACACATAGGCAAGCACGCGGCCGTATTTATCCGCGTGTTGCCAATCATATTCCAACCGAACGGACTTGCCCTCCACCGCATTGCGCGTAAAATCCTTGGCTTTCTTTGCAAAAGCAAGCACTCGCTTGGCGTCGAGACCTTGACGCTTCGCGTTTTTTGAATTCCGGGATTCGTCATCCATCTCGGGTGTGTCCACTCCGATCAGGCGCACTTTTTGTCCGTTTTCCAAAACCAGGGTATCGCCGTCGGAAACATGTCTAACACGGAAAGGGCCTTCCGCGAGGGATGCCGTGCAAAAAACAAACCCTACCGCCCAAAGGAGCGCTAGAGTCTTAAAAAAAGAGAGTCTTTTAAAAGGGCTGATTATCTTAATCTAGGAAGCAAATTTACTGCGATCAGGAACGCGGAGAAAAAAAGCAGGCCGCCCATGACGAACCGGCCCCATCCATGCAACAGGGAAAGCTCCACGTCGAATTCACGGTCGCTGCCTTTTTTCAATTCTACCAAGGCATTGATGATAATCTGGTCTATGTGAAATTTCCGGTTGGCAGTCTTACTTAAGGAGAGGATTAACCTGGCCCCAAACAACAGGTCCACCCCCAAAACAAAGAATAGAACCACTCCGAGCAGCGCCGTCGTCGACCAAAATCCAGGGGGGAAAATATTGATCATTCAACACCTCCGCTTGTGCATTCCTTACGCGCTGCAAATGGTAACATAAATCAACAACCAGTTCTAGCTTTTCTGCCTAGGTCAGCAGGAAGTCAAAATCCTCACGCGTGAGAAAACCCGCTTTTCCGCTCTTGGGGAGTACCCCGTCCAGCACCTCCCGGTAAAGCTGGCTCTTCTTCTTCTTCAATAGCATCATCTTTTCCTCCACCGTGCGCTCCATCAAGAGGCGTGTGACAAATACGTTCTTCTTCTGTCCAATGCGATGCACACGGTCTGAAGCCTGATTTTCGACGGCGGGATTCCACCAGGGATCCAGGTGAAAAACATAACTTGCCCGGGTCAAATTGAGACCCACCCCGCCGGTCTTAAGGCTGATAAGGAATAAAGGCGCGCCGGCGCCGCACTGGAAAGCATCCACCAGAGATTTGCGAGCCGCTTTTGGAGTGCGCCCGTCCATACGAAAATACTCCAGCTTTTCTTTCTTGATCTCCTCCTCCAACACATCCAGGAATGAGGTGAATTGCGAAAAAATGAGCGCGCTGTGATCCTCCTCAATGATCTCGCGAAGCTTGGAAAGCAGGAATTCTATCTTGGGAGAGCGCTCGTGAATCTTACGATCGACAAGCCGCGGTGACACGCAGACCTGACGCAGTCTCAAGATGGCGGTAAGCGCAGTGAGACTTGCCTGGGGCGCCGTGTTTTGCTGAAACGCTTGGTCCACGGTTCGGCGGACGCTGGACACCACTTTTTGGTAGAGCGCTCTTTGACGGGAGCTCATGCGCAAATACACCTCGTTCTCCGTCTTGGGAGGAAGCTCTTTCAGCGTTTTGTCCTTGGTACGGCGCAACACAAAGGGCGCGGCTCGTTTCTTCAACCTCTCGATGGGATCGAATAATCCGAGTCGCTTGAATTCCTCGTAGGGCCCCAAAAGTCCGGGAATCGAAATATCCAGGATAGAGTAATATTCTCCCAAATGATTCTCAAGCGGCGTCCCCGTGAGCGTCAGGACAAAATCACATTCGAGCCTGCGCGCGGACACGGTGCGTTTAGCCGTAATATTTTTCATGAATTGGGCTTCGTCAAAAATAACCACATGAAAACACCGTCCGTGAAAAAATTTTTCCCTGCGGCGCATCAAGTCATAGGTTGTCAAAATTACGTCCGCATCCTTGAAGTCATCCGACCGCGTCGAACTTGCATATTCTACGACCCTGAGGTCCGGGTAAAAATTCTGAAATTCCTGCTTCCAGTTGAAAACAAGCGTCGTCGGCACCACCACCAAATGCGGGAACTTGGAAGCTTTTTTCGAAAGAATCGAGAATTTTCCCTCGTGGATCCCGCCGAGGAAAGCGATCGCCTGCACGGTCTTACCCAAACCCATGTCATCCGCCAAACAACCACCCAGGCCGTGTTCATACAAGAACGCCAACCATTCATAACCCTCTTTTTGATAGTCCCGAAGTTGGCCCCGGAAATGCTGCGGAAGCTCCTTAACTCCCATATTCTCAAATCCAAGCAAACGCCGAACCCACCGCTCATTTTCGGGCGTCAGCTCCACTTCGGCACCCAACTGCCGCAAGTGCACCCAATCTAAAATGTGCAATCGAGGAATGCGCGTTCCCGTCGCCGGCGCAGAACCGGCCTCTGATCCACCCTTGCGCCCAGGACGCTTTAAAAGCTCACGCATCACCTCAAGGGTTTTCAGGGATTCTGCGTCGAGCACCCAAAGATTTTCTCCGTTCTCAAGAATGCCCTGGTTCTCCAGGATGGTCCGCCACTCCGACTCGGTCACCGGCGCTCCATTCCAAAAAACCTCCGGATGAATTTCGAACCAATCAAGACCGCTTTTTTGGACCGCTGCAACCTTGACCCTGAATCGCGCATTTTGGACCAGGCGCTGATGAAAACAAAGCTGGATCCCGTGGGACCCCAGGCGGGCGTGCAACACTCTTAAGCGCAAGAAAAGCTCTCGTGTATCGACCTCTTTCTCCTGACGCCCGAGCCATTCCAAAAGATCACCCCCAAACATCTCCTGGACCACGGAAAAAACCATCCCCAACTTTTTGTGATCAATGCCCGCCCAGCACCACGACTCCCGGGTGGCAAGCATGTTCTCCACTTCATGCGTCACAAATGTCTTAAAAAAACGGCGCAGATATTCTTCCGTTTCCCAACGCGCCTGCGGATCCGCGAGCGCAAGCTTCGCCATCTCAAGTTCGATCACTTTTTCGGCGCGGATCTCATCTGTTTCAAACAGCAACCGAAACGCAGCCTCCGCCAGTCGGCGCTTCAGAGCATTTCGCTTGAGGTGCGGCGAACGGAGTGAATGCAGATGCTCAAAATATTTAAAAAAATCGTGGCCAAAATCAAACCATTGCCCATCCCACAAACAAGACCCTTTCACCAACATGAGCGACGGACTGTTTTTCCGAGACAGGGTCACGCGAAAAGACAATTGCGCCTCCTGAGCCTCGGCCGGCTGTCCTCCCACTTTCAGGACAAGATCTTTCAAGTAACTCGCCCTCTGTTCTTTGGGATAACTTACCTTGCGGTCGTTGAAATGTGCCAACGCGATCTCAAAAGGTTCGGATGCCACAGGGAAAACCTCATCCTCCTGAACATCTTTGGCGGAAGCTTTCAGCACGGAGGTGTACGTTTGCGCTAAAAACAGGGCTTCCGGATCCTGCTCCGTTTCGGGTTCATAAGTTAACGAATCACCTGTCAAAAGCGGGCCCCCCAGATCCATGGACTCACGCAAAAGATCGGCGATATACCAACCCGAGGTGTCCGCAAGACAAACAAGACGATTTTTTTCAAGATCCACAATGAGCCTCTCCCCGACACGGGCAAAATCAAGGGTTGTGTTTTCGGGGGCATTTTTATCTAGGGCAATTTTTCGAAC
The DNA here is from genome assembly GCA_964478015.1 of uncultured Planctomycetia bacterium. Classification (GTDB taxonomy): domain Bacteria; phylum Omnitrophota; class Gorgyraeia; order 2-02-FULL-51-18; family 2-02-FULL-51-18; genus JAHFFM01. Next base: position 3,884 of record CAYZGM010000056.1, read on the forward strand.
ACGGATGCGGCCGCTGTTCAGATCAAGCTCGGTTTTGGCCACCCAAGACGTTGAGTTGTCCCATTGAGTCTTGATGACGCCGTGATCCGTGTGAAAATACACGGGGAAACGATCCTGGGTCTGATTCAAAAAATCGCTTAGATCCCGCTCAACGGAGGGAGAATTTTTTTGGGATTGGATCAAGTCACGCAGGATCCTGGGAACGACGGAAGACGCGGAAGAAACTCTGTTTCCCTCCTGCATCAAAAAAACACGGGGGGAGGAAAAACAGTCCGGCTCAACGTGGACTTCGAATTCCTGCACGGCAGTCAGATTCGGTGTTCGATCAGGCGAATAGGGCTCTATGGACATTCCTGCAGGATTTTGACCGTCATCCGCTTTCCGTCGGCCCAGGGCCAGATCATTGCGATGTGCTGGGCATTATCACGCGCAGCGTGGTAAAGCACCTGGTCTTGGGCGATGCCGCCATGGCGGTTGGTGATGGTTTCGGCTTCTTCGTCCGCCGACTCCCCGGCACGTTTCAGGGCAGGACCGAAATAACCCTCAAAGAGGCTGAGGACGTCGTTCCAGGAATCACGGAACATCACCAATTCTAAATAATCTTCGGATTCCCGGCGAGTTTGTTCGTGTTGAATCTTGCGCGTTCGGCGCATCACTTCTTCTATCGTGTGTGGAGACAAGGTCGGCTCCTGTAGGCAGAGATTAATTCAGTTTCTCGATAGACCGGGCTCTTTTATAACCGGGATCGATCTCGACGCGCACCTTGTCACCGATTCTATAGTCCCCGATTGTTCCGGGCTTTGTGGTGACACGGCGCTCAAACCCGCGGGGATCAAGCATGCGAAAATTGCTCCTGCCATAATCGATGCGGACAATCCATCCCTCTAAACGGTTCTTATCGACCGTCTCTGTCTGTGGCGCGGACACGAAAGTTTCCGATGCCATGGCCGCCGGGAGAAAGTTAAGCCAAAATACGGCAAGCGAGAGAATTCCAAGGATCATTTTTTTCATACCAAGCGCCCTCCCAAAGCGCGCGAAATCAGTGACCTTATTATACCAGAGAATCGCCCAAAATACACTTTTGCAGGTCCAGCCGGTCCCTTTTTTTCCAAGCAATGTTGGCCCTGATCAACTCCAATGTTTGGAGACGGGTTCTCTCCGTTCCGGGCACGGGATGACGTCGGAAAAAGTCCGCCACATCTTTAAGCTCGTTCACCTCGGTGAAGGCCGCGGTGGAACCCTCCAAAATATGGCCCAACAAACCCACGCTTCCGCTGCGGTACATCTGAGTGATCTTTTTCCACTTAGATTTAATGAATTTCCACGCGGCGGTCCTTGCCTTGGCGTTGGAACCAAATCCGGCGAGAATGACGTAGGCGTCTTGAGCGCGAACTTGATCTGAAAGAGAGAATCCGAGGATCTCTCTCACAATGCCGGGATCCTGAAAGCGCGTCAGCGCACGCAGCACACGCACTTTCTCTTCTTGAAGACTCGTGCTCTGATAGAGTTTTTTCAAACTGCGCCACTCGCGGGAACCCCCGTGCTCCGCTCCAATCCCCAGAACCGCTCCGCGTAAATTGGGAGACAATTCTTTTCCGGAAACAAAACGGGTAAAACGCGCTTGGGCCTCTTGAATCACTTTCAAGTCCCTAAAATGCCCGAGCCGCCCGATGACAAGCGACCTAAGCAGAAGCTTCGAATGAGAATCTGTTTCGCGGGGCTCCCATCCGCAAAGGCCCCATACCGGATTCAAAAGTTCCAGCGCGAAGCGAAAAAACAGTTCCTTCAACGTGTCGTCCTCGATCAAATTCTCGACGCTGCCTAGAATCCCGGACACCGTGAGCCAGACGTTGTAATCCCCCCATTCGCGATAGCTCGGCAGCATCCGCAGCACCGACGAGGTGGATAGATCCCCGGAACGCGCGAGACTAAATGCGTCGTTAAGAATTCCGAGAGAATCAGTCGCCGGCAATTTTTTTTCCTCGACGGCGCGTGTAAGCCGCGATAAAAGGTCCTCCGAATAACGCACCCGGTAAAATCCGGTCTGCCCGGGATTCACCTTGAGCCAGGCATCGGCCCTCACGGAAACAGGCACGGCGGCTGAGGACGACCCCAACAAAAAAACCCCGGCCCTGTCAAAAGAAGCGCTTGTATAAGTGATCGGCACGTACCAGGCCATTTTTTTTCGGTCCGGACTTCCGTTGAACGTGAAACGTTTCTGTGAAAGCACCAAACGATTCCCGTCTACGAGATCCGCCGATATCAAAGGGTAGCCTTCCTGCTTCGTAAAGCTGGCCATGATTTTTCTCACGGGCTGTTTCGAAACTTCCTCCAGAGCTTTCCAAAGATCCACGGTCTTGGCGTTCCGATATTCGTAGCGTTTGAGATATTTCCGCAGGCCCGCGCGGAATTTATCCTCTCCCAGATAATGCTCGAGCATGCGGTTCACCGCCGAGCCTTTGTTGTAGGTGATGTGATCAAAGATCTCGCGAATCTCATGAGGATTCTTCACCGGGATCTCGATGGGATGACTGCTGAAAAGCGCGTCGTCGTGAAGCGCTGTGAAATATTCGGTGGCCACGTACTGGTTCCAAAGGTCCCATTCGGGAAATTTATCGTGCACGGCCTTGGGGCCCATGTAAGAAGCGAAGCCCTCGTTCAGCCACAGATCGGTCCACCACTCCATGGTCACGAGATTGCCAAACCATTGGTGCGCGAGCTCATGGTCGATTACCTCCGCCACCCGCTGTTTGGCGGAGGCTGAGGAATTTTTATCATCCACGAGAAGCGCCGTCTCACGGTAGGTCACCAGACCCCAGTTCTCCATTGCTCCGGAGGCAAAGTCCGGCAACGCCACCATGTCGAGCTTGGGAAGCGCGTAGGGAATGGCAAACCAATCCGCAAAATAGGTCAACGCATGCCGCGCGGCCTCGAGCGCAAATCGCCCTTGCTCTTTTTTTCCGGGAGTCGTCCAAACGCGGATAGGGATCCCGCCCTTGCCGCGACTCTCCACAAACTCAAGATCGGCAACGACGAAGCACAAAAGATAAGAAGACATCACCGGCGTGATCCCGTAGTGAAGAGTCTTCTTTTTTGCGGCGCGGTCCCTTGTTTCCTTGGTCACCGGCATGTTCGAAAGAGCGGTCAATCCCTCCGGGATAGTCATGGTGGCTCGAAAACGCGCCTTGGCTTCCGGCTCATCCACGCATACGAAAGCACGCCGGGCATCGGTCGCCTCAAATTGAGTCGCCGCTCCCCAACATTTTTTTCCGCGCAGCGTGTACGATGTCCTGTAAAATCCGTGCATTTGGTCATTGAGAACGCCGTCAAACCGGAGTGAAAGTCGATAGCTTTTCCCCGGTTTTAAACGCTTCCCAAAATCAAAGATCACCGTTTCAAATTTGGGATCGTACGATATCTTGCGGGTTTTTAACTTCCCTTGGGTATGTTTGGGGTGGGAAATTTCAGCCGACAGAACCTTGAGATCAACCGCGTGCAGGACAAGCTTTGAGACCGGGGCCAACACATGGAATTCCAGAACTTCCGAGGCGCGGAATACGAATTTTTCAAGGTCCGGCTCGAAAACGAGATCGTAAAGAACGGGCTCGATCTCTTTTTTTAAACGGTAAGGATTTTTTTCCAAAATAGGTTACTTCTTTATCCCCTCGATTTCGAGCGAGATTTCCACCTCTTCGCCAAGCATGAGACCGCCTTTGTCCAGGGTCTGATTGTATACCATCCCGAAGTCCTTGCGGTTGATCTTGGTGGTTGCCGAAAACGCCGCACGCGTGTTGCCCCACGGATCGTCGCCTACGCCGCCTATCGTCACGTCCAGCACAATCGGTTTTTCCACCCCGAGCATCTTGAACAATCCCTCCACCTTGGCGCTCGTCGCGGTAACTTCTTTCACGCCGGTCGTCTTGAATTCAATGGTCGGAAATTTTTCAACGCCGAAAAAATCGGCGGACAAGAGGTGCTTGTCACGCTTCGGCGAATTGGTGTCAATGCTGGCGACATCGATGATGCCTGTGGCGCTCCAAGTTTCGGGCTTTCCGGGCTCATACTCAATCTGCCCCTCAAATTTATTGAACTGTCCCTGGGTCTTCGAAAGAATATGTTTCACTTTGAAAGAAACTGAGGAGTGATCCACATCCACCGCATAGGTCGCCGCCCAAACCGGCGACGCCGCCAAAACCAACCCCGATACGACCGCAAAAATTTTTTTTCTCATCTCCGGTCCCCTTTGATTAAAATTGAAAAAATGCAGTTCCAGCAGTCTAATCAAAAAAACGACGAATAGCAAGCCACCCGAAACTTTGCCACCCGGAAACTTTTGCCCCTCCCTGCGCCGGATGCCGAGGCGTTGTCCGACAGGGGCGTTTTGCACGGGTAGCGGCCATGGTGTCCGCCGAGCCTCGCCGATCCCTCGGACGAGGCGAGGACGGACGAGCGCACCGTGCCAACCGAATAACATTTTTCACGGTGGGAAAAATGTTATGTCCCCGGGAGGGCAATGCCTCGGCATCCGACGCGAGCTCAGCGCTAAGTCTCATTTGGTCAGCCCGGAGCCTTGCGACGGGTGGCGGGGACCCGTCGCCAGCGGGCCGAGAAATATTGGGAGGGCAAAGCCTCGGAACGCGGTGCAAGCTTAGAGGTTATGAGGTGACTTTTCTCAATCCAACCGGGTTAGTTTTTGGCAGATTTTTCGAGGGTCTCTCGGATAGCTTCCAGAAGTTCCTTGGGATCGCCTGATTTTCCGAAGGTCTTGACGCCGGAGGTTAGGGACCCTTTCTTGGACTGCGGAGGGCGCAACCCCGTCAAAAAAATGATCGGGATGTCCTTGGTGACAGGGTCTTTCAGAAGTTCAATGCGAACCTCCGTGCCACCAAGTTTTGGCATCATGATATCCAAAATAATAAGATCAGGTTTGTTGGACTTTGCTTTCCGGATCGCCGTTTCGCCGTCATTGGCCGTCAGGGTGCCAAAACCCTCCGCTTTCAACCGGCTCTCGAGAAGCGCGGCGTACTCTGCAACATCATCCACAATCAAAATAGTTTTGGGCAATTTTTCCTCCGTGGACCTGCAGCGCGGTCATTGTATCATTTCCATGAATTTTGGGCTAATGCGCGGCATGGTAAGGGAAATTTTTAAGAATAGTGAAAGCTCGGTAGACTTGCTCGGCCGCTACCACCGACGCCAGTTCATGCGGCAGCGTCATCGGCCCAAAACTCCACAGAAGATCCGGCTTCCAAAGAATCAAGTCTTGCTTCGAAAAACCATCCGCGGAACCAATCACAATCTCCAACTGCCGGGTCCCGGACAGGTTCCATTTTTCAAGCTCCCTCGCCAGTTCCTCAGAAGAAAACATCTTGGAATCCCTGGAGGAGTGACAAAACCACACCTTGGTCTTGCCATCGCCTTTTTTTGCCAAATCCACTCCGGAGGCAGCACAAGGCGCAAAATGGGAAATTCTTTGGAGGTACTCCGAAAAGAGCTCGTGATAGGACGCGTTCTTGTAATGTTTGCGAGCCAGGCCCCCGCGCGCCCAGCCGAGACGGAAGTGGATTTTCATTCTTGGAGTCTGGATTTTTTTAAGACTTCGCCTATTTTTCCTGATTGAAGTTGGATGTGGCAATATCCGAGGGGATTTTTTTTAAGATATTTCTGATGATAGTCTTCCGCAGAATAAAATTCAGAGGCCGGCGAGATCTCGGTGGCGATGGGCCGTTTAAAAATTTTAGATTTTGTCAGAGCCTCAACCGCGCGCTTGGCGGCCTTTTCCTGCTGCGGCGAATGAGTAAAAATCGCCGAGCGATACTGTGTGCCGATGTCATTCCCCTGGCGGTTTAAAGTCGTCGGATCATGGTGACGAAAGAAAACCTCCAACAGCTCATCATAAGAAATTTTAGAGGGATCATGCTCGATCTCGATCGCCTCCGCATGTCCCGTTCGCCCGGAACAAACCTGTTCATAGCTCGGATTTTTTACCGTCCCGCCCGTATACCCCACCTGCGTCGCGCTCACCCCATCCAAAGCGCTGAACACTTTCTCCACCCCCCAAAAACACCCTGCCGCGAACGTCGCTTTCTGGGTATTTACCGGCATCGTCTCCGCCCATGCCCATGAACCGGCCCACAAGAAAAATGCCGCCCCGGCCAGCGCCGCTCGCGCGAAGGACTCAACCTTCCTCGTCCTCATCCTCGTCCTCGTCTTCTTTTTCGGACTCTTCTTCCGACTCTTCTTCCGAATCTTCCGCCGCCGACTCCTTGTCCGAAAGATCCAAGTCCTCCAGAACCCGTCCGCAATGATCGCAGGTCTTGGCCGTGATCATTTCATCGTCCAACTCCTCACTGCAATGGGGGCAATTATTCATTGTTCGCTGATTTCCACTTTATTGAACATCCGATCGCCGGTTTTTGGTCCTTGGAAACCGTCTGTCCCGCCAGCAACGCATCCAGTGCCGCCCGCACATCGGCACCCGTGGCATTCTTGCCGCCACCCGGCCGCGTGCCGTCGAACTGGCCGCGATAAACAAGCTTTCTGTCCGAATCAAAGATAAAAATATCCGGAGTCGCCACGGCCGTATAAGCTTTCGCCGTCGCCTGGGTTTCATCGAACAGGAACGGGAACACAAACCCTTCTTCGACGGCCATCTCTTTCAAGCTCT
>CAYZGM010000056.1:10560-11166 GCA_964478015.1 uncultured Planctomycetia bacterium
CTCGGGCGCGTCGGCGGGGTTGGCCGCGGGGTCATTGGCGCTGATGGCGACAATCGCCACGTCCTTGTCCTTGTAATCCAGGCCGATCTGGGTCAGCGCTTTTTTGACGTGTTGAACGTAAGGACAATGCCGGCAAATGAACGCGACCAAGAGAACCTTCTTCCCCGAAAAATCCTCGAGCGAGACCTGCGCGCCGGTGACCACGTCCACCAATTGAAAGTCCGGCGCTTTCTCGCCCAGCGGCAATAATCCTCTCATTCCCTCGGTCGTCGCGGCGAACACTGTCCCCGCGAACACCAACAAAACCAATGAACCTAAAACGACCCTCTTCATTGTCCCCTCCCTATTTTGGCCCTTCCCTGAACGCCGGACGGAAAATATCATACCATAAGCCCGCTGGTTTCCAGATTGACTCTGTTTTTCATGAGGTATATACTTGGCCACACATCGCGGGGTAGAGCAGCCTGGTAGCTCGTCGGGCTCATAACCCGAAGGTCGTTGGTTCAAATCCAACCCCCGCTATATTGGTTGGTTCTACCCCAACAACAGGGGGTTCTACCCCAACAACAGGGGCAACAAGCAGTCCAAGAAGTGATGTTGAAGTTA
>CAYZGM010000057.1:0-10892 GCA_964478015.1 uncultured Planctomycetia bacterium
GAACTTATATCGTATGCCAGCCGAATGGGAACCGCACGAGGCCACCTGGCTCACCTGGCCCACCAATAAGACTACCTGGCCGGGAAAAATGCTGAAAGAAGTTGAGGACATTTTCGTTCGGATGATCTCGGCGTTGCTGCCAGGCGAAAAGGTTCATCTCTCAGTTCCGGATGTCCCGACGGGAAGACGCGTGCTTGGGAAGTTGGAAAACAAAAAAGTCCGATCCAGGAATCTGGTTTTACACACGGTCAAGACCGCGGATAGTTGGATGCGGGATTATGGACCTATATTTGTGACAAAAAAGGTAGTCGGAAGTAGGAAGTCAGGATTCGGCAGCTCTGACCTCCCGAATCCCGAATCCCGAATCCCGACTACCGACATAGCCTTTCTTAAATTTATCTTCAATGCTTGGGGCGGGAAATACAAAGACCTCGCTCGGGACAATGCGGTTGTGGGTCGTTTGGAATATCTCGAACGATTTCCACGGATCGACGTTTCGATGGTTCTGGAGGGCGGCTCCATTGATGTGAACGGCCTTGGCACATGCCTTACCACGGAACAATGCCTGTTGAACTCCAACCGGAATCCCAGGCTGACGCGCCGCGGGATCGAGGAGAGGATCCAAAAGAATCTGGGTGTTCGAAAAGTGATATGGTTGAAAGAGGGGATCGAGGGGGACGACACGGACGGGCATGTGGATGATATCACTCGTTTTGCGGGTCCTCGAACGATTCTCACGGCGGTGGAGCCGAACCGGGAAGACAAGAATCATAGTCCTCTCGCGGAGAACCTGCGCATTCTCCGGCGCGCGACAGACCAGGATGGGAAAAAATTTAGGATTGTTGAGCTGCCCATGCCGGGCGTGGTGGGAGCCAAAAAAGGCAGGCTTTTCGGCGCGGCTCAGGGCGGAAGACTCCCAGCCAGTTATGCCAATTTTTATACCGGCAACCGCGTGGTGCTGGTGCCGACCTACAGCCATTCAAATGACAAAATAGCTCTAAAGACGATCGCGGCGCTTTTCAAGGGCCGCAAGACCGTCGGCCTCGAGTCCACCGCACTCGTCCATGGTTTAGGTTCCATCCACTGCGTCACCCAACAACAACCGGCCTAAGCCATGGCGAAAAAGAAATTTTATAGACCTATCTTGTACGGTCTCGCCGTCTTTCTCAGGGGCTTTTTTTCATTGTTGCCATTTGGGGCGGCATTCCATTTTGCCGGTTTCGTGGGGAGGAGAGCCTTTTATCTTATTAAGAAAGAAAGGGTTAAAACGCTCGCGCATCTGAAGATCGCTTTCCCGGAGCGGTCCGAGAAAGAGCTGGAAAAACTAGGGGCGGATGTTTTTCAAAATTACGGCTACATCGCCGCGGAACTGGCATTTCTGGATAGACGGCTTAAACGTTTCGGAGAAATTATCACAATGCAGGGGCGAGAGTTTTTGGATGAAGTGGTGCGGCAGGCCAAGGGCGGTATCGTTATCGTGTCGCATCTGGGGAATTGGGAATATTTGGGAGGGTATTTGGCGATGCTCGGTTATCCCTGCGCCGTCATCGGACGTCGCATCTATTACGACAAGTACGATCAAATGCTCGTCGGGATTCGGAAAAAAATGAAACTGCGCACCATCTATCGCGACGAGTCGTCGCGCGAAATCTTAAAAGAGCTCAAGGAAAAGAAATTTGTCGGATTTGTGGTCGACCAGGACGTGGATACGGTGGACGGCGTTTACGCCGAATTTTTCGGGCGACCCGCTTACACGCCGACCGCGCCGATCCGGCTGGCACTGCGCCTGGGCATCCCTGTTGTCCCCGTTTTTATCGTACGGAACGGGATGAAACACCATGTCATTGTAGAACCTCTCCTTGACCTTGTGAAAACGGGCGACGCCGAAAAGGATATCCTTGTCAACACGCAGAAATGGGTAAGTCTCCAGGAAAATTATATACGCCGGTACCCGCATCTTTGGGTGTGGAATCATAGGCGCTGGAAAACGCCTCCTCCCTCGTCAATTTCGGTCTAGAATTAGTCGAACAAAATCTTAGATCGTGGATTTGTATTGCCCTCGTTCTATCATGTAAACTTGTCTGATAAGTGAGTCTTTTTTACCCCTGTTTTTAGCTCTTGGTTACCCTTATTTTGAGGGGTGCTTTTTAAGTCGTTCAGTGAAACTATTACAAAGTGAGATCTATGAATTTTAAATCAAGAGACGTGATAAGACTGGTATCCGCCATTCTTGTCCTTACATTTACTTGTCAAGATTTGCTTTGGGCTGCTCCCGAACTAAAGCCTGGAGTCGGGAGCTCGGAGCTCAGGGCGACCGTGTTTCCTCCGGCCTCCGACTTCCGACCTCCGAGCTTTTCTTGGCGTATTCCCTCTGAATGGGGCAAATTAGGTCCGGTTTACAATTCGGGTGCTGATAAAACCCTCATCCTCATCCAGGATGCGCATACCAATTTCGGCGCCCAGAAAAATATCTCAAACATCCTCGAAGATCTGTTTACCTCGCATCATATCCGCACGGTCTTTGTGGAGGGCGGGACCCGCGACGATTCCCTGAATTTCTTGAGGCCGCTGGCTCCCAAAAGCATCCGCGAGCAGGTGGCCAGAAAGTATCTTCTCGACGGCGAAATAGATGGCCCGGAATACCTCAGTTTGGCCGGCGACCACGACTTTAAACTGCTCGGTGTGGAAGACGGTGCTCTCTACGGCCAGAATCTGACCGCATACGCTGCGGTGGCCGGAAAAAGGGAAGCGCTTGTTTCGTATCTGGACACGATCCGCCAGCGCGTGGACAGCCTGAAACGCCAGTTTTACCCGGCGCACCTTTACGAGCTCTCGGATTTTCTGGAGAAATTTAAGAACAAAGAAAAAGAATTCGGTGAATATTTTACCACCGTCTCGCAAGTTTCGCGGGAGTCCGGGGTGAACCTGCTGGGTTACCCGCAATTTTTATCACTCGAAAAACTTAAATCGCTCGAAGCCGGGATCGACTTCAAAAAGGCGAATGAGGAGCTCGCCATTATTGCAGATCGTTTACCAGGGTCATTCCCGCGTAAGCGGGAATCAAGTGAACCGTCTAACGGAAGCGGGAAATCGTCATCCCCGAATTCTTTAATCGGGGATCAGCCCTATCCCCGCCTACGCGGGGGTGACCTGCCCCACACGGGCATACCATTCTACGAAGAAGTTCTTAACCTTGCGAAAGACCATAAACTTGATGCTGAAAATTTGTCACGTTATGTTGCCTATTTAAAGTTCTGCGAAAAGCTGGATTGGGAAAGTCTGGCGAAAGAACTTGAAAAACTGGAAGATGATATTTTTCAGCATGCCTTGACGGACCCGAAAGCCGTCTATCTCTACCAGATCTCAAAACATGTCCAGATTTTGAAAAAACTTTTTACGCTTTCTGCCACCCGCGAGATCTTTGACGAGTACGAGGCTTCACAGCTGGACAGGCGCTTTCACCCGCTATCGTGGCTGGCTTTCCTCAATCGTGAGCTGATGGATCTGGGCCAGGACGCGCAGGTCGTGGATTACCGGGCGGCTCTGGAGGAAACCAAAAAGCCCCTCCAAGAATTCTACCGCCTTACACAGCAGCGTGACGAGATGATGGTGCAAAAGGCCATCCGGCAGATGGATCAAAATCATATTCAAAGCGCCGTTCTTGTCACCGGTGGCTACCACACCAAAAATCTGACCCGCCTCCTCAAAGAAAACAGGATCTCGTATCTAGTTGTTTCCCCCCACGTGGACACCGAAACGAATCTAAAAAAATACGAAAAGATCCTGCTGTCCCAACAAAAACGAAAACCAGCGGTCAGCGATGAGAGGACCCTACCAAAAAATCTCGCCCCAGGAGCGGCGGTGGAAGCGCGTCCTTTGATGGTGCAGGAGATCGGAGCCCGGCTGAGCGACTTGACGAGAACGGAAAGAGAAGTTCGGACCCGGGAGTTCGAAGTTCGAAACGATGAGTCGACGGCGACGTTTGGAGCCAGGTTGGCCCGGATGGATGCAAATAAAGTGTCTGGAACCGACTCTAGTATTGCCGGAAAGATTCGCAAGTCAATTCAAAAAGTAATCAATATATTGCACAACCGAAAAAGCCAGCCAATATCAGATGCAGCTATTTTGGTTGATTTCATAAATTTGAGCGAGTATCGCGAGAAGGATCAAAAAGTTGTTTTAAATAGAGAACAAGAGTACCTAATGCGTATTATTGAAAAATTACTACTGCGAGAAGAGGGTCTGAAGAGAATTTCACAAACTAAGAAATTTGTTGTGAAAAATTTGGCAAATACGGTGCTGAGTCGAGTGTTTCTTGTTGAATTAGGAAAGAAGAAATATGTCATCAAGAGATCGGAGGGATCTTTTTCTAATAAGTATATTGAAAATCAATGGAATATTTTACAGCAACTAAATTCCGATAGAAATAATTTAAATATCGCGCAACCAGTCATAAAAGGATCCGAAGTCATAACTCACTTTCAAAATCATTCAGAAAATATTTCTTACATTGTAACAAACTATTTTGAAGGAAGAGATCTATCTCAGCGAGTAAGAACATGGGGCAGCTTTAATGATCAACAAGTACTAGATTTTGGGCTGAAGCTTGCAAAATTAGTAAGTTTTGCGCACAAGAAAAAAATCATCATCCGCGAGTTAAAACCGGAAAATATAATGATCAGAGATGATGAAACAATCGCATTATACGATTTTAACGTATCTATGATGCCGGATTATGATTGGAACAAAGATCCCTATGATTTTAAAAGAACGATAAGGCATGGCTATTCGGATGATGGGTGGGAGTATTTTACTCATCCTCAAGATAGAAACAAGCCAGATATGATGTCGGATATTTTTACTATTGGCATGGACTTATTTTTCGCGTCTACAGGAGAGGAATACAATCAAGAGCGATACGGGAAAAAGATCGGGTTAGAAAAAATAAAAAATGGATTTTTAAGAGAAATTATTGGGCGCGCAATTGCTTCGCGCGAGATACGTTATAAGAATACCGATGAACTGATCGCTGATTTAGAAAAGCTAAAGTCGCTAAATTCTCCCTTGTATAAATTTGGCGCGCGACTAAGTGAGTTGGCAGGCACGAAGAGAGAAGAAGTTCGGAGTTGGGAGTTCGAAGTTCGGAGTACGGCGCCTGCGGCATCGCTTGGGTCCCGGTTGTCAGCGGCCAGCACTAAGACAGGTGGCGAGCTGCCAAGGCTTGATAAAATCCAAGCGCTTTTGGGGTTTGAAGCGTATTGGACTCTTTCTAACGGACAAAAAGTGAAAGTGCGGATCGGAACTCCGAAAGATCTTGCGCGGGTCATGTGGATCCAGGAAAAATCACCGGCGGATGAGGAATTAAGGTTGAAAGATATTGAAGTAAAGGAACTTTTAAAGAAAAAACAGGTGCTGGTGGCCGAAGGGATGGTGGAGGAAAAAATTCAAATTATTGGCGCCATTTTCACACATGTGTCCGATGGCCAGACGAAATACGCTGATGTTAAGGATCCAAATACCAATTTTAGGATCCGCCACGGAGCAGTTTTTTATGATTTTTGGATCGTAAATCCTACCAAGGTCAAGTCTATCAAAGAGGCTTTCCCAGGTTTGCCTTACGTGCTGATTTTTTCCTCGGCAAAAAAAGCCGGCAAACGTAAAGTCGTCGCTTTTAGCCGGCCAGGCGGCGTAAAAGAATTCTACGAAGAAACGTTATGGAAAAATGATAAGAAGCCGCTGACTGATGAACAAGTCATCAATTATTTAAATGTACTCAAAATGGATCCGGATTACACACTCAAACTTCTTTTACGATATTTATTACATGTTTTTCCCGTAGGTGAAGATCCGCACCGCGGAGGCAGCCCCATCCCTTTTTTAAATTGGCTCAACCAAAGATACGGAATTACTCCTGAATCCGATCTTATTTTTTCGAAGAAGCTCAAAGAAGTGCTGAATCCCAAAGCGCGGGAAGAAGGTTTATGGAAACCAAGCGCTGACGACGAATTTCAAAAATTGATCGGGCTCCTGCTTCGTCAATTGGCCGACGAAACCGGGATTTTGCCGGTGGATGCGACATTGGGCTGGGCATTGCACATGAAGTACGGCGCCACCTTCGAAAAATTTTTAATCTTAAGCCGTCCAGACGATTCCAAGGCATTTTGGGCCAACGGCCTGATGAGCTATACGAGACCCAAAGATCTCGCAGGAGATATTGAGCGGGGGCTCAAGGATCAGGAACGCCAAAATCCAGAGATGATAGTGGGTGCGCGGCTGGCGTCTGAGATTAAAGAAGATGTGGATTCTAGCGGCCGCTTGATTGGGGCCACGCTCTCATTGCCTGATGGGTCGACTCTTCGCGCCGATAGAATTGATTCGCAACAAGAGCCCTCAGGCACGTTTACTTTTCGACTCTTTAGGAACGGCTTACGTGTTGATCAGGCGGAGAATATTATGGGGGCGGATATTCCGGGTTTTCAATGGGGTGAGCGGGACTCTAGAGGCATTACCAGCGGATCACTCAACATTATGAGCCTTTACATTGTTGAAAATGAGCAAGATCACAAAATTGGGAAAGCGCTCCTTAATTGGTTGAGAATACGCGCTCTTCGGCGGGGCTTGCTGTTTGGAAATACGAGCACCCAGAATCCCGTGATCGCGCATTTGATACTGAATTTGTTGGAAGAAAAGGATCTTCTCATCATTAACTTAGACTCGCCAACGAATGAACATATTCCGATCGGTGAATTCAAACATGTGGTGAAAACTGCACTAGAAAAAAAAATGTCATTGCCTTACAAGATTCGCATTCTTGGCAGGCCACGGGTCGATATGGATATTGAAAAAAGCGGCGCCCGGCTGACGGCGAAAAGTATGGGCGGAATAATTGAGGGAAAAAAAGAAGACTTGAGAAAGGCTGACCACAAGGGTCGGTTCATTTTCATGGGTGTACGATACTCTTTAGGTGTTTGGGCAGCCGGGATGCAGGTTACGCTGGTTCCCCGGAGCTCTAGTTCCTCCGAAACCCGATTCGATGTTCTTATTCAAGGGGATAAGTTTGCTGAACTTGATACAAAGTCGGGATTTTTCAAGGTCTTATTCCACAGTCGAAAGGCGGATAAAGCAGGTCGCTTTAAATTTCGAAAGACTCGTTATAGTCTGACCGCTTGGTTTGCAAATGAAAAAATTTTGATCAAACCAAAAAGGGCAGGGCAGATGATGGATGTCCAGGCTCTCGGCGAAAAAGTCGCAATTCTAGACCCCGCCAGAGGCAGAATTAACCTCTTGGTCCGAATCCGGAAAGCTGATGGTAAAGGTCGTTTTGTTATGCAGAATGTTCGCTACGCTACCGGCCAGATGCACGCAGGCAAGACTTTATTTTTAATTCCAGCCGATGCTTCTCGTTGGGAAAATGGATTTCGTGTTCTAATCGATGGCCGGCGCGTGGATTTCAGGAAAGAGAGTGCAGGATCATCAAGTCCTGCTCAGTCACGTAAAAAAGATGGGAAAGAAGCAAACCCCCCCGGCTCCCGGCTGGCGGCGAAAAGTGCGAGCGGGGTTGTTGAGGGAAAAAAAGAATTTTTATTCGGGGATTGGGTGCCGGGGATTGAGCGTTCGAAGTTAGAGAGCGCTGTGCTGGAATACGTGAAGAGAAAACAGGTAGGCTTGGGAAAAGGTCTCGCAATCGAATTCGATTACGAAAGCGGCATGCCGACGGATGATCTATCCGAACTTCGGGATGGAACCAAATTTTTTAGATACCAGTACGAAGGCAAAACCAGATATTTTTTTAGAGATGCGGGTTCGGCGGCGGTCTTTGAGATCAATGCCATGCTGCATGATCTTGAGGCAGTGGGGATCCATTTTGTTCCATTACCGATAAAAAATAAAAAACGACAACAGGAGACATTTGAGAGTCTTATCGGGAAGCACGACAAACTGATGAAGCGACTGTACGCCCGGGCACAGGTCAAAGAGGCGAATGAGCAAATTTATTCAGTCCAGATCAAAGTGCAGGATCGAGACGAAACAATGCCCGTCCGCGTTCGGATCAATAAAGATGGAAGCGTCGATATTCTTGAGGAGACGGAGTGGGTTCCTTACTTAGCGGCCGAGGCGGACACGGACGCAGCCAAAGAGATTCGTGCGCAGTGGCATATCATCGCGAGCCGGATCGGAGTCATGAAGAAATATCAGGCTTATCTGGAGACCCTGAACGGCCTTTTAAAAAGCGTGAATAATATTCATTCCTTGGAACAAAACGCAATAGATGAGAAGTTGATGGGAATTGTTGAAGGGCTGAAAAAAAGCCTCAGGGCCGACAGCGATCAAGTGGCTGCGGTGATTGAGCCTCTTGCCGGCGCAATCCGTCATACTTCTCCGAAGCCCATGAAAAATGTGACATCAATCGAACAGAGGAATGGGATCATAGAGCATTTGAATTTGGCATTGGATCAGATGAGGGGATCTGATGGTCCGGTGAGTAGCGATGAGTTTCGAACTCATTTACTCGGCGCGACCGGAGGATTTCATGAGGAGATTCAACGCCTTCACGGCATCATCGTCGGCTCCGCGGCAACAGCCATAAGACTCGAGAAAGAAAGAACAAAAGAGTCCGGCGCGCGGTTGGCGGCGGAAAAAGATAGCGTGCAGCGACCAGCGACCAGCGGACAGGAGACGAAAAGCAGCGGACGGTTAGGAAAAGACAATGGATTGCAGACTACAGACCTCGGGCTTGGAAAACTTGATAGAGGGGAAGAAATAAAACTTTTTGGTTCGAGGCTCTCGATGGCGCTTAGCATCAAAGATACGGTCGGGAAGGTGTATCCGATTCTCATCCGTGCCGCGGATGCTATCGTTCTCTTCTCGTTTACCCCGGACGCCTGGGCGGCCACGATCCATGGAGCGGTAATATCATCGTTTGGACCCAATAGCTCCAATGCAAAGGCCGCTCAGAGGCTCGTTCCTGCGATGAGAGACGGTGTATCCTCCGCCGCGAACGGCGTTTCCGCAGAAAAAACAAAATTCTTGGCGGTGACCTCCGCTATTCCGAACGATCTTTTACAGGGCACCCATATTAAGAATATCGAAATCCCTGTGAGCGTTATGTCGCGCGAGAAGGCGGAGTTGTTCCTTCAAATGTTGTCCGGCATGCATCGTGCAAGTTATGGAAAAAAATCACGGTTTTATCTCGTCGTAAATCCCGAACAAGTGCTCATGTGGCAAGACCTTCTTAAATCTTACGGAGAATTTATTTTCTTGGGCGAAGTACCTCTCAAAGAAGCCGAGGGTGTTACAGTTCGTTTGATCAGCACGGAGAATGAGATCATTCTGCAGCAGGATGGGTCTATTCAACTGCCTTTGGGCGAAGGGGAATGGGTTGGGCAAGCGCCTATTTATTTGGCTATTGCTGCCGGGGATCTACTTGCGCCCTTAGGAAAATTTGATCCACTGAAGTTAAAAACGGACGATATTCCCCAGGTTTTTGAAGACGGTTATAATGCTTTATCCACTCAGAGGGCCGGCCGCGAGACGATAAAAGAGATCACCACGGGCGCCGCCACATGGAATATTTTCGTGCAGTATCAAGTGAAACCGGTCCTTGAGAAATTCATCGAAAATGCCCGCGTGCTAGCCAACCTCCGACGATACTTCCAGACCGCCGCGTAATTCTACGGGACGCCTCTAAGGAAACCTTGACATGGCAGCTAGTTCGTATTACAATTCACGTATCGATACTATTAATGTAACCAATCGGAGAGAGCCATGGCGCAGTCATTGGTTTCTACGAAATATCAACTCGTTATTCCTAAAGAGGTCAGACGACTCTATGGCATCAAGCCCGGACAGAGGATGACCTTTATCAATAAGGGGTCTGTCATTCACCTGGTGCCGGAAAGGTCTCTTGAGAGTTTGAGAGGGATCGCAAAAGGGATCGATCTCCTGGAGGGCTACCGGGACAAGAGCGATAAGCCATGAACCTAAAGGTTGTGGACTCATCCGGCTGGCTTCACTATTTCATGAACGGCGCTCTTGCCGAGCCTTATTCAAAAATATTGGTGGGGCGTCTTCCAAGAATTGTGACGCCGACGGTTGTTTTGTACGAAGTCTACCGCCGTGTGAAACAAAAACTAGGAGATGATGTTGCTTCCTCCTGTGCGGCCGAGATGGAAAAGACACAAGTGTTTGGCCTATCTTCCGATATTGCCTATCGAGCAGCGGATCTGTCCATTGAATATAAACTCGCGACAGCGGACGCATTGGTCTACGCTTCCGCCGTCTCGCTTCGGATGAAATTGATCACCAGCGATTCTGATTTTAAAAATTTACCCAACGTCGAATATATCTCCTCGAAAGAGTAAGAAGCTTGTGAAGCAAAAAATCTTCACTGTCGATTGGAAACCGTTCCTGGCTAAGGACGAAAAAGAACTCATGACCCGCATGAAAGGGAAAAAAAGCGCTCGTGCAGTTAGATCGCTTAAAGCGGCATGGTTAGGTTTATGATTGCGGGTAACCATCAGGAGCTGCTCGGTATTTAAAAAAAGTTGAATTGCGGAACACTTTTTTAATACACCGTCCCAGGCGTTACGCCCCTCATGCATGTTTGCACGCCGACCACGCGGCTAATCGTTGATTTCAAAATAAGTAATGCTGCGGAAGGAGGATCTGGGAGCTCGTCGCCAGCACGCCTGCAAGACGAGTTCCCAGATCCGACGTCCCTTCCCGTGTTTGCACACTTTTTGACGGTTGTGCAGACTCTTCTTTGACGGTGCAGAAAATTCTGCTATAATCCCTCTTCCCCAACAGGCTGGGGTAGAAGGGTGAGTTTCCTTGATCAACCGCTATACGTTGCCCGAAATGGGCGCGATTTGGACCGAAGAGGCCCGGTTCAA
>CAYZGM010000058.1:0-4259 GCA_964478015.1 uncultured Planctomycetia bacterium
ACGCGAGGGAAGAACAATTTTGCGCCACATGTGATAAAATGTGCGGATGAAAAAATTCATTTGTGTGCATGGACATTTTTATCAGCCGCCTCGCGAGAACCCTTGGACTGGGGAGGTCGATGAGGAGCCCTCGGCGGCGCCATTTCATGATTGGAACGAACGCATTGCAAAAGAATGCTACGAGGCCAATGTTCGCGCACCGTTCTTGAACGCGAAAGGTGAAGCGACCACCTTTGTTAATAATTTTAAACTCATTAGTTATGACATTGGGCCGACACTTCTTTCCTGGCTCAAACGTAAGAATCCGGTAACTTACAGCGCCATTGTGCAAGCGGATAGGGAGAGTGCTGCCGTCAACCACGGTCATGGCAATGCCCTCGCTCAGGTTTACAACCACGTCATCTTGCCCCTGGCAAAAAAACGCGACAAGTTCACCCAGATCTATTGGGGCATTGCGGATTTCGAATATCATTACGGAAGAAAGCCTGCAGGAATGTGGCTTTCGGAAACCGCCGTGGACCGTGAAAGCCTGGCAATCATGGCGGAGCAGGGGATCCACTACACGCTGTTGGCCCCTCACCAAGCCAAACGGGTCAGAAAGGTAGGGTTTGCGAGCCACTGGCAGGCATTGCATCATGAAGCGGTGGACAGCCGCCGCGCGTACCGAATTTTACTCGAGGGAGGAAAACTGTTTCACATCTTTTTTTACAATGCGCCTATTTCACGGGCCATTGCATTCAACGGACTGTTGCATAGCGGGGACCAGCTTGCGAATCAACTCATGAATGCTTTTGGACGTCAGGACAGTTCACAGCTTGTCTCAACCGCCACGGACGGCGAAACGTTTGGGCATCACCACCGATTTGGAGAGATGGCCATCGCCTATGGCTTGAAAAAGATCCAGCAGCATCATCTGGCGCGCCTTACAAATTACGCTGATTTCCTAGAAAGGACAGGCTCGGCTTGGGAGGTGGATATTTACGAAAATAGTTCATGGAGCTGCTCGCATGGGGTGGAGCGTTGGAGAGCGGATTGCGGTTGCCGTCTAAATCATGAGGCCGGATGGAATCAAAAATGGCGTGCGGTGTTGCGTGAAGCTTTCGATTGGCTTCAAGATCAAGTCGACCAGATTTTTGAGGTTCAGGGCGGGAAGCTGCTGAAAGATCCTTGGCAGGCTCGGAATGAATACATTCGCGTGATTTTAGATCCCGCCTCTGACATGGAGCGGAAGAAGTTTTTGTCGCGTAATGCGAAGCGCGGTCTTTTAGCCGAGGATGAACTCAGAATCTGGCGGCTTTTGGAGGCTCAAAAGTTTTCACTTTTTATGTTTACGAGTTGCGGCTGGTTTTTTGACGACATTTCTGGCATCGAGCCCGTTCAGGTGATGAAGTTTGCCCTTCGCGCGATGGAGCTGGTGCAGCCCGATGCTAAGAATCAGCTGGAGCCTGCGTTCAGCCAGATCCTCGCAGGGGCTAAAAGCAATGTCCCTGAAAAGGGGACCGGAAAAGATGTCTTTGAAAAGTTTGTTAAGAGCGCCAAAAAAGGAGCTTTAGTAGTCGATAGTCAGAAGTAGGAATTAGGCATCTTGTTAAAAAACCTGCCCAATTCTTACTTCCGAATTCCGACTGCTTTTATTTTCTATGGGTTTTAACTGCGGCATTGTCGGTCTCCCGAACGTCGGAAAATCCACCATTTTCAACGCGTTGACGCGCGGATCGGCTTTGGCCGCAAATTATCCTTTTGCGACGATTGACCCCAACGTGGGAATCATTGCCGTCCCAGATAAACGTCTGGAGGTTCTTACCGAGATTGTCCCAACGAAGAAGGTGGTTCCCGCCGTTGTGGAGATCGTGGATATTGCCGGGATCGTGAAAGGGGCCAGCCAAGGGGAGGGATTGGGCAATCAATTCTTAAGCCATATCGCCGAGGTGGATGCCCTTATCCAGGTGGTGCGCTGCTTCGAGGACAAGGACATTGTGCACGTGAACGGCTCGGTCGATCCCGTGCGGGATATGGAGATCATTAAGACTGAGCTGATTTTGAAAGACCTAGACATTCTCGCCAAGCATAAGATTCGGGCGGAGAAGGCCTCGAAAGCCGGAGACAAAAAGGCGCAGGGCGTCATGGCGCTCCTAGAAAGATTCGAGAAAGGGTTCAACGAGGGGAAAACAGCGCATCAAACGGGCCGTACGGCGGAAGAAAAAGCACTTTTGAAAGACGTGCGCTTTTTAACCGACAAGCCCATTCTCTACGCGGCCAACGTCGCCGAATCCGAGCTTGGAAAACCTGATTCGTACCACACGGTGGCGGTGCAAACGCGCGCAAAAGAGGAGGGCTACTCCATGATCAAGATTTCGGGCAAGGTGGAGGAGGATATTTCAAAGCTTGAGCCCACAGAGCGCGCCGAATTCCTGGAGGCCATGAACATGAAAGAATCCGGACTCGACCAATTGGCCCGAGAGGGTTATAAAGTTCTCAACCTCATCACTTTTTTCACGGTGGGCGAGACCGAGAACCGGGCCTGGACCGTGGAGAAAGGCTCGACCGCGCCGCAGGCTGCCGGCAAGATCCATTCCGATTTTGAAAAGGGATTCATCCGCGCGGAAGTTATCTCCTACGAGGACTTCGTTAAATACCGTGGCGAGCAGGGGGCCAAAGAGCATGGTCGGTTCCGTCTCGAGGGGAAAGAGTACACGGCCGATGACGGTGACATCATGCATTTTCGTTTTGGCGCCTAGTAAATCTAAGCAAAATTAAGCATATTTAATCATACTTCTCAGGGCCTGGAATTAGCCTAGGAATTAGCCTCATTCATTGTGTATAATTCCTTGCTCGGGCCGTTGTATCCTGCGGAGATCAATGCTTGCGTTTTCTTGAACACATTGTAAACGATGGGTTAGTCTCTCGCCAGACCCTGGACGAGGCAATCTCCCGGCACGGGCGCAAGGAAAACCTGATTCTAGAGGAGTTCCGCGATCAGTTTTTTTTAGACCCCCAAACGCTGCTTTGCCAGCTTTCCTTGTATTACAAGCTCCCCGTGGTGGACATTGATTCTGAAGCTAAAGATGCGTTGGCAATGCACTTGATTCCCATCGAGACAGCCAGGCGTTACGGTATTTTCCCTCTACGAGTCACTCGCGACACCTTGACGGTTGCCGTCAGCGATCCCACAGACTTTTTTACGGCGGACGATCTGCGCGCGATTTCCGGTTGTCGTATTGACCGCGTTTTATGTTTAGCGGAGGATATTCGCAACGCACTTGAAAAATATTACCGGGTCGACGATTGTCTGGAAAAAGCCGTTCAAGAACTGGCATTTTCCAATCAAGACACAAAAGATTCGGGGAGCCGAGTCGCAATCCATTCCATGGAAGACAATCAGGCGCCTGTCTCAAAAGTGGTTCAGAGAATTTTAGAAAATGCCGCGCAGCTCAATGCCTCGGACATCCACTTTGAGCCGCAGGAGGACATGGTTGAATTGCGCTACCGCATCGATGGAGATTTGAAAATGGTGCAGACGCTTCCTAGCGGTCATTATTCGGCAATCGTGGCTCGTATAAAGATTTTGACCCATATGGACATCGCCGAGCAACGAAAGCCTCAGGATGGCCGCGCGCGGCTTACGTTTCTCGGCCGAAAAATTGATCTGCGGGTGGCCACGTTGCCAACCATGTTCGGTGAGAAAGTGGCGGTGCGTCTTTTAAACCAGGATTCGCTGGCGGTTGATTCACTGGACTTCCTGGGTTTTGATCTGGCTCAGCATCAGACTTATTTCAAAGCCATCACGTCAAAACAGGGAATTGTGCTTATCACGGGACCCACCGGCTCCGGTAAGACCACCACGTTGTATGCCTCCATCAATCAAATCAAAACCAAGAGATCAAATATCACCACGATTGAAGATCCGATCGAATACCTTTTGACGGGCGTGAATCAATCACAGATTAATCCCAAGATCGGCGTTACATTCTCCAGTGTCTTGCGCAGTATTTTGCGGCAAGACCCCGATGTCATTCTCGTCGGAGAAATTCGAGACCGTGAAACGGCAGACATTGCTTTCCGCAGCTCTTTGACCGGCCACCTGGTTTTTAGCACGCTGCATACCAACAGTGCGGCCAACACAGTGACTCGTCTTTTTGATCTTGGCCTGGAGCCGTATCTTGTGGGATCGGCACTGTCATGCATTGTCGCTCAGCGCCTGGTGCGGGCGATTTGTCGCAACTGCCGAGAATCTTACCGTCCGGACCCTGATCTTCTCA
>CAYZGM010000058.1:4359-10819 GCA_964478015.1 uncultured Planctomycetia bacterium
TGAAATGGGAAACGACGATCGTAAAGAATTTGGGCGCGGGAGGATGCTATTTTGGCGCTTCTCGGGATTTTTCGGCCGGTAAAAAATTGGATATTCGAATGAAATTGCCGAATGTTCGCGAACCCCTGCCGGTAAAAGGGGTGGTGCGCCACTGTCGTCATGCGCGGGAGGACGGAGCGGTCCATTTTCTGGGAGTTTCGTTTGAGTCGCTCGAACCTGCGAGCCAGAGCCAGCTTCAGCGCACCGTCAATTTTTTCCTGAATAAAAAAACGAATCCAAAAAATTTCTCCTGAAACATTCTAGCCCGCGCAAAGCGGGCCGGTGGGCCAAAAAAGGAAAGCCTTAGCCCCGTTTCGTCCCGTTTCGTCCCGTTTTTCTTTTTTAGTTGCAGTTTGCGCCGCCTAAGATACAATATCCAGCTTGAGATCCGGTTAAACCCAAAAAGGAAAACGAAGTGGTTACTATTTCAGAAGGCAAGCTCAAAAGTTTGAAGAATGTTTCCAATGAAAAGGGCGTCATCACAGCGGCCGCCATGGATCAGCGCGGGTCGCTCCAGAAATCTCTCGCGAAAGCCAAAGGCGTCGCGGACAAGGACATCACTCCGGCCATGATGAGCGAGTTCAAGACTATTGTAACCCGCGTGCTGACGCCGTATGCGAGCGCCATTCTTCTGGATCCTGAATTTGGTCTGCCGGCTTCCAAAGCGCGCTCCAAGAACGCCGGCCTCCTCTTGGCTTACGAAAAGACCGGCTATGATGCTTCGGGACCCGGTCGAATCCCAGATTTTATCGAGGGTTACAGCGCACAGCGCATCAAGGATGAGGGAGCCGACTGCGTCAAAGTGCTTCTTTATTACTCTCCTTATGAAGAGCTTAAGGTGAATCAGAAAAAGCACGAGATTATGGAACGCATCGGCAAGGAGTGCGAGGAGGCGGACATCGCTTTCTTTTTAGAATTCGTAGGTTATGACCCCAAGGGCGGTGATGAGAAAGGTTTGGAGTATGCGAAGCTGAAACCGGAGATCGTCATCCGGTCCATGGAAGAATTTTCCAAGGAGAAGTACAGGGTGGACGTGCTGAAAGTTGAGATCCCGATCAATGTGAAATTTCTCAAGGGCTCCAAAGCTTTCAATGGTACCCAGGATGCCTATGACCAGGAGGAGGCCAAGGCGATCTTTCGCCGTCAGGACAAATGCACCACCAAACCTTTCATTTATCTCTCCGCAGGCGTGGATGATGACATTTTCCGTGAGAGTTTGGAGCTGGCGATGTCTGCGGGGGTCGATTTTGCGGGTGTTCTGTGCGGCCGCGCGACATGGAAAGATGGGATGCCGGTCTATGCGAAAGAGGGCGCCAAGGCATTGGAAACCTGGCTGCTTGACCGAGGTGTCAAAAATATCAAGGCGCTCAATGCCACGCTCGAAAAGGGCGCCAAGGCTTGGCATTCGCGTTACGGCGGCATGAGCAACGTGCAAGTAAAAGCGAAAGCGTTGAGATAATAAACGCAGATTACACAGATTAAAAAAAGATTACACCGATTGGCTTGGTCTGTGTAATCCGGGTTTATTTTTTTTCCAACTTATGGCCAAAAAAGATTATTACGAACTTCTAGGCGTTAAAGAAGGTGCGTCTGTTGAAGAAATAAAAAGGGCGTACCGTAATCTCGCAAAGAAATACCATCCGGACGCGAATCCCAACAACAAGTCCTCGGAGGAAAAATTTAAAGAGATCTCCGAGGCCTATTACGTCCTGAGCGATGACAAGAAGCGCCGGGACTACGACTCCTACAAGCATGTGGGCCCCTCGCAGGGGTTCCAAGGTAGTCGTGGTTTTCAGGGAGCCCAAGGGTTTGATTACGAGGAGATTCTCCGGGCGTTCCGTTCCTCTCAGGGCGGCGTAAGAGGCCGATATTCCACGAATATTTTTGAAGGGTTGTTCGGCGGTTTCGGGGATGAGGTTGAAAGCGGGGACGTTGAGAATCAGAAAGTTTTCTCGGACGTGGCGGCAACCTTGAAAATCCCAAGATCCAAGGCGCAAAAAGGCGGCGAGGCGCGCTTTGCGGGCAAGGACGGAAAAATGATCTCGGTGAACATTCCCGCCGGAATCGCGAGCGGGAAGAAACTAAGATTGGCCCGCCAGGGGAATATTTGCCGGACCTGTGACCATCCGGGCGATCTAATTTTAACGATCAAGGTTGAATGAAAAATTTGATGGCAAAAAAGTTCCGCCAAGCGGGCAATGCCATCTTCTCCGGGCCGGGTGACTAGGTGCCCGTTCCTTTCGGAGATGGCATAGCCCGCTTGTTAAGTTACCACTGACCGAATTAAACTAGAAGCGAGGGGCTATGAGATACGCGGCTTTGATAGTTTCCATTATTTTTATTGCGGGATGCGGCGCGAAGAATGAGGGCGCCGCGACACAGACGCCAGGAACTTCGAGGGTTTCTGCTCCGGCGCCCGCGGGGACGAAGTCCGTGGATCCGGCGACGGCGGGTGCGGTGAAGGGCAAAATCTTATTCGAAGGGACGGCTCCGGAACCCAAGCAGATCTCGGTCAAAGGGAATCCCGAATGTACCGCGCTTCACCGGGAAGGAATGATCGCCTCTGAAGAATTAGTGGTCAGGAATGATGTTTTGCAAACTGTGTTCGTGTACGTGAAGCAGGGGCTTGAGGATTATACGTTCCCGCCTCCCGGGGAGGCACATGTGATCGAGAACAGACAATGCATGTACGTGCCTCATGTGTCGGGCGCGATGGTGGGTCAGCAGGTGACGTTCCTCAACCAGGATTCCACCCTGCACAATATCCATTCTTATCCCACCAACTTGAAAGCGTTCAACTTTGGTTTGCCGCTTGCGGGCATGAAGCAGACAAAAAAATTCGAGTCGTCCGAGGTCATGGTTCCTTTAAAGTGCGACGTGCATCCCTGGATGCAGGGCTACCTGAGTATTTTGCCGCACCCCTATTTTCAGGTTTCAGCGCCGGACGGAACATTCGAGCTGAAGAACTTGCCGGCGGGAGACTATGTGGTGGAGGCCTGGCATGAAAAATTAGGTGCACAAACCCAGAGTGTCAAACTTGCCGCAAACGAAACCAAGAAAATCGAATTCAAGTTTACTACGTCGTAGACAAATTTTTAATCCTAATTTTTTTGAACGGGTGACGCGAGGCGGGGCGCCCCAAAATTCGTAGCGAACGAAGTTACGCAAGAATTTTAGGGGCTGCCAAGCGGCAGGACCCGTTCAAAAAAATTAGGATTAAAAATTCGCTCCTGCTTTTCCCGCCACTTTATTGACCAAATGCCACACCAGCACAATGCTGACGACGAAAGCCACCAGCACATAAACAAGATTGAACGCCGGCAGATGGCTTGCCGCACCCATGCAAAAGAGCATGGGGAAAGAAAGGTAGGTGTTGAGCCGCGATGCCAGGAACGCTTTCTTGGTCAGTCCGGCCACCTCCGGAGGTGCGTCGCCTTTTTTGACCCATGTGATGAGTTTTTTCTGCGTCGGCCAGATGATGAACCAGACATTGAACCACATGATGCTTCCGAGGGCGGCGCCGAGAGAGATCCACTGGCCCCATGTTGTGCTGAATAATCCGTCGGATCCAAACATGCTGGCACCGTTCAAATGCTGCTTCATCCCGATGTAGACCCATCCCGTGATGAAAGTGATCATGGCGCCCCAACGGAACCACCATAACGCGCGCGGCATGAGCTGAGGAACGACGAGTTTTTTTGTTCCCGCGTCCATCGTTTTGGCAAACGGGCCGTTGACAAAGTTAAAGAAATACAGCAGACCGATCCAGATGATCCCAAAAATAAAATGAAACCAACGCAGGGTGAACAGAATTATCGTGGAAGCGTCCAAAGAAACAACCGTTTCAGGCATAAGCACTCCTTTATGAATTTGATTCTCCCCAGTCTAACAAGAGCGAGCGCTTAAATCAACCTGCGGTTGGATGATTTTTTGGGAGTTATGATATACTGACGAAATGATCGAAAAAATTTATTCTACATTCTACGAAAAGATTTCGGTTGCACGCGAACGGCTAAAGCGGCCGCTTACCCTCAGCGAAAAGATCCTGTCCGCACATGCCGTGCGTCCGAATTTTGAGGATTTTTCGAGCCGGCAGGGATATTTAACCCTCAAACCCGACCGCGTGGCCATGCAGGATGCGACTGCGCAGATGGCGCTCCTTCAATTCATGCTTGCCCAAAGAAATTCCGTGGCGCTTCCCAGCACCATTCACTGCGATCATTTGATTCTGGCCAGGTCCGGGGCTCAGGAGGATACTCAAAATGCCAAGGAGTCCAACCGCGAGGTCTATGACTTTTTGCGAAGCGCCTCCAAACGCTACGGCCTCGGATTTTGGGAGCCGGGAGCCGGTATCATTCATCAAGTGGTCCTCGAAAATTATGCCTTTCCGGGCGGGCTGATGATTGGAACGGACTCGCACACCCCCAATGCGGGCGGCCTGGGGATGCTTGCCATCGGCGTCGGCGGGGCGGACGCGGCAGATGTGATGTCCGGTCTTGATTGGGAGGTGAAGTGTCCCAAGCTTATTGGCGTTTATTTGAGAGGAAGCTTGAGCGGCTGGGCCTCCGCGAAGGACGTGATCCTGAAACTGTGCGGCATTTTGACGGTCAAGGGCGGGACGGACAAGATCATTGAATATTTCGGGCCCGGAGTCCGGTCCATCAGTTGCACGGGCAAAGGCACCATTGCCAATATGGGCGCGGAACTTGGCGCGACGACTTCTGTTTTTCCGTACGATGAGCGAATGGCCGCGTATCTTCATGCGACCGGCCGGGAATCCATCGCGATGCTTGCGCAAGAATATCGGGAACACTTGGTCGCGGACCCGGAAACGGAGAAAACCCCGCAGAAATTTTATGATGAGGTCATCGAGATTGACCTGTCGGCGCTTGAGCCGTATGTGGTGGGTCCGCATACACCGGATTTAGCCCGGCCCGTATCGCAGTTTGCCAAGGACGTTCGTGAGAAAGGCTACCCGGTCCAGCTAAAAGCCGCGCTCATCGGTAGTTGCACAAATTCCTCCTATGAGGACATCGGCCGAGCGGCGCATGTGGCTACCCAGGCTCAGAAAGCGGGCGCAAAGGCCAAATGCTATTTTCTCATCACGCCTGGTTCTGACCAGATCCGGAACACCATTCACCGTGACGGGCAATTAAAAACGCTCGAGAGTATCGGCGGCACGGTGATGGCCAATGCCTGCGGGCCTTGCATTGGTCAGTGGAAGCGTGATGATATTCAAAAGGGCGAGAAGAATTCCATCATCAACTCGTTCAACCGCAATTTTCCCGCACGCAATGATGGAAATGCCGAAACACTTTCTTTTATTGCTTCCCCCGAGGTTGTCACGGCTTATGCGATTGCCGGGCGTCTCGATATCAATCCTCTCAAAGAGGCGATCCAAACGGCGGATGGGAAAGAATTTTTTCTCACGGTGCCCTCCGCGCCGGAAATGCCTGCCCAGGGTTATGTCAAGGGGGAGGCCGGGTATGTGGCGCCATTGCCGGAAAACGAGAGACAAAGGATTGGCGTGATCGTCGCGCCGACGAGTGAGCGTTTGCAAATTTTAGAGCCGTTCAAGCCGTGGAACGGGAAAGATCTTGAAGATCTATTTGTGCTCTTGAAAGCGAAAGGCAAGTGCACCACAGACCACATTTCACCGGCAGGGGTTTGGCTGAAATACAGGGGACATCTGGACAAGATTTCGGACAACATGTTTCTCGGCGCCAATAATGCTTTTACGGACAAGCCCGGCATGGTCAAGAATTGGCTGGAATCCGCCAAAATCACGACGGCTGCTGAGGCGGCGCGGGCCTATAAAAAAGCCGGTGCCGGTTGGGTCGCCATCGGGGATGAAAATTACGGAGAGGGCTCAAGCCGTGAGCATGCGGCAATGTCGCCGCGTTATTTGGGGTGCAGGGCGGTGACTGCCAAGAGTTTTGCGCGTATCCACGAGACGAACCTTAAAAAGCAGGGTGTCCTGGCTCTCAAATTTAAAGATCCAAGCGACTACGAGAAGATCCGCGAGGACGACAAACTCGGAGTTGAGGGCTTGGGGACGTTGGCTCCCGGAATCGCCTTGGCGCTAACGCTCAAACACAAAGACGGCTCCCATGACAAATTCCCGGTCAGTCATTCATTCACCGCTGAGCAAATCGACTGGTTCAAAGCGGGCTCGGCGCTGAACTTGATGAAAGAAAAATAGCAACATCTTCTCAGTCGCCCATCACCAACCTCTGTCTATACGTTAGGAGGTATGTTCCACCCCCAGCCCCGAACCCTCTTCTTGTCCGCACGGGGCGTGTGTTTATTCGTAAGCCGTGGGACCCTCGGCAGGTCTGCGACAACTTCCGCCACAGATCGTCGGCGGACCCGCCAACGCTTTGTGGCGGGCGCGCTAGCTAGGCCGCGCTCAGACAGTCGC
>CAYZGM010000059.1:0-10269 GCA_964478015.1 uncultured Planctomycetia bacterium
AGCCGCTCCCCGGCACGCACCAAGCCTCATCACAAACGCCCGGGGCGCTGGCATAAGAAGTATCGCGCAAACTCTCGAGGCGCAGTCTCATCTCACGGATCATTTTATACATTGTGACCAGCTTGCCGTCTTTGCCGTCGACGTTGCAAACGAAACAATCCGTCCCGGCAACAGCCCCGCTGCCCAGCGGGTCGGGATCAGTGCCCGGCTCGATCCATTGGGCGATATCGGGGTACCAAGTCTCAAATCGCGCGGCGATCTGAGCGTCATCTCCGAGTGCCAGGATCTCTTCCGCGTCTATAATAAAGTCCTGTACCCCATAAACAATGGCATCAAGAGCGTCGTCCGGCCAATTCTCTGCTGGAGTGATGTTGTCTTCACATATACATCCCAATCCCAATGGATCCGTACACCCGGCTTCTTTGGGACAGTTTTCAGAATAAGGCCACGCGGGAGGCACGGTGTCGGAGCAAAACCGGTCGCCGCCCTTTTTCCAAAAACCCTGGAGGGGCGGAGCGACCTGGGTCAAAATCTTTTCGGCGCAAAGGGCCTGATCGGCCACAACGGCCCGCAAACGATCCGCCGGTCCCAAAGCGCCGATCCGGTCCGTCGCCAACGGAGGATCGCCGGGATTTAATGGCGGGAACCCACTGCCAACGCGGTTATTGTCCCCGTCGACGTAGAGTGTCGTATTTTGCGACAACGTAGACGGGTCATTGGGTAACGACATCGGCGATTGAAGCTCAAGAGGCATGGTTGGTGTCACCGCGGCACACAACGGGCCATAGGGAGCCCAGGCCTGAGCGACCCAATAACACTGCTCCACAGGGTTGTTGACCGGCGGGTTAAAAGCCAGCGGGTCCCAATCCCACGCCGTCAAATCCAGCCTCCAATCGGCAAGCTTGTAAAAATAGGAAAAGATGCCGCCCCGGTTATCCGTCGCATAATAGCCGGTTGTGTCTTCTATCAAAAAATTATTGGGCGGCAACGGCGGAGGGGGCGCCCCTGTCTGGACCTGTATGCCGTTAGGATCAAAAGAGTTCTTGCGAAATAGCTGATGTTCGTCATCGCGCCCCAGTTGTTCGCGCAACGACAAAAACACGTTGCCGGGATTTTCATAGAAAGGATCATAGACCCAGGGATAATTTATCCCGTAGGGGCTGTTGTCATCGCAGGAATCAATCATAGCGGCAGTGCAGTCTTCCGGCCTTAACGGTGCCGGCGGTACTGCCGTATCCAGCGGATCAGACGCGGGCACGCAACAGGGGTTGCATTCTGACGTCGAACATCCCACCGCGCGATCAATAAGTGCCCAATTATCCAGAGTAACCGGCATAGCGGGATTTTCATATAAAAACCGCCGGAGGCTATCAATAAAAGACTGAACATCCGTGGTGTCTCTGGGCTGAATGCTTTTCAACCGCTCGGTATAATAAATACCGAAACGGCTGATGGTATCAAGTGGCGCGTTGCTGGCGTCAAGTCCCCACACCTGGTCCTGGTCCTCATCGAAAAAATCCGGCACGCGGACGCGGTCGGTGACCACTCCCTCGAGCCCGGTCCTGATCCCTATTTCGGTATAAAGATCCTGTACGGTCTTCAGGTTCCGGTACATCTCATTCCATTTCCTTGATAAGGACGGCTCAATGACAGCTACCTGCAATGCAAGCGAGGTAGCTGTCGCGGCAACAAGGACATAAAGGATAGTTTTACCAACAGCCGCGGCACATGGTCCGCAAAAAAAAGCAACGACCACAGCAATAACTACCATGAGGAACGCGCGCAACACCCCGGAACTCGCGCACTTTTTAAACTGTCCCTCCAATTCACGCTCGGACACCTCCTGGCCGTAGCTGGCCATCTGGGAGGCCAACTGGCTGGCCATGGTATTGGAGGCGGTGGTCACCAGGGCTTTGGTTTGGCTTATCCGTCCCAAATTCAGGGTAACGGCGTAAAAAATAAGCCCCGCGGCGACGACGAGGATAAGGATAACTGCAACTTGACCTTTCTTCTTAAGTAAGAAGTGAGAAGTAAGAAGTGAGAAGTGAAATTTGGGCTTTTGAGATTTTTTTTCTTTTGTGTTCATTTTTTCCATCATCCTCTTCCCGCTTCTTACTTCTTACATCTTACTTCTTGTTTCTTGCCTCTTACTTCTTGCTTCTTTTTTCCTTAATCCCCCGCCCACACCCCGTTCATTTTGGCCGGCTGATAAAAATAAGGATCGATCTGGCGCAATGGTCCCGTGCTGGGAGCGGCGCCATAAGCTTCAACGATCGGAGAGGTTAGCAGCGCGTCGTGAGCCGCCTCTCGCTGGCTCAGATCAAGCCCGGCCCAGCGAAACACCATCACCAGACCATACATCATCAGGAACAAGATGATCATGCAAAAAGTAAATTCCACCATGACCTGGCCTTTTTTCATCATTCTTTTCCTACCTCTTATCTCTTATCTCTTACCTCTTACTTCTACTACTACGGTCCCGCCGGTAGCGTGAAATCCACATAATCATCCCCGCCGGTCGGGGTGATCCATTTGCGCCCCCGGGCGTCAGAAACACGGCTGCGCATAAATAGCAAGAGGGACGCTTCATCCAGGCACGTCGCCTGGATATTCGCGGAAGTAAAACAGTCGCTGCATGCCTCAACGGGATTGGTCAACCCGTCAACGCTGGCGGCGCGAACGCCGTTAGAACAAAATCTCCCCGTGTTGTTGCTGAGCTGAAAAACGCGCTCCACCAGGTCGATCTGGTCTTTCTTGGAAACGTTGCGGATAAATTGTCCGTCGGCGGGATTAAAAAGCCTTCCCTCTTCTATGGTATAATAGGTCCCGGGGAGCACAAAAGCATACATCTTCAGGTCCCGCGTCAATCCCGCCGGGCGCTTGTTCTCATTGTCTCCAATGGTGAAATCCAGGTCCCCGTCCTGGTCGTCAAGGACCCCGAGTCGGGTGATGACCGCGCTGTTGGGAGCCCAATCGAACGTTTCGGGCAATATGGTCTCTTCTTTAAGGTCGCCGTCAATAAGGTCGCCGTCAATGTCCACGGAAGTGTTCTTTCTGCCGCTAAAATTGATCCCTTCCCCCGTGGACAAGGTCGTCCATCCGCTTCCCTGCGGCGCTTCTTCATCAAAGCCCATCACTTCGGACCATTGCCAGGAGAAATAACGGCGCTCCGTCAGTGGAACGTCGGCTCCTCCGGTCCGGTCCAAATTAAAGCGATCATCGGCCGACAAATTGCACCCGGCAGGGCCAACGGGACAGATGGGGTCGCAACTGTTCGCGGACGGGGATCCGTCATGATCGCACCAGCTCGCGTTCGTGGGGTAATTATAAACTTTTGTGAATAATCTGGCGCATCCCACAAAATAAGTGTCCTCAAAAGTTTCGAACGAGGAGTCGGAGCAATCCGTACAGGCGGCGGGAGCGGCGCAACCGGCGCCGGTACAATCCGGCAGGCACGTGGCGCTAAATGTCCAACACTGTCCGGTAAGAGTGACCTGCGCGCAATTGTCGACCCAATTCCCGGGGGCGACATCAACTCCAGGATATACTTGAACGGATCCGCCGCCGCAGTCATTCTTGCATTCGGGATGAAGGCTACAATCGGCCCCCTGGCAGGATTCCGCCAGACGGACTGTCTTGAAGCCTGCCACAGTAAAAGGGAAATGCTTTCCGTTAACGAACACATCATACACCGGCAGGTTTTCGACCTCACCGAAATCGACAGGCAGGTTCAAAGTCCGGCTGTGCGCGGCGCTGCCCGCGCTTATCTGCTGGGTACGGTCGAGGGCCCCAAATTTCGAGGAATCCGCGGTCAAGCGATCTTCGATGACAAAGACTGACGCTCTGTTGCGGGAAGCCACCGGGTCGCCGGCCAAACCTTCCGAATACTCGTAAGAGGTCTTCATGGCCAGGCGCATGGCCCGGAAATTCTGGTTCTGCTGATACCCCGCTTCCAGGCTTTGGCGCACGATCAACCCGACGACAAAAATAAGGATCGCTCCAAAGACGGCCAGCTCCATGGCTGTTTGTGCTTTCTTGAGCAAGAGGCAAGAAACAAGAGGCAAGAAACAAGATTCAGTCTTCCGAATTTTCTTGTCTTTTGCGTTCGCCCTTCCCATCATCATTTTTCCTTTTCTTCTTACTTCCTTTTCTCTGCTTCTTGTTTCTTGCTTCTTACTTCTTGCTCTTTCTATAACACATCAATACGATCCGACCGAAACGGTCCCTGTTTTGCGTTCCGTCGAGAGGGATTCATCCGTTCTTTGCGTCCAGAACCCTCCGGCCTGATTGATGGCGATAATGCTCGTGTTGGTGGTTTGGACCAATGTGTGCCGCAAAGAAGTATCAGCCACGCGGGGATCATATTGATCGCCCATATCATCCATGGCCGCCTTCCAGCGCCCCTGCAGGCCGCGCTTGAAATAATTACTGATGGCTAAAAGGGCGCCCAGCACGATAATGATCAACACAACATACTCGAGAACGGTTTGTCCTCTTTTGTATCTGCGCAGCATATTATCTGTGCCCCCTTTCGATCCTGCCTGCCAGCCGAGTAGGTCCCGCTACGCGGGACAGGCAGGTTATTGGTCTTCCGTAAATCCTAAATTGATCAACGCGTTGGAACGGGTGGTCGACAGGTCATCGTATGTATACCTGGTTGCTCCGATGATCTCCTGGGTCTGTTTATCCATGGAACCGCGCGTGGCAACATAGCTTTCCTCCAGATGCCCGGCCTCATCGAAACGCTGGTCCGCGCCGTTCTGAACGCCGACCTGATCGGCCACCACCTTGATCAACGATTGAAGGCCGCGTTTGATCATCGGCCCCATGGAGAACATAACAATAATGATCGCGCCGAGGACGATCGTGTATTCCAGGATCGTCTGGCCTTTCTTGAGTAAGAAGTAAGAAGCAAGAGGCAAGAAGCAAGATCTGGCCTTTTGAGATTTTTTGTATTTCGTGTTCACTTTTTCCATCATCCTCTTCCGCTTCTTACTTCTTACTTCTTGCTTCTTACTTCTTGCCTCTTGCTTCCTGCTTCTCTCTTTTTTAATTCGCGTCCTTCGGCGGAGCCGCTTCGCTTTGCGTCCGGATCGTTGTCATCTCATCGATCGTCTTGCTAAAGATCCCCGTTGTTCCCCCGGGCAAAAGGTTTGTCCTGGTGCTTTCCTGCCGAACTACCGTCGAAACGGTATTGCTGTAATACGGCTCGTATCCGATCTGTATTATATTTCCCAAGTCCGTATTGTAAGAAACCTGCGCGCGACTGATGACCATATTCAACATCGTGTTGCGAGCGTCATAAATGCGCGCCTGAATGGCCCTTTTAAAATAAATAGTCATG
This sequence comes from uncultured Planctomycetia bacterium, assembly GCA_964478015.1. Classification (GTDB taxonomy): domain Bacteria; phylum Omnitrophota; class Gorgyraeia; order 2-02-FULL-51-18; family 2-02-FULL-51-18; genus JAHFFM01. Next base: position 5,345 of record CAYZGM010000059.1, read on the forward strand.
GCGGTCACCATTCCTATGGCCAAAAAAAATACCAGGACATATTCGCCCATAACGGCTTGGGCCTTATTGGTTTTTAAATATCTTAACATAGAAGATTGCCTGCCAATACCGATTTTTGTGAAATGGCGGTGAACCAAAAAACATGGCTTACCCGGGAAAGGAAAGCCCCCCCAAGTAAGCCATATTTTTAATAAGAACTGCACTGTGGATCTCTGAACCCTGGAATTATTATTTACCCCAGTACTCCTGCTGCACGTTCATAACATAAGCATTGGTAAGTGTTGACGTGAGTTCTTCTCCCATCAACTGAGACTTTGACACACCAGCGCCAAACGTGTCTTTCGTCTGACTGGATGTTCTCATGGTCTTAACGACGTTGGTATTCCCAACGGAGAACTGATCCCCGATGTCATCGGCCGCGCCTTTTAACCGACCCTGAATACCGCGCTTGATGTAGACCTGGATCGACAAAAGGGCCCCGATAATGATGATGATCAGGACCGCGTATTCCAGGGTGCTCTGCCCCTTTTTTCTTCGTTTATTTAGATATGTAAGCATTTTATTTTCCTCCTGAAGAACTAAATTACCCCTCTCCTCATGAGAGAGTTTTGATCATGCCTCCCTAAAAGCAAAATGCCTATCAGGGAAACGCCTCGCCAAAAGTGGCACTGCTATAATTTGACAACTGAAAACCACCTGCCGCCCGTCTACGCTGCAAGTCATCCTCTTGGCGGGTTGTAGTATTGTCCAAAAGTTTGGTTTGCGTTTCATTGCGGGTGACGGTGTAATCGGTTGTCAGATAATACGGTTCGTACTGAAGAGACCCGCCCAGATCCGTGGTCTGGTTCTTCAAATAAGAAGCCGCGTCACGGACCCTGGCCTGAAGAGCACGCTGGGCGTAGGTTTGCATCGCGATAATACCGGCCACGACCAGAGAGATCAAGATCGCGTACTCGGCGGTATTTTGCGCTTTTTTATTTTTTATTAGTTTTCTAAACATGGATTTTCCTCCTAAGGATTTCTTAACATAACCAATGGTGTTTGTTCCGCATCTGCTTACGGCGACACCGGTCTGGAGCTCTCAAGCCTGACAGCCATATTCAACATGCCGTTTGTGCCTTTTTCCATGGTGTCTTCAACCGATTGTCTAAAGTTCGGCAAGAAGAAAAGCAGCGCGGCAATAACGGCCGCTACCAGGATAATGTATTCAACAGTGCTTTGCCCCTTGGCTTTTGAGGCAGCACGTTTTACTATTTTCTTTTTCCTCAACATGTTTTCCTCCCTTTAATGAATGCATTGTAAATCGTAACTTAGTCGTCAGACATCAGGCTTCAGTCTTCAGAAACTAAACTGACGACTGATGACTGAAAGCTGAGAGCTAGGTTAAGTTATGGCTTACTATGATTATTCTTTCTGGAATTCCGTTTGAATCGTCTGCTGTGTGGCCTGTACGGACCGAAACACATAGGTGCTCATTGCAATTACAGCAGCTGCAACAACCGCCGCGACCATGGCATATTCTAGTAGACTTTGACCTTTTTGGTTTTTTCTGTGAGTCATGGGTTTTACCCCTAGCCTGGCCGCAACGACCCAGAGTGTTTAACAGACAATCCTTGCCCCTCTGACCGCCGCCATTTCTGGAGGCAGCACAGTGGATTCCGCGGGGCTTCTATTATCTGAGGGGTCAGGGTGTTTTTCGACATTCGACCCCTCATCCTGACGAGCAAAGCGACGAAGGATCTCTTGAGATCCTTCGTCGCTGCGTTCCTCAGGATGAGCCCCCCGATGAAAAAACTCCCCGAGGGCTCAGATACCCGCCTCCTTATAAAAAAGAGGGTTACCGGGCGTAAACACCTTATCGGTGCTATAGTCAAAGATCGGCAAAGCAAAGTATAGCACATGACCCCCTGCTGTCAAGGCACGTTCAACAATTTTTTATATAGTATATTTTATTATATTAATCACTAGCGGCCGATCAAGAAGGTCGGTAATGCCCGCCTCATTTACCCGCTGGACAACTCGTTGCAATTCGTTGAAATGAGAGTACGCAGCTGGGGGGCATAGCGAAATCAATAAAGCTTGTTCCTGGATCACATAATGACCGGGAAGCGAATAAAGCATTGATATTAATTGAATTATATTAAAATTGAAAAATTCTTCTCCCCAAAAATGCTTCTGACAATATCGATTTAGTACGTCACCCCAATCCTGAAATACCATAGAGGCATCCAACCTTGCTGGCCAAGGGACATCCGGGGAACCCTTTCCAATAGAGGCAGTCGACAGAGAACGGACATGCTCATTCCCGATCTCCCAAGAGGCTCCTGCGGCGCGAAGCACCCCGCCAGCTGGCCCCGTGTCGAGGTTCGGCCACCGCCCAAGGAACGCCTGCAGAATATCCGCAGGCGCCTTATCCTCGCAATTGGTCAGAATGACCATTATTGGAGCACCTTCTGGAGATGCCAGGACAGCTATACTTCGCAAAGACGCCTTTTTTGTTCTCAGTTCTTGCTGAAAAATCGGGGCTGGCCCTGCCGCGATATAGAAAATTTTATCCGTTACTTCATCATAGAACGGCTCCACCATCCGCGTGTTCTTCGACAATAACTTTGTCATTGTCGAAGACAATAACAAAAATTCATCCTGCCATGGCCATACGCCCAGCATGAAAAATCGTTTTTTGCATGGAAACAACGAAAATTCGGCGATCCGTTCCTCCGCGATATCAAAAACGACCGCCTTTTTAAATTGCTTACCTTCCACCCCCTCGAACGCGGCCACCATATCCAAAACCGTTTGACCGGCCGACGACAAAAATATGGCCGGACGATTATTACTGATCACGCAATGCGACAACATGGTCATCGCTTGTTGTGCGCACGCCGAAAATCCTACCTCCTCCCCCCCCGGAGGAGGAAAATTTTCGTCTCCCAGGCCAGTCAGACAAGCGTCTGTGAATATCCGGCTGCCGCTTTCTAAATGAAGCTCAAAGCGTTTCGCTTCCATTAACGCTTGCCGTTTTTCTTTTTCATACTCCAAAGAAAATTTAACCGATGGAGAAATAGCCCGGATCATATTGCTCCAGCGCGATATTTCAAGATCGCTTAATGGCTGATCAAAACCATTCAGGTACCACAAGGCATGATTTGTTAAGCGTCCGATCTGGCTGGGCCCGCCTCGGCCGGAGCCATCGGCGAGGCCGGGCTCGGACGCGCCCAAAAGGCTTAAGCAGGGCAGCACATCACAAAATGCATCGAATGAAAGGGGCAACGGCTCTAAGATATGCTTTCGTAACAATCCACCCAGAACAGAGGTTCTCGATAACTGCCACTGCGCCGCCTTGAGAAAAATGCATCCCATGCCTTCGCGCATAACTCCCTTATTCTGCGCCCATCGCGCCCGCGAACTCTCAACATGGCGCAGAAACGTTACCTGGGAGAATCCCCGTCTTTGTGGCTCAACGGCCGGCACCTTTTTAGGCTGCGGCAACACATTGACAGGCAATAGCTTTTGCTCGATCTTCACTTTTTGAACATCAGCCAGAAGCTGCTGCTTCTTCCGGGTGGGAATTTGAAACTTTTTCGGAAGCGGTTCGTCGGAAGCAGGCCTTCCAACAGAATTGCTCAAATTGGCATTTTTGATGATCGCGTTAATGGAAGATTTGGAAACTTGTATTTTAAATTTTTCACTGGCAAGGGTGGCGAGCTGCCGGCAGCCCAGGTCGTGATCCATCCTTTTTTGTTGAAGGACGAAATCAATGACTTCTTTTTTAAATTTATAGACAACACCCATAAAAATTCAACCGCCCCAGATTGGACATTTGTTTCTGTACACTATATCACACTCTAAAACCTGTTTCAAATTTTCAGAAGAAAATTTGAAACAAATTTTCTCCCACCAAGAAAAAACAAAAATTTCCGAAGTTTTCATTGCGATTCCGGCAGATTTTATAGTATTCCCGTCCTTGCCCGCAACCAAGGAGCAATAGCTGGCACGATGCACGGTTTTTATGGCCACTATACCTATCGTCCATCACCTGGCGAGTTGTTGCACGCCAAAACAATGAATCTCTATAAAATTGAAGGCCGGTACAGTATAGGTGAAGTCGATTATAAAGCCGTGAACAATGCCGAGCTCAAGAATATCGATGATTGGTCCGCCGAGTTTCGAGAAATTTTTGGCAAGGAATATGTGGATGGGCCATTTGCAACAATAATTTATTCGGGAGCAGGATATCGATACTTAAACGACAACAGCAGCGGGCGGTTATCCCGCGTAGGAAATGTGAACTATTACGGCTGCCAGCGGGAATCTAGCCATTGAGGCCGGGCTCAAGATCGGATTGAAGTTCTAGCGTTAGACCGTTCCAGCTGATCCCCTGGAGACGTTTTTGTTACCGCGATAGTTCCCGCCTTAAGTTCAATCACATATCTGGATCGAAAAAAAATCGGGCTCAACCAAAAGGGCTTTATGTTCTCAACGAGACCGACAACGCGGTCCTGATTGTCGACAAAGATCGCGTCAATGGCAAAACGCATAAAGAACATGTGGATGGATTGGCATTTTGTAATAACAAGCGCTTCTCCGGTAACAATCTCTTCGCTCCCCAAAAGTCCTTTCATGCGCGTCCAAAATGTATCGGCCACACGGGCATTCTGGGCAATAACGGTATTTTTGCTTTTATTGAGGATCTGCATGCAAGGAAGGGTTGACGATCTTCGGGAAATGACTGTACTGTAGGGGAACGGACATGTCCGTTCCCTGCTAAGCGCCGGGTTTTTGGAACATTTCCTTCTTTAAATCCATGCCGCGCGAAACAAGGTCGTCGAAACATTCCGGGATGTGACCGGTGGCCTCAAAATCTCCGAGGATTTTGCCGTTTTGGTCGATCCCCTTCTGCCGGTAAACAAACACGTCAGCGAGCT
>CAYZGM010000060.1:0-9995 GCA_964478015.1 uncultured Planctomycetia bacterium
TTCCACCCGACACCACCGCCCCCACTGTCCCGGTGAACCTCGTTGCTTCTCTGGTTGGCACCACCGCCAATCTCTCTTGGTCTGCCTCCACCGATAACATCGGTGTCACCGGCTACCAGATCTTCCAGGGCGCCATGCTTCATGGCACCACCGCCTCCACAACCTATTCCGTTGCAGGCCTCACCCAAGGCCAAACCTACAGCTTCACAGTAAAAGCCACTGACGCCGCCGGAAACCTCTCGGCCTCCAGCAGTTCAGTGAGTGTGAGTGTTCCCATGGTGCTATCCGATATCACAGCTCCCAGCGCGCCCAGCGGTCTAGCAATAGCGGTCGCAGGATCCAAGGCGTATCTAAATTGGGATGGCTCTACGGACAACGTCGCCGTGGCTGGGTATCGGATCTTCGTAGATTCAATTTTAGTTGGGACGAGCTCCACCCTTACTTTCACCTACATGCCTCTCCCAGAGGGCCCGGTCAAAACATTCACTGTAAAAGCGTTTGATGCCGCCGGCAATGTGTCTCTTCCCAGTAATTCAGTCGCCGTAAAACACTAATTCTGTTCAGCACACAACCCATTTAAAATTAAATAGATAGAATAGAAATCGCACCTGTCCTGCACGAAGCCCCCGCTGTTTTTTAATTCTCAGAAATATCTTGAACGATCTTTTATTTAATTATATAATGCCTCGCTAGTACGCAAGTCTCACTACAGGGAGCTGACTATTCATGAAAAAAAATAAAGTTTTGTCCGGGGTGTTTCTATTTCTTTTCATTCCCGTGCTGTGCCAAGCGGCTGTTCCTCAGCCTAAATCTGAGGGCAAATATTTTTCGGGCAAGGGCACCAGGGCTTCCGAGGGCTATGAATCCACGGCAGGCATGCCTGTTTATGATTATGGCAAAGGCATCCAATGGGGCCCGGTCCATTTTCGGCCCAGTCTGGACTACCGTTTTCGCTGGGAAGACAATGTCTTTTTAGAGGAAAGCGGCGAGGAGAAAAATGATCTTATCAACAGTATTTATGGAGATTTGAGCGCGGAGCTTCCGCTGGGGGGCGGCCAGCACTTGGTGACGGCGGGCGGCTCATTCGTTCGAGAAATTTTCGGCAGTTTTGACAGCCAAAACCATACAAATTACATGATTCACGGCGGGGCGAAGCTTAACTATGTGCCTTTCACGCTGGATTTCGATGACATTTATGAGCAGACCGAATCCCGTTCCAACACCGAATTCACGCAGCGCGTTAAACGTGATGAGAATGCGTTTCATTCTTTATTGGAGGTTCCTTTCTCCCAGTTCTTTTTGGAGAATGAGATCACAAATTTCACATCGGATTATAGTTTGGCCGCGAACGAAGTGTTCAGTCACAACCTTTTCACCGTGTACCAGCGCCTTGGACACGATATTTCTCCCAACACGCAAGTGTTGGCGGAACTAACTTATATCAATATTGATTACTCCCATGTGGGGGACCGGAACGGGGAAGGTTTTCAATACACGGGGGGATTGCGCGGAAACCTTTCTGAATTCATCGCCTATCAGGCGTGGATCGGAGCCCAACATCGTAGTTACGACAGCGATGTCCGGCCTGATTTCAATAACCTTGTCTTCCGTGCTGCTCTTCAGTATGAGCCTAGCTCTCTGAGCACCTGGGTGTTAAAGTGGGTTCGGTTGCCTCAGGAATCCACCTATGATGATCAGAGTTTTTATACGCACAATCAAGCGGATTTAAGCTGGAAGCGTCAGATCCGGGACCGAGTTTACTGGAACACGCAGGGCTCAATCGGTTACAACGAATACTCACGGATAACCGTGAGAGCCGCCACGAGCGAAGCGGAGACTCGTCGTGATTGGTTGTGGAATGCCGGAACCGGTCTTGAGTACAAAATGCCCAATGATATCGTTTCATTAACGCTGGACTATCGTTACGTCAATCGGGAATCAAACATGGATGGCCTGGATTATGAAGGTAACGAGGTCAGTGTCGGCGCGAAAGCCCTCTTCTAATATTCTTGATGATGAAAAAAATCCACGCATTCTTGTGGGGCTCCGTTTTTATCGCTTTTGGGCCATTTTTGGTTCTTGATCTGCAGGCGGCTCCGGTGAACAATCAGGCAGAGGCGATAAGCGCAGGTTCTTCCTACCGAGACAACCCCTATGTGATTGGTCCTCAGAACATGCTCCAAATTAAAATATTTGGAGAAGCCGGTATTAACCAACTTTACCGGGTGGATGATGATGGCTATATCAAGCATGCGCTTGCCGGTCGCATCAAGATCGGCGACCTCACGGTCGAAGAGGCTGAAAAAGTAATCGAAAGGTCGCTGGATGGGGATTATATCATTAATCCCCAGGTGACTATTTTTGTTATGGAATACAGTCGTTTTTCGATCATCGGAGAAGTGCGTAGACCCGGCAATTACGAGTTGTCGGGTCGTTTTTCGGTGATTCGGGCCGTTTCTCTCGCCGGCGGTTTTACTCCAATAGCCAACCAAAGAGGGATCCAAATCATACGCAAGAATGCGGATGGGAGCGAGGTGAAACTTAGTGTGGATGCCACGCGTATCATGGGTGGTGACCTGTCCGCTGAGGTGGATTTACAGGCGGATGATATGGTCGTGGTTCCCAAGAGTTTCTTCTAATTAGCCCCATGGAAACCCAGTCAGAACTTTTCCCGGAAAAGAATATCAAGGATTACTTCCAGGTCCTGGTACGCCGGCGTTGGGTGACGGCTTCTTTCTTCACCATCTGCGTGACGGTGGTGACGCTCGGCACGTTCCTCATGACGCCCCTTTACCGTTCCGAAGTCAAAATCATCATCGAGGGTGAAAATACCAACGTCAGATCTGCTGAAGAATCAGCCTCGTCCGGCTCAAGCGTCGATCTTTTTGAGTATTATCTTTCGACTCAGATCGCGCTGATTAAATCCGATGCGATCTCAGGAAAAGTATTTGACGAGCTCGGTCTTGATAAAACTCCTCGCTATGCGGAAAAGACGGGATTGGCCAAGCTCTTGAAAAACAGTTTTTCCAAAGATGTTTACGTCGAGCAGGTGAAAGGGAGCCGGATGATCATGATCGGGGTGGAAAATCCCGACTCGAAAATGGCGTCTGATATTGCCAACCGCTTGGCAGACGTTTATGTGCGGGACAATCTGATGCGCCGGGCTTTGGTATTCATTCGTAACCAGCGCATGGCATCTCTCAACGATGAATTTCTCCGTTTGCAGTCCAAGCTAGACAGCCTGTCGAACCGTTTTGGTCCCAAGCATCCCGAAATGATAGCCCTTCGCAATGAGATCCGTACCATGGCGCGCCGCATTGAGAACGAACGCACGAAAGGCAGCGATCTTCTTGAGAATGCCCCCATGGAAGACCAGGCGCTTTTGGAAGACACGCTCCATAAGATCCAAGAAAGCTCCGTTTTCTCCTCCTCCCGCATGAACAATGTCGGTGTCATCGACCGTGCGAGCCCTGCAGCGACGCCGACGAAACCCAAAAAAGCGAGAAACATTCTTCTGGGAATTTTTATGGGCCTGCTCGGCGGCCTCTTCCTCTCGTTCCTGGTGGACTATTTGGACGATACGATCAAAACAGACGAAGACCTGAAGCGCAAGCTCGGAAAAGTCACGTACCTAGGGTCTCTTTTTTCGGAGAAAGCGTCCGGGAACGGAGCCGATCTCGAACGGATGGCGGCTTTGGTTGTGGATTCCCCCTCGGTGGAGGCATACCGCCTGATCCGCATGAACGTTTTGTGGTTTGCAACACGCGAAAATACTTTGAAAGATTTGGCAGTCGTCAGTCCCGGCCCTGGAGAGGGAAAAACCACCGTGTCCTCGAACCTTGCCATTGTGCTTGCGCAGGCCAATCTTAAGGTCCTGTACGTGGACACCGACTTTCGTAGGGGCCGCGTGCATGAGATCTACGGTTTCATGAATGACAAGGGATTGGGGGAGTATCTCACGGAGGGTTTGCCCCTGGATCAAGTCATTCGCAAGACTGAAACGCCGAACCTGTCCATTATTACTAACGGGAAAAGCGTCATTGATTCGGCGCAGCTTCTTGGTTCTCAGCGAATGGCCGAGTTTATCCGTGATACCCGCAAACGTTTTAACATGGTTATTTACGACACGCCTCCGGTCACCATTATTTCCGATGCTTCCATCATGATGTCGCAGGTGGATGGATGCCTGCTCTCCATCCGGTGTGGTTATACCACCGGGAGGATCTTAAACCGCGCACTGACTCTGATCGCGGAATCGAAGACAAAACTGGTCGGAGTTGTCTTGAATGACGTGCGGATGAATGACAACACAAGCTACAACAAGTATTACAAGAAGTACTATGGCAAGGTGGGCGTACGCCGTTAAAGAGATCCGAAGTATTTTCATTTAGAATTTTTGAAGGTCTTTTCCTATTAGCGCTCTTCATTTTCCCGATCCTTCTAGGCGCGGTGAGTCTATGGAAGCTATCCGTTGGCGCAGTAGTTCTTTTCTCCGCTTTCTCCGTCTACTGGTTCTGGGATTCACCTCGCGAATCTAATTTCCTCCGGTCCGGTCTCGACAGGTGGATTGGTCTCTATCTAGGGTTTTTCACCCTTTCTCTGGTTTTTTCCAAGGTGCCTTATTTGTCATGGATTGAGCTTTTCAAGCTCATGATTGTCTTGGGCGCATTCCTTGTGACCAGGTATCTCTGCCGGGAACGATTACAGATCTATCGATTGACGGAGGGCTTCGTTGTTTTAGGGGCGCTTCTTTCCGTGATAGGACTTTTGCAATTTGTCGGGGGTTTTCCGAACGATTGGTGGGACCGTTCCTATTTTCTTTCCTCCACTTATGTGAACCATAACCATTTTGCGGGACTTCTCGTTTTGATCATTCCGATAACATTTGGACTGATTCTTGCCGAAAGGAGCAAGGCAAAAAAGACCCTCTTTATTTTTATGAGTGTGTTGATGGGGATTGCATTTGTTTTCACGTTGTCCCGCGGAGGTTTTGTGGCATTGGTAACGGCGATGGCATGGATTATATGGGTGCTTAAAAAAAGACGACTGGTTTCATACAGCATCCTACCATTTACCATCTTTCTGGTGCTTGTCGTCTGCGCCGTGATTATCTTCGGGACGGAAACGATTGAGCGCCGCATCGAGGGTATTCGCGCGATGGATGAGGTAGAGGTGCTGTCCATGCGCTTTCGATGGATGACCTGGAATGGCGCGATTTCGATGGTGCGACATTTTTTTTGGTTTGGCTCAGGTCCGGGGACATTTGGTCATGTGTTCTTGCAGTTTCGGCCTGCCGGCGGTTTTTGGATGAGGCCCGTGTACGCACACAACGATTTATTGCACCTCTGGGCGGAATGCGGCATTTTCTCATTCTTGTCTGTAACCTGCCTGGCGGCAGTTTTTTTTCGGCAGGGTTTTAGCATTATCCGTTGGGATGATAGCCGCTTTCGCATCGGCGTGGGCAGCGGTGTCATGGCGGGTATGCTGGGGCTTTTTGTGCACGGCTTTTTTGACTTCAATTTTCATATTCCCGCAAACTGGCTTCTGTCGGCTGTGGCTGCCGGCCTTCTTTTTTCTATGGAGGAGGAGAGCGGCTATGGCCAGAAAACGTCGGCGATACTAAAAAAGATGACCTCCATGTTGGTCGTCGTCCTATTGGCTGTTAGTTTTTATCTTGGTTTTTCTCATTATTTTTTTTGGAAAGCAAAGAATTATCTGAAAGATGGACAAAGAGAAAGCGCTCTAAAACTCATCGATAGAAGCCTGTCCTTGAACCCATTGGATGCAGAGGCGTATTATTTGCGCGGATTTACCCGTATGGCAATTTCGAAAGCTAGCGGGAAAGAAATCCCGCCCGAGGCGATCTCGAAGATTGTGAGGGACTTCGACGAGGCGATCCGTATTAATCCCTATGAACCTGTGTATGATCTGGCGAAAGCCAAGGCTCTGGCTGAGCAGCTTGCTGAAGAGTCACCCTCGGAACTGACGGCTCTTTTTGAAAAGGCGATCCTAAAAGATCCAAATAACAGAGGGTTGGCATTCCTGGTGGCAAAAGAGGCTTTCGGCCAGGACCGTGCTGCACGGTACTCCGCCTTGCGAGAGTCCATTGGGCGGCTGTTGGAATCCCGGCAAGAGACCCTTGCGGGGTTGGTGGAATTCTTAGAAAAAAATGATCTCTGGCAGTATCACCGCAAATATCACCTGAAACTTGTGGGAGTGGATCCAGAGGCCGCCAAGAAAAATACGCCTGCCGATCAATCAAACTGGACCCCGGTAGGTGTTTTTACGCTCAAGGATTTTTTGACAACAGGCGATGAACCCGTCACGCAAGAAGAATTATTCTTCAGAAACGGGGAATTGACGAAAAGGATAGATATCCTGACCCCGGAGGTGCAGTTGGTTTTATCCGCCAAGGGGAGCAAGTCAAAAGGCAAATACCCGGTATTGTATGTTAAAATTGACGGTAAAGTGGTGGATGAGTATTACGTGAATTCGACAACGTATCAAAACTACAGCACAAGTCTCAACCTTGGGGTGGGTTCGCATTTGTTAAGCTTGGAATACGTGAATGATTTTAGGGGGGACGGCCTGGTAAGCGAAGACCGTAATGTATGGATCCGGCGCGTGTCGCTGTTGGAGGTCTGACGGAATGCTTCGGGAACGTGCGGATTTTATTCGAAACATCCTGTACATAGCGGATCTCGTCGCGCTATCGTTTAATTTTTTCCTGGTCTATGCCATTATCCTACATTATCGGTCGTGGATAGGAATGGATCTATTCCCGGGGGTGGAATTGATTCAAACGCCTGCCCAGCCCGGGCAGTATCTCGAGGCCTATTGGCTTGCGCTTTTTATATGGGCGATAGTGCTGAAGAAGCAAGGTGAGTATCGCCATCTGCGTATACAGACCTACTCTAAAGCGGTCACAAACCTCCTGCTTAGCGGACTTTTTTTCTTTATCTCTTTCACAAGTTTTGCGTTTTTGCTCAAATTTGAGTTTCTAAGTCGTGTATATATGGTGTGTTACACGCTTTCTTCGGCAGGGTTGCTGCTTGTCAACCGTCTGATTATTTTGTCCATCGCACAGACGATGCGCAGTCGCGGCTACAACACTTACAACATCCTGATCGTCGGGACCGGCCGGCGCGCCCAGGAGTATCTGAGTCTGGCACTTCGCCACAAGGAGTGGGGATTCCGTATTGTAGGATTCGTGGACAAGGACCCTATGATCGCGGGAAAGAAAATATCCGAATATCCGGTGCTGGGCTCGCTTGACGACATTCCAAAGATTCTCGAGAACAACGTGATCGATGAGGTCGTGTTCGTAGTTCCGCGCAACTGGCTTCCCACCATCGAAAAATGCATCCTCTACTGCGAGGCGGTGGGGGTGCCGTCGACGCTTGCCACCAATTTTTTTGATCTCGAAATTGCCTCCGGGGTACCCAAGGAACTGGATGGTTTTACGTACCTTACCTTCGAGACGAGGCACCTAAAGGGAGCCGAATTGGTGGTGAAGCGCACCATGGATATCTTGCTTTCGATGATGATGCTCATCCTAACGTTCCCGATCCTATTTTTGATTGCGGTCCTCATAAAAGTGGATTCGCCGGGACCCATTTTTTTTCGACAATTGCGCTGCGGGCAGAATGGCCGGCGTTTTTTTGTGTATAAGTTCCGTTCGATGGTATCCGATGCGGAGGCTCGCCTGGAGGAGCTGAAGCACAAGAACGAGATGACCGGGCCTGTTTTTAAAATAACGAATGACCCGCGGCTTACGCGTGTGGGGCGCTTCTTAAGGAGAACAAGTTTGGATGAATTTCCCCAGTTCTGGAACGTCCTAAAAGGGGATATGAGCCTGGTGGGCCCAAGGCCGCCCATTCCCAAAGAGGTTAAGCAGTATGAGCCCTGGCAGAGAAGGCGACTGTCGATGAAACCCGGTATTACTTGTATTTGGCAGGTGTCCGGCCGCAACAAGATCGGCTTTGAGGATTGGATGAAATTGGATCTTCAGTACATTGATCGCTGGTCACTTTGGATGGATTGCAAGATATTGTTGATGACCGTGAATGCGGTCCTAAAGCAGACGGGTAAATAAAGTTTTTCAGGGACATAAGAAAACGCCCGCCACGGGATCCGTGGCGGGCGTTTTATTTCTTTCGTTAATTAGCTCAATGTTAAATCTGTGATATCGGTTCCCTGCCCTCATCTAGATTTTCTGTGGTAGCGGGGCTGTTATTTGTGCCGGGGGTTGTAGGGCCCTGTTCGGACGTTGAAAGCGCCACTTCTTTCTCCTCGCAGGGATTCTCGGAATACTCCGCGCCAAGAATGTTGAAGCTGACAGCACCGTCTGAATCGCATCCATTCTTGATGCGAAGAACGTTCGCTTCCCTGTCGTATTGGATCGTGATGGACTTCTTGCCATCAAGATCTACTTTCAGTTCCGCATCGTCGTTCACGACCTGGATCTGGCCGTTGTGAAGATCTACGGTCAGCTGGCCCAGTTCATTAAACGCAAAATCCACCTCTGTGCCACGCACGGTGGCGACGGCTGCCGGGGTGGTAACCACGAAAGGTTGTTCCGCTTTCTGATGGTTGACCTTGCCCTTAATTTTTCCGAGAAGAAGCTTGATGTCCTGGGCGTCCGGTCTCTCCGCCACCGTCAGGGATGTGTTTTCATCGACGGAGAAAGTAGCCTGGTCACTATACACCAGGGCACAACTACCCTTACGTGTTTTGACGGAATCCCCGTTTTGAAGCACCGTATCCGCGGTGACGGGTCCCCAAGCGTCTGTCCCGACTTTTTGCACCAGGACCTCCCCTTGGATCTGACTGACCAGGGCTGATGCCGCAAAAGCGTTTTGGGGCACAAAAGCCGTGAATGTCGTAAATGCCAGGATCCAAAGACTCCTGGATAGCTGAAAACGAATATTTTTCATGGAAATGACCTCTTATTCTGGGTTAACGGTTGTACGAAAGCCTAAAGCGGAATTATACACCATGAACGGCCTAATGGGAAGAACCTACTCCTCGTGCCGGTAGCGGTCTATGCCGTCGAAAGAGAAGAGGGGTTTGTAGAGTTTATTCGAAAAATCAACCGATTTCCAGATACGTTTCTGGGCGGTAGAGTCTAAAAGGAAAAGGTTCCCGCTTTGCGCATCCGCGACTGTCACCCAAACATGGTAGCCTCGATCGATGCTGCGGTAGCGCCCGACAACCAGGCGTACATCATGAAAACCGCTCCTCTTGAGCTGGGCATATAGCCATATTGCCTTATCCTCACAATCCCCGGCCCAGAGAGCCTCGGTTTCAGAGGGACTTTGCCAGTGATCATGGCTGAGACTATCAGAAACATAGCGGATAGATTTAGCCCTCATAAAGAGGTTTTCGGCTGTTTCTGTCCGGTAAGCTGGGAAATAAGTTGCCAGGACGCCCGCCTCATTCATCTTGTAGTCGTAAGGAGTTGTTTGGATGAGGGAACCACCCATACCAAGACTCATGGCCTTTAAGGGCGGGATGCTCCCCAGGGAGAAAGCTCCCAGAAGAACCGCCATTGCTGCAGATTTTTTGAGCACATTTTTCATCATTTTTTTATCCGCCCAAACAAAAAACCCCTCTAAGACTACTTAGGGGGTTGACTATTGACTTTATTAACGTCCTTAGGCAACCCAGCCATCCTTTCCACTTCCAGGTAAGTCGTGGAATTCGGACCCGTTGGCTTTGCCTGCCCGCCACCAACGCGGACAGACCCGACTACCGTTCAAACTTAGCAGGCGGGCGTCCCTGGGTTACCCCAGGTTTGCCTTTATCTATCTACCTTAGAAAGATCATATTTCTAATAAAATTATACATTATAATTATAAATTTTCAATAGTTAGATACAATTTAAGTCATATAACTCTATTTAGTACTTTATTATTAAATAAAGGTTATTTTAGATTAAAATAGATAATTAGGTAGACGCTTGGTAACAGTTACCAAGCTGTTACCAAGCGTCT
>CAYZGM010000061.1:0-9988 GCA_964478015.1 uncultured Planctomycetia bacterium
GCCAATAAAAATTCCATCAAGATTGTCGGTGAGAACACGGCGAATTATGCCCAGGGCTATTTTGTTTACGATTCCAACAAATCAAGCAGTGTCACTATTTCTCATTTGCGCTTCGGTCCGAAGCCCATTCGCAGCCCCTACCTGATCCGCGGCGCTCATTTTTTGGGGGTGCATCAATTTTTCTTTCTCGAGCGTTACCCGGTTTTGGAAGATGCGCTGCCGGGGGCCACGGTGCTTCTCAATTGTTCCATTCCGCCTTCGGAAGTCTGGGACAGGCTGCCGGCGTCTTTCCGGCAGGAAGCCCTGCAGAAAAAAGTGAAACTTTATGTGGTGGATGCGTTTCACCTTGCCAGAGCCGCCGGGCTTGGAGGCCGCATCAACACAATCATGCAAACCGCATTTTTCTCTCTTGCCGGAGTGCTGCCCATTGAACAGGCGATTTCCAAGATCAAGGATGCGATCCGAAAGACCTACGCCAAGCACGGGGAAGAGGCGATCCGTAAAAATTTGGAAGCGGTGGATTCTGCGCTTTCGAGCCTTGTTGAAATTCCTCTTCGCGATAGCGGGGTGTTGGCGGCCTTCTCTTCACCTCGCATGAATAATTATCCGGCGGGTGCCTCCGAGTTTTTTTGCCATGTCACATCCGAGCTTATCGCCGGGCGCGGGAACGAGATCCCGGTGAGTGCATTCCCGGTGGACGGCACCTTTCCTACTGGAACGTCCCGGTACGAAAAAAGGAACACAGCTGAAGATGTTCCGGTCTGGCAGTCGGATCTATGCATCCAGTGCGGCAAATGTGTTCTCGTCTGCCCTCATTCGGTGATCCGCGCGAAGATTTACGAGCCGGGGCTTCTGGCGGCCGCGCCGGCCGGATTTCCGTCGGTTGAGGCCAAATGGCGCGAGCACTCGGGACGCAAATACACTCTGCAAATTTCTGCCGAAGACTGCACGGGTTGCGCGGTGTGCGTGGAAGTTTGCCCGGTGAAAGACAAGACCCAGCCTGACCGCAAGGCCATTACCATGGCGTCCAAGCAGCCCATTCTTGAACGCGAAAAAACGAATTGGGATTTTTTCATGGGCCTGCCGGAAATCCCCCATGACCAGGCGCAGATGGACGGCGCTAAAAATCTTCAATTGATGCAGCCGCTTTTTGAGTTTTCGGGCGCTTGCGCGGGATGCGGGGAAACACCTTATCTTAAAATGCTGAGCCAATGCTTTGGCGACCGTGCGCTGATCGCAAACGCGACCGGATGTTCGAGCATCTATGGCGGTAATTTGCCGACGACCCCCTGGACTAAAAATGCTGCCGGGCGCGGACCGGCCTGGTGCAATTCGCTTTTTGAGGACAATGCCGAGTTCGGCCTGGGTTTTCGGATTGCGTTGGATCAGCGCGCACGCTTCGCGCGGGAGCTTCTCATGCGTCTGCGTGACGAGATCGGCCCGGAGTTGGTGGATGGGATTCTGAATTCGCCTCAAAAAAGTGAGGCGCAGATTCTTTTGCAGCGGGGCCGCGTGGAAAAATTGAAATGGCGGCTTGCCAATGACCGCAGCGCCACTGCCCAGCAGCTTTTTGAGGCGGCGGATGCGCTGGTTAAAAAAAGCGTCTGGTTGGTGGGCGGGGATGGCTGGGCTTATGACATCGGTTACGGCGGGCTCGATCATGCGCTGGCCGGCGGTCATGATGTGAACATCCTGGTCCTGGACACGGAGGTTTACTCGAACACCGGGGGGCAAGCATCCAAGTCGAGTCCGCGGGGAGCGGTTGCCAAATTCGCCTCAGGCGGAAAGCGCACGTCTAAAAAGGATCTTGGGAGGATCTTCATGACCTATGGCACGGTCTACATCGCACAGATTGCTTTGGGCGCGAATGACGCGCAGGCAGCACTCGCGTTTCGGGAGGCGGAGGCGTACGAGGGCCCGTCTTTGATCATCGCCTACTCTCAATGCATCGAGCACGGCATTGACATGTCCAAAGGCATGCGTCAGCAGAAACTAGCCGTGGATTCGGGCCATTGGCCGCTTTATCGTTACAACCCGGCGCTTTCCGCCGAAGGGAAAAATCCATTCCAGCTCGACAGCCGGGCCCCGTCCATCCCTCTAAGAGATTACATCTACACGGAAAATCGGTACCGGTCTCTTAGGGAGGATAATCCCGCCGTTGCCGCCGAGCTTCTCGAGATTGCCGAGAGGAATGTCAAAGAACGCTGGCGGTTTTTCGAAATTCTTGCAGGGGTCACTCAACAAGGTCCTGAACAGCTTCAAAACAAGGAGGCGCTGAGATGAAATGTGAACTGTGCGGTGCGGAATACGACCTGGCTCAGATGACCGAGACTTGCAAAACTCGCTGCGAGAGCTGGGGCATTTGCGGCCTCACGCCGTGTCCCACCTGTTTTTCTGAAAATGTCCTCGAGCCGGAGTGGTACCAAAAGGTATTTGCCGGCTGATCAACCACCCTCCGCGAGCGCTTTTCCACCGAGCCATTATCGGCCGCGGTCTCGCCGAATTTAAATTAAAGATGCAACTCTACTCCCAAACCTTTCAGAAAAGGTGGTTGTTTGCCGTGCCCAGTTCCAAAGAGGACACGCAAGCCCAGAAGAAGGCAGGCAGACCGGTTTTTTTTGTTCAGTTGACCGTAGTCGGTGTGGGGCATAGAATTTGAGTCTATGGGAGAGTTTTCATGAAAATTCTTGTGGTGGATGATTCAACCGTGCAAAGAAAAGCGATCATGCGTGTCATTCAGCAGGCTGGATTTTCAAACCCAATTTTAGAGGCGTCCAACGGTCAGGAAGCTATTCAGCTTCTGGCGGCCAATTATCAGGACGTATGTTTGATCCTGTGTGATTGGGGCATGCCGGTCATGTCCGGGATAGATTTTATAGGTGGGGTGTGTAAAATTCCCGAACTGAAAAAGATCCCGGTGGTGATGGTAACGGCCGTCGGAACAGAATCCAGTATCAAAGAAATTCGCCAGATGCATCCATCAATTGTTGCCTACGTGGTAAAACCATTTACGCAGGAGCAATTGGGAGCAGCGATTGCACCGTACGTAAGGTCTTAGATAGTATCGCGCTCGAATCCTGTATAATTATTTACAGGTTGGAATAAGGCAAGCTGGGAATTAGAGGGCGATTCGGACGATGAGGAATAAGTGAACTACGCGCTGCCAAACTTGTTTGCAAAGTGTCACTGTTCCGGCCAGATGGTTTGCTTCTATTGTTTACAACTCATTGCTGCAGTCATAGGGATTGCGTTGGGAGCCATAATTGCCTGGAAACCACGAAAAGTAATTGACGCACAAACAACTTTTTATCGGCTCATCAATTGGAAGATGGAGCCTATCTCCATGGAAAAGGAGATAAGAAACACCCGCATCATGGGGCTGATGCTTCTTATTTTTGGAATTTTTTCATTTATTTATAGTTGGCTTACTCCATGAAAACAGAGCGTCAAAAATTCGTTATGGAGTCAGGGCAGGCTGCGAAGAGGATTGCCAGCATTGACACGATGCGGATCGTGGCCAATTTTTCGGTGGTCGTCTCCCATTGGTTCAACTGGTACGGCCCAGGCGGCACGATCACCTACAGTTTATTTTATTATTTCTTGGGAAATATCGCGCATTTTGCAGTGCCGTTTTTTTTTATCATGAGCGGCTATTTCATCTGTCGTTCTTTCGGCCGCGGCAAGGGAAGACGCCAAGTTATACGCCGTTACTCGACGCGCATCGTGCCCATCTATATTTTCTGGACGCTGGTCTATGCATTGGTCCCGGGTCTTGGTCTGCGTACCTTGTCGGCGGGGGGGGTCTAGGGCCACTGATCAAGCATCTTCAAAAACTTGCGATAGTTTTCCAAGAAAAGCCAATCGATTTTCTCATGACAGGGAATACACACCATCTTTGGTTTTTACCGGCCCTCATTGTCGGATGCTTCTGGCTGGCATCCTGGACACGGCTCAACAGGGAGTCATGGATATTGCCGATGGGGGCCGTCGCTTATGGCATTTTTCTGTTCACAGGCCCGTACGCTGCCGTGTTCGGGATCGAGCGCTGGCCATACCATATCTCAGTGGGATTCTTGACGCCGATCGGCTGCATGTCGCTAGGCTACTTTGTTTGTAAGAAGAACATGCAGCTTTCCGTGAAATCGGCTTCCGCGCTTATCTTGGTTGGCTACGTACTGAAGCTCTTTGAACGGCTTGTTATATTTGATCTCACAAACGATCCTTTTCGCCAGGCTTTCATGCTGGGGACTCCCGTGATGTCTTTGGGTATATTTTTTGTGGCACTCGCCTCGCCACGATTTCTGGAACGTCCGGCCATGTCCCGGCTTAGCTCTCTGACATTGGGGGTCTACGCTTGCCACATCATCATGGACCAGAAAATACACCAATTCGATTTTTTTCGGCACGATACTTGGTTAGAGTTTTTCGGTCCCGCGGCCATCTATGCGACGAGTATCGCGGTGGTGTATGCATTGTCCAGGGTTCCTTTCCTCAAGCGATTCATGAGCAACGAGTGAAAACATGTTCCCGCTTTCCGATGATTATTAAAACTGCACCTTTTGATCCGTACGCAGGCGGAATGGTATTTTAGCCCTATTTTTGGAATTGACTCCTAAATGATATAAGCATATCCTACACGCTCGAGGGGTTGCCATCATGATGAAAACTGTTTTGCCGGCTCTTAATCTTTTCGCCGGTGTTTGCTTGTCGGAAAGAATCGCGCCCGTCATGGAATGCGATGACATGCGGCGATGATTCCTATTCCGGATAAATATAAAGATCTAGTTTTATTTAAGAAACAGCCCATATTTATTAAACCTCTGAAAAAACCCGAGCGAGGGCACAAAGTCTATTCATTAACTCAGGAGCAGGTGGATAACATCAGAAGAATACGGTCCGAGCGTGTAGAGCTTGACCCTGGAATGGGCGGGGTAACCCCAACCAAGATAAGAGAATGGATAGATAGTGGAATAAAAATTACCTCGCTTGATTTCATGCTGACCAAGAAATGCAACTTTAAATGCACTTGGTGTTTTGCCTCTAGCGGCCCCGCACAAAAAGAGTACATCCCGTTTGACCTGATCGAATCAACCGTAAAACAAGCGTGTGAGATAGGAACTAAACTTTTCATATTAACGGGCGGTGAGCCGCTTATGTATTTCGATCCGGATAAACGTAAAGGATATTTTGATGTGGTGGACGCCATTATGGATACTTACAAAAAGGAGGGGAAAGAAGCGAAGATACTGACGTTTGATGACGTTGCTCTCATCACGCCCTCGACTGCCAGGAAACTGGCAGCAAGAAAGGTTGCCCTATGCACAAAGGGTGACACCTTGGATGAGGAGCTACAGGACTATAAACTTCAAACAAAGGGTGCATTTAAGTCCATGATGAGGGGATATCAAAATTTATGGGATGCCGGCTACGGAAAAACGAGAGAGCTGCCTATTGTTGTAAACACTGTTTTAGACCACACCACTTTTGAGGGCATGATTGATCTGCATTTTTGGATCAAAGAACATGGGATGGAACACTCGATCGTGCCTGTTCACTATTGCGGCAATGCCATTGGCGAAGATCAGGAGGCAGGCATTCATTCGCCGCATGTAAAAGTTTTGTATGATCTGATTGCCAAAATTGATAGGGAGGTTTTTAATGATTCTTGGGAACCTTGGTCGGCTTTTCCTAAAAATAAGACATGCAACCGGAACCTCTCAGGGCTTCATATCCGTTCAAGCGGTCTTGTGACAGCGTGCTCCGAATCACCGGCATTGAATGAATCCGATGGGCAAAGCACGGATAGCTATATTTTTGGGAACATTCATTCGGAAGATATTGCCGAGATTTCTGAAAGCCAAAAACTGGCAGAATACAGAAAAGAGTTTGAGGCCGGAGTGGGAGAGTACGTTTGCAATCCGGATGTTTGTGATCTCAATGCCCGTGATCTGTGTCGTGGCGGCTGTGCCGCAAGATCAGCCTATTCCGAAATGGACTATACCACAGGGCTTATTTCTCTCAGCAAGGATCGCCATCGTTACTCTCGATTTAGGGAAGATCCTCTGTGTCCGGCATGGACTGTGCTGGCCCAGCAACAAGGAAGTTTGAGACCCGGCCTGCTTGATGAAATAAAAGAGCGTTTAGTGAGCACGTCAAGCCGGTTGAAACAGTACGAAACCTCGTACGCTTAATAGCGTGGTGAATCAAAAAGCCGAGCGACGTTCAAGCGGGAGGGGTTGGTCTTTAAAACGATACAAACTTGGGAGAAAAAAAATATTTAATTGTCATGGCCTTGAACTTATACTTTAAGTGCTCGGCAGTTTGAAGAAGTCGGTAAATCAACGGAAACGATAGAGGAGGGTGTAATGCGTTCAATATTTGCGTTAGTTTTAGGCGTATTTTTGTTAGCGGGGACAGCGTTTGCGGGGTGTCCTTTGGGTAAGCCCGGAGACAAGGCTTCGGTTCTGGTTGAGGCCTCGCGGGCGCTCGAAGCGTCCAATCCGGAACTGGCGGCCAAGGTCAAGGCCATAGCCGATGATTGCTGCAAGCTCGGTCTGCATGATGCTGTTTCGACGGAAGCCCCAAAATCTGAACATCCCGTGGCAAAATCGGAGCATCCTTCGGAGCACCCCGCTTAAGATTGACCGCTCAAGGAAATTCATGAGACGACTTACGGCTTTGGCGCCGGCGCTCTTTTTTTGCGCAATTTGCGTAGGTGCTGGTGCTGAGCCGCAAGTTGATCTTGTGCGGAACGCGGTGACCGCCGAGATAAAGGCTGGCATCGAAAAACACATCGAGAATGAGACTGCTCGCGGGGACGGTTACTTCCAGTTTTCCTCAGGTGGCAAAGAGTACCGCTTCAAGCTTGTCCGCGTGCACACCGAATACCTTTCCAGGCTCGGACCGGAGCGTCATTTCGCCTGCGTGGATCTTGTGGACGAGGCGGGTGACGTTTATGACACCGATTTTTTTCTTTCCGGCAAACCCGATGCGATGGTTGTTACCGAGACGACCCTCCATAAGCTTAACGGCATTCCCTTTTACACCTGGGAGCAAGTTGAGAAAGGCCAATGGAAACGGATGCCCGCCAAGGATGCGGCACCGGGACTTTTGGGTGTTATCAAAGACCAAGACGAGTTTGAATTCCTTTACCGTGCCAAGATTCCAAATATCACGGACAGCGCCCGCCTGTGGATTCCTCTGCCTGAGACAGACGCATTCCAAAGTGTAGACTTGAAGGACGTTCAATCGCCGAAAGAGTACCTCATTCTTGAAGAAAATCAATATGCCAATAAGGCTCTCTACTTTGAGCTGGGTCCGGAGGATAGTGGGAAAAATTTGGATATCCGCTATCGCGTACGTCGCGCCGAGAAGGCGGCGTATGCGGATTCTCACCCTGATTTAAAAAAATACCTTCGATCCGATAGCCTGGTCCCTATCAACGCCGAGTTTAAACGCATCGCCGCTGAAACGGTCGCCGGCAAGAAAGGTGACTTAGTCCGCGCCCGCGCTCTCTATGACCACGTTATCGACAAGCTGCGCTACATGAAGTACGGAACAGGTTGGGGAAAGGGGGACGCGGTGTATGCCTGCAACATTCGCACGGGTAACTGCACTGATTTTCACGCTTACTTTATAGCGCTGGCCAGATCAGTCAGCATTCCCGCCCGTTTTGCCATAGGAGCCGCCATCCCGTCCGAACGAAATGACGGCGGCATCGATGGCTATCATTGTTGGGTGGAGTTTTATGCCGAGGGCAAGTGGTGGCCGGTCGATATTTCTGAGGCGGACAAGTACTCGAGTCTATCGACTTACTATTTCGGCCACCATCCGGCCAATCGCTTTGAGTTTAGTCGGGGCCGTGATCTAGTTTTCACCCCTGGCCCAAAAGAAGGCCCGATTAATTTCCTCGCTTACCCGGTTTTAGAAATGGCGGGAAAACAGATCAAGATGGGCGCAGAGTTTTTTTTCGAACGGCGCCTATCTAAGAACTGACGGCCTTATCCCCTGGTTGGACCAATCAAGAATGGTGCGCCCGGCAGCCTGCCTGCCGGTAGGCAGGGAGTTGCCGCCCTGATATTTCGCCCGCGTTTTAGCCCGCGCAGTTTATGGCCGTTACGCGCTTAAAGCATCCCTAATTGCGTCGGGCCTTATCTGGGCGACTCGCAACAACACTCGAGCGGCTCCATCGGGATAGGCTCTGCCTTGTTCCCAGTTTCTTAAAGTCCCGGCACTCACTCCGATCAGGTGAGCAAATCTTGACTGGCTCACATGCCATTTATGACGGATAGATTTTATCTCTATCGGCTTAATATGAAAAACTCTTGAAGGCGAGCGTTTGCCAGCATGGATTTCCCTGGCCTCGTCTACGCTTTTCAAGAAACTCTTAAAAGCGGCATCCTTCATAGCAACTCTCCTTTGATGTGCTCATGCAGCATCTTTAACTGTTTTTTTGTCAGATCTTCCTGTTCGCTTTTATCATAGGCGTAAATCATATACAGCTTATGACTCGAATAAATGTAATAGATAATCCGCACGCCACCTCGTTTGCCTTTTTGTCTTTTAGGGGACGGCCAGCGAAGTTTTCTTAAACCGCCGCCTCCGGGTATCAAATCGCCTGCTTTTAAGTTGCTCGCAAGCACAGTCTGCAGATCGCCGTACTCGTTATCTTCCAACAACCTTGTGATCAGATGGGTGAATACGGTCGTTTCTATAAACTCAATATCTGCCATTAATAGGAGTATACGCTATTAGCGTATAGTTGTCCAATAAATCATAAACCTTGCCACGCTTCGTCCTCTTTGGAGTTAAGCCAATCCTCGGCCAGGGAAGTTTCACTTAATAAAGCTGTTTCTAATACGAGCTGCGTCTTTTGCCTCTCAGACATTATTTCCTCTGTGAATTTTGAGCTAAAGAGTTGGCAAAATCTTGTATGCGCTGGCCTGTGCTTTGAAATCAGTAGAATAAAAAGTGTGCCCGGCAGCCCGCCTGCCGGTAGGCAGGGAGTTGCCGCCCTGATATTTCGCCCGCGTTTTAGCCCGCGTTGTTTTTTCTTAATTTTGGCCTTAATGAGAAAACTAGTTCCGACCCGATGGATTTCGCGTAGCGAAAAATTGTCCCAACGGTGAGATTTAAATTACCCGTTTCAATCCGACTGACAAGCTGAGGCGAAACTCTCATTCTTTTGGCTACCACCGTCTGACTCAAGTGAGCTTTTTCCCTTGTTTCGGCCAACTGATGAGCCAATGTAAGCCTTGTCAATTCCTCATTGTAGACCTTTGCGAATTCAGGATTTTTTAATTCCTTTTCAATATCGTGAGACACTTTTTTCAGCTTCAGCATCGATGGGATCAAGATTTAATTATTTGAACGATGGTATCAATAACCGCATCAAGTTTCGCCGGTTTTAAATGAGCGGCCTTATAAAGGATGATCTTGTTATTGGCCGTGAAAAGACGACTCGGCCGGACATAGCTATCACGTTTGAGCGTGCCAGATTCAAAATCTGAATTTCTTAAGGTAACCGCTTTGCTGTTGTCTGTTACTTGGCTGGTAATCTGGCATAGAATAAATTCAGAGGAACTTGCTTCGGCAACTACCAGCGCGGGACGCTTTTTCGTTTGGGTCAAATCAGAAAAAGGAAACACAACGACGACAACGTCTCCTTTTATAAACCTTTCCACGCCTTGTCTTCTTCCGGCTCAAGCCAATCCTTCGCCAACGAAGATTCGCTTAAAACAGCTGTTTCGGGCGCTCGTTTTAACGATTTGGTTTCCAAAAACCGGATAAAATCCAAAACCTCTTCAAGCATAGGCTCGGACACTTTTTTGATTTCATTTAAGATCATCTGTTTTGTCGTCATCAAAATCACCTTTGGATAAAGTATACCATAAAACCATGCCCTATATGTGCCCGGCAGGCGGGCGCCTCCGGAGGGTTCTACATCAAAGAAAGGGGCAATAAGCCTCTCCAAGATATAATCGGTGTT
>CAYZGM010000062.1:0-2465 GCA_964478015.1 uncultured Planctomycetia bacterium
ATTCGTAAGCCGCCCGGGAAGCGGCAGGGATGCGACTGTCTGAGCGCGGCCTAGCGCGAGTTGTCGCAGACCTGCCGAGGCTCCCCAGGCTTACGAGTGAACACACGCCCCGTGCAGACAAGAAGAGGATTCGGGGCCTGGGTGCAATAAAAAGACCTCAACGGCCTGCCCACCGACGCTTTGTGGCGGGGACCCGTCGCCACGAGGCTGAGATGACCTGACGTTTAAGCCCCCAGAGCCAACTTCCACTCTCATATTTGCTAATAAACACTAGATCCGGTCCTTTGCGCAGCGCCTGATCAATTGGTCAAACAGATCGGCCGCAAGGTCCATTTCAGGTTCCGTGATGTCAAAGGCAGGCGCGATGGTGAACACGTTTTTATAATAACCGCCCACGTCAAGGACAAGACCTATTTTTTTGCCGTTCTTCCCTTTCAGGTTCCCTTTCATGCCCTCGGCGAATATTTTATCCGCAAGTTCCCGATCCGGGGCATAGCCGTCTTTTTGGACAATCTCCATGCGAAGCGCCAAACCCAGCCCATCCACATCGCCGATCACGTGGGGGTATTTTTTTTGAAGCGCCTTCAAACGCGCGAGGAAAGATTTCCCTTTCTCCGTCACTTTTTTCTCATAGTTCTGTTCTTCGATCATTTTCATGAGCTCAAGACCAACCGCGGTTCCCAGGGTATTCGAGGAAAAAGTGGAATGCGTAGACCCGGCCGGGAAAACCTTTGGACTAATCAATTCCTCCTTTGCCCAAATCCCCGAAAGCGGGTTGAGGCCGTTTGTAAGTGCCTTGCCAAAAACAACCACATCAGGGACAACCTTAAAATTGGCCAGTCCCCAGAGTTTTCCGGCGCGGTGGAACCCCATTTGAATCTCATCATCCACCAGCAGGATCTTGTGCTTGTCCAGGATCTTCCTCAGCATGGGAAAATACTCTTTCGGCGGGATCACATAACCGCCGGTTCCCTGAACGGACTCCACGTAAAAGGCGCCATATTCGCATTCGCCGGTTTTGTTGTCGAGGACTCCGTTGTATTCCGTCTCAAAAAGTTTTTCGAACTGCTTCACGCAGTACATCTGACAGTCCGGGTATTTTTTGTCATACGGACACCGATAGCAATAGGGGTACGGAATAAATTGCGCACGGTCAGAGAAATGTCCGTAACGCCTCCGGTAACGGTAGCTCGACGTGATCGCGGAAGCGCCCAAGGTTCTTCCGTGATAGCCTCCCATGAACGCGAACATGAGATTTCTTTTCGTCGCATTGCGAACGAGCTTCAACGAATCTTCGACTGCTTGAGCGCCCCCGACGTTGAAATGCACGCGTCCTTTCTCACCGAAGAGACGTTCCATGGACTTGGCTATTTTTTCGGCCAACTCCACTTTTTCGGAATGCAAATACTGACAGGCCAGTTGAGGCAGTTTATCTATCTGTTTCTTGAGCGCATTGCCTAGGCGTTCGTTCTTATAGCCGAAACTTGCCGCGGAATACCACATCTGCAGATCTAAAAATGGCGTATTCTCCCGGTCGTAGAGATAACTTCCCTCGCAACGCTCAAAAAATTTAGGCGGCTCCAGATAATGCACGGTGTCGCCGTAGGAACAATACTGCTTTTCCTTTTTCAGCAATTCTTTTTCGCTTATGCTCATCATGATTCCTTTTCTTCGCGGCGGTTATTTCTCATAAAATTCATTTTTTTAAGCATCGGATAATTCTCGGTCAGCCATTCCTTAATCTTTTGAAAATCATTGTAGGCAATATGATCTATTTCTTTTTCGACGCAATATTCCAAAAGTCTTCCTTTTGCAAAAGTCATATGCACCGCCTGGGCCGCATAACGGTCCGACCATCCATCGCCAACGAAGAACACATTGTCGTCAAACGCAGTCAATCTTTTGATGTGCCCCTCTTTGCAATTAGCGCAACCATGGTTGCAGGCCGTCTCGGGAGTAAAAATCGTCTTGAAACCATTCCCGTTTCTCGCCAGCCTATTGGATAAAATAGGCAACGCTTTCAGTAAGCCCGAATTCTTCACCAGATTCTGTCTAAGAACTTGCTCAATCAATAGGTCAAAACCATCACTTACGATTGTTACCAGGACACCCAGCTCCTCTGCCTTTTCCAAAAATGGAATGAAGTATGGGTCCAACTGGACTGTCGATAACAGTTTCTCAACCTCCTTGGGAGACGCCTGAACCAACTCGACCTGCCGAGTCAGGCACTCTCTGGAACCGATCTTGCCCGAAGCCCACTCTTTCTCGATATCCTGCCATTTGCTTCCGGCGAAATTCTCAAGAACTAAGTCCACCACATCCACCGTGGCAATCGTCCCGTCGAAATCCAGAAAAAAATGGTTTGTTTTCATGTTTTAATTTTAAGCGTTAAATTTTTTGACAATAAGAGCAATATTTTGTCCACCGAATCCAAATGTCCGCCACGCTGTTTGGCGGAAGTTACT
>CAYZGM010000062.1:2565-9935 GCA_964478015.1 uncultured Planctomycetia bacterium
CACCCTTCAAATTGCCTGATAATAAGAGCAATATTTTGTCCACCGAATCCAAATGCCCGCCACAAAGCGCGGCGGGTCCGCCACGCTGTTTGGCGGAAGTTACTCACCCTTCAAATTGCCTGATAATAAGAGCAATATTTTGTCCACCGAATCCAAATGAGTTACTTAAAACAGTTTTCACTTTTTGCTCACGAGCCGTGTTCGGCACATAATCCAGGTCACAGGCTTCGTCAGGCGTTTGATAGTTGATCGTCGCGGGGATAATTCCGTCACGTATCGTCAAAATACTGGAGATGAACTCCACCGCGCCTGCCGCGGCGATCATGTGCCCCAGCATGGACTTAATGGAACTCATTGGAATTTTTTTGGAGCGATCCCTGAAAACCTCTTTCACCGAAGCCGTCTCAATCGAGTCATTCAATTGGGTTGAAGTCCCATGCGCGTTGATGTAATCCACGTCCGATGGATTCAGCTTTGCATGACGCAACGCCAGTTTCATCGCCTGAATAGCCCCGCGGCCCTGCGGGTGGGGATCTGTCAAACGGAACGCATCCGCGCTGCCGCCGTAACCCACGAGCTCCGCATAGATCTTGGCATTTCTTTTTTTGGCATGCTCCAATTCTTCCAGGATCACCACCCCCGAACCCTCGGACAGGACAAATCCGTCACGTTCTTTGTCAAAAGGCCTTGAAGCTTTTTCCGGTTCCTCGTTTCTCATGGAAAGCGCCGTTAGCAGATTAAAGCCCGCCAACCCCAAAGGGTGGATCATGGAGTGCGTTCCGCCGGAGATCATCACATCGGCATCGCCGCGGCGAATGATCTCCGAGGCTTCGCCAATCGCCTGACTGGACGCCGCGCAGGCTGTGAGGCAATTGGACACGGGCCCCATCGCATGGAACACACCCGATAAGTGATTGATCACCTGAAACGGCTCTTGTTCGAGCAACCGTTTGGGATGCAATGTCCTAAGGCTGTTGGAAAAATATCGTTGTGCATCAACCGTCTGATCTTCCTGGATAGAATCCGACACGACGGCCGCATACTCTTCAAAATCAAATCCCCCGTCTCCCGCGCCAAAATAAATACCCAGACGTTCGGGTTCCGTGCGGCGGAGGTTCAATCCGGCATCTTGGACCGCTTCTTGGGCGGCTTCCAGCGCGAACAGACTATTTCTTCCCAAAAAAGAAAATTCTTCGCCGGTCTTGGGCCATTTTTCAAGATCCACGCCTTTGACCTCACCGGCAATCTTGGTGGGAAAACTTTCAGCATTAAAAATTGTAATCCGTCGAACGCCAGATCGGCCCTCACAGAGTCCGCTCCAGGTGTCGCGAACGTTGTTGCCAAGCGGCGTCATGGCTCCCATTCCCGTAATGACAACCCTTTTTTCCATCCTCATGACTCCTACGATAAAAATCGACTCAGATTACATTGATTTGAAATAAGATTACACCGATGATAGATTGGGACTAATCTGTGTAATCGTTTTTTGAATCTGTGTAATCTATCTTATTTTTTTCCTCATAAACTTTAGTCACGACGGACGCGGCCTGCCCATTGAAGCCGGAGGCATTCGTCATCGCATAAGGAATGAGTTTTCGGATCGCCTTGTCTTTCACTACTTGAAATCCCCAGTCTTTCTTGGAATTTGAAAAATTAAGCGTCGGTGGGATTGTCTGACGTTTCAATGCCACCGCCGTGAGAATAAGGTCGAGCGCGCCCGAAGAAAAACCCGTGAATCCGGTCAGGGCTTTGGATGCGCTCACGGAAAGATTCTTCCCCGCGCCGTTGAACACCTCGTAGATCGCCTGCTGCTCGCGCCCATCCTCTTCGCTCAGACCCAACCCCGCAGCCTGCAAATACCGCAACTCTGAGGCGCGCACTCCCGCATCCGAGAGAGCCGCCTCCATGGCAATCCTTCGGCCGTTGGCGGAGGAAGAGCCATAACCTACGATCTCCCCATATATCTTCGCCCCTCTTTTTTTGGCGTGTTCAAGTTCCTCTATAAGCAAGAACCCCGCACCTTCTCCAATCACGAATCCTCGGGTACGCTCATCCAGTGGACGATAATCCTGTTTCGCATCTTTCGACGCCGACTCCGAGAGAGCTCCCAATATCTTGTAGTGGGAAATCCCGACCGGGTTCACTTTCGATTCCGCACCTCCTGCCAGCATGAGATCTGCGTCATTGCGCTGAATAATCCGAAAAGCCTCGCCCACCGCCTGAAGCCCGGCAGAGGCACCCGTCGTGATGGTGTTGTTCAGTCCCTGCAAATCAAAAAAGATGGAGATATGGCAGGCGGACATATTCGGAAGATACTTCAGGAGCCAGAGCGGGAATAGCGCAGATAAACCGCTGTCGCCAAATTTTTTCATATCCAGCTTTCCGTTCTCATCGAGGGAACTCTGAATGCTGGCCGCCAATTCGTCGAGCTCATGGTTCAGAACCCCGGAACCTGCGATCAGACCGAACCGTTCCCGATCATAGGAAAATTCGCGTATCCCGGAGTCATCCAGCGCCAGGCTTGCGCCTGCCACGGCCAACTGAATATCCCGAGCCATCACTTTCAAAGCTTTCTGCTGCGTGACATATTTTTCGGGAGAAAAATCCCGGATTACTGCCGCCGGCACTTTCCATGAGCCCGAGAGGCCGGGATGATCTAAGAAATCAATCCCCGAACGCCCCTCAAGAGCCGCCTGCCAAAATGTCTCGGCTCCTTCACCCAGCGCCGTGATGGCTCCTAAACCTGTGATAACAACCTGTCGTTTCAAACCTTGGTTCCTTCGCTTTGTTTCGCCACATTCCAAATATCGTAATGGGCCAGAAAACGGTCATTGAACACGACTTTTCCAGGGAGGATCTCACCCAGCGAGTCGATGGCCACCAGAAGGATCTTGGCCGACGCGACGAGCTTCCCGTCGTTCAGAAAGACACTCCCGGAGACCCAAGCGCCCTCCTCTCGTTCCTCGTCCACGGATGCCTCCACAAAAAACCGGCAAGGCGGACAAACAGAAACCAGGAAACGAGCGCTTTCTATTTTAGCCAAAATCACTTCTTTTTTGAATTCGATTCCGAGGCCGTACAGAACGCCCCCTGTCTGGGCAATCATTTCCACAAAGAGAGGTTCGGGAACCAACGGATCGCCTGAATAGTGCTCTGCAAAAAAATCCTCATTTCCGGTAAAACTTTTTTCGGCGCGAGCATACTCCCCTTTTTTTAACACGTCAAATTTATCTATCAGATCCCAACGCATCGCGGTTACAGTGCAGGCGAACCCGCCCGATCGGCAGGCAGGCAGCAGGCAACGACATGATGCCGGCTTTTTTGGAATGTGATCTGAAGCTTCCGACCCTCCGGGCAATGGGAAGAGAATGTTTTGAATGAAATAGGACGAATCTTAATGCGGCGAAACCCCTCGGGGCCCATCCACGATCCGCCGAGCGCCTTAAATACCGCTTCCTTTGCGGCAAAAATCATTGCCAACGCCTCGTAAGGCCTGCGTTCTTTCTCGACAAACCGCATTTCCGCCGCATGGAGAAATAAACTTAGTTTTTCATGATGCATTTGGTAAAACGCTTTCGCTTTTTTCCATTCGATGATGTCGACACCCACAGAAAGTTCGGAAAGCGGCCCAAACAATGATCCGCGGCGAACGCAACGACGAGGCATGGCGAAACAGGGCTTACTTGCTGGCAGTTTGGAGCTTGTCGGAGAGGTAATCAACGATCATTCCGACCGTGAAGAGATTTCCTAGGTTGGAGACAAGAGGGTTCTTCGAAAATTCAACCCAATTCACGTTAGACATTTTTTGTTTGAGTTCTTCGATGCCTGCAGCGGTCACGTGACCGTTTTTGACAAAACGCGCATCCGTAAGGATCTTTTCTGGAAACAGCTCTCCTTTTGGGATTTTTATCTTGAATGCTTTCTCCAGACGAAATACGATGTCTAAAAAGTCGATTGATTCGGCCCCCAGGTCTTTGATCAGTGACGAATTAATCTGAATCTTTGCTTCATCCACTTTCAAGGCCTGCGAAATAATGGACCTGACATTCTTGACGATGTCTTCTCTTACCTGTACTTGACTCATCGGTCTAAACTGGCTCCTTTTTTAACATCACGCCGCGGGGACTTCAATAATGAAAAAGCTGCCTGGAGAGCTTTTGGACCTTCCGTTCCCCCGTTCATTAAATTCGCGCGGCCCTCAAAATCCACCCGGTCACCCTCCTCACGAACCCAACTTACCCAGAGACGCAAACATCCCCCCGGTTTGACAAACTGCCCAAACTTGACTAGCGGCGCATCCGTCAGCCGATACGGACCGGGACCTTTCCCGGAAGCATCCAAAAGCAAAGCCGCCGTTTGTTTCAATGATTCCAGAAGCAAAACCCCCGGCATGACCGGGAAACCCTCAAAATGGTCGAGAAGAAACTCTTCGGTTCCTTTCAACGTAAAAAAAGCCGTAATGCTTTGGCTTTTTTTCAGCTCTGATACTTCCTCTACAAAAGAAAATACGCCCAATTTTAGATGCAACAATATAGCATGAAAGAGATAAGAATACCAAGAGGCTTCAAAGGGCTTCCCCGGCTGCAAGCGCCCGGCGTTCCGCCCTAAGGTCTCGTGCAGGGTTCCCCCCCCAGAGGCCTCTCGGAGGGATCCTGGTGCCTTTGGGAAGAAAACTGCAGGGGGCAACCGAGGCTCCGTCTCCAATTTCACAGTCCGGCATGATCACCGAGGCCAACCCAATGGAGACATTGTTGCCAATCTTGGTGGAGGCCAAACGGAGAAAACCACGCTCCGAAGCGTGGCAGATCAGAGCCACCCCGCCGCCAATCAGCACATTGTCCCCTATCTCCAGCATGGAAAGATCCGCGAGTCCGCCCGTGTTGATATTGGCACCTTTTCCGACTTTCGCGCCCATCCAACGGTAAAAAAGAGTCTGGAACGGGGAAAGCCGCAGGACATCCAAAAAGACGCCGTTGGCGATGAGGATCATCAGATTATAGCCCATCCAGCCCAGCGCTTCTTGAGAGTGGATGCCGTAGAGACCGGGTGCGATCTTAAAACCGAACAAATTTTTTGTGAATGCGCACAGAAATAGGGTTATGAAGCCGAAGAGAAAATATCCAAACCCGATGGAGAATGAAAAAAATAAGACCCGCAGCCAAAGATCCGAACCCGCCGTCCAGTGCCACACGCTCACGAGAAAATAGACCATCGGAAAGAACCCGAGACCGAGCACGACAGCCGCAAGAATGTGAAGAAAGATCTTCCACAACTCAAAATGCAGCGCTTCCTGCTCCTCTTTTTTCTTTTTTTGTTCTTTTGAAAGTTCCATAGATGCGGGCCAGTTTAGCATATTTCCCGGCGTTGCGTAAGTCACGCTCTAATGATAGAGTAGCGCCATGAGTGCGACCGAAAGAACAATCCTCATCACGGGCGGAACACGCGGGATCGGCCGTGCGATCGCGCTCTCGCAGGCCAGACGGGGAGCGCATCTATTCCTCAACTACCTCCGGGACGAATCTTCCGCCGAAAAAGTCCGAAAAGAGGCCGTAAAAAAAGGGGCACACGTCACCCTACTATGCGGCAACACAGGCGATCCAGACGAAGTCAAAGGGCTCTTTGAAGAACTTGGAAAGAGCGCAGCACATTTAAATTTCCTTGTCCATAACGCCGCTTTGGGCGTTTTTAAACCTGTTCATCAACTGCGGGTAAAAGATTGGGACATCTCTCTTGATGTAAATGCCAGGGCGCTTCTTCTTCTGACCCAGTCGGCATTGCCTCTGATGAAAAAAAGTGGCGGTAAGATCGTCGCGATCTCAAGCTTGGGCGCCAGGCGCTTCACCCCAAATTATGGCGCCATCGGAATCTCAAAAGCGGCTCTGGAAAATCTGGTCAGGTACCTCGCGGCCGAGCTTTCCTCTTTCAAAATCCATGTGAATGCCGTCTCGGGAGGCCTTGTCGCGACAGATTCCCTAAAAATGTTCCCAAATTTTGAGTCGATGAAAAAGGAGTACCTTTCGCGCGGCACTGTCAAAAGACTCGGAACACCCGAAGACATTGCGCGGGTGGTTTCATTTCTCCTGGGCCCGGACTCCGATTGGATCTCAGGCCAAACCTTGATCGCGGACGGTGGTTATTCCCTCGTTTAATTTTTTCCTGTCGGCATCCCTGATCCTGGTCTTCGCGGAATGGGGTCGCCGCATTCTTTGGATGAGTCAATTTCGCCGCAAAAATCCCCCGATCCTGCCTGACGGCCCGGATCGGTCTCCCCTGCCTCAAAAAGTTTCCGTCATCGTGCCCGCACGCAATGAAGAAAAGAACATCGTTCACTGCCTCTTTCATCTGATGAAGCAGGACCATTCCGACCTTGAGATCATCGTGGTGGACGATCGTTCCGAAGACCGCACCGGACATCTCACGGAAAACTTCAAAAAACTTTCGAACATTCCGGTGAAAATCATCCGTATCGAAAAATTACCGCCAGGCTGGACAGGAAAAAATCACGCCATGTTCGTCGGGTCAAAAGCCGCAACAGGTCCCTGGCTTCTTTTCACCGACGCCGACACGACCCATAAACCTCATTCCGTCCGGTGTGCTCTGAAAACTGCCGAAAAGGAAACGGCCGACTTTTTGACACTCGCCCCGCAGGTGGAATGCCGTTCTTTTTGGGAAAACACGGTCCAACCTCTGGCTGTCTCGAGCCTGGCCCTTTGGTTCAATACCTCCGAGCTCAATGAGCCCGGGTCCAAAACGGTCCTGGCCAACGGCCAGTTCATTCTCGTGAAAAAAGAAGTGTATGACGCTGTGGGCGGAAATGAATCGGTGAAGAACGAGGTCATTGAGGACGTGGAATTTGCAAAGAAAGTAAAACAAGCCGGCTACACGGTCCTGTTCCTGAACGGCACGCTTCTTTATTCCACCAGAATGTACACCTGCCTCAAACAAATCTTCACTGGCTGGACGCGTATCTTCGTGCATCTTTTTAACAAAAATATTCCCAGGATTCTGCACAAGATTTTTTTGTTCCTGTTCTTTTCCCTTTTGCCCTTTGCCGTCCTGGCAGCCGAGATTTTCTTTCGGTTTTCAGGGAACGTTTCGTTTGACCCGCTCCTCTTTTGGATCTCACTTGGCGTCTCAAGCTGGATCATCGCGGTTCGGTTTGTTGGGAATCATTTACTGCGCTCGAACCCCTGGTATGCGTTCTTGCACCCATTGGGGTCTCTGGTGATGATCTGGATCCTTTGGGTCTGTGTTTGGAGAATTGCGCGGAATAAACCATCCGAGTGGCGCGGAGGCCATTACTAGCAGTCCGCTAGGAAGAAAAGTTTTGAACCTTGGCTGGTCTTGGCGCAGCCGGTGCAAAAAGTGTG
>CAYZGM010000063.1:0-9831 GCA_964478015.1 uncultured Planctomycetia bacterium
CACCGATTATATCTTGGAGAGGCTTATTGCCCCTTTCTTTGATGTAGAACCTCTTATTCTCCTCTGAAATGCACAAATACTCTTTGTGGGTATTTGTGCTTTTTGGTGTCCATTTGGCTGTGTTTTGGGCACTGGTTGGACACCGGCAAGGTGTTGACGATTGACCTTGTGAGGTATCAAGCATAAAATGACGCCATGCCGCTGAATAACAAAGATCATCTTTTTGGGAAAGTAGCCGTGTTTATCGACGCGGCTAATATCATCCATTGTTACAAGGACACGGGCTGGAAAGTCGATTTTAAAAAACTAAAGAAATACTTCGAATCCAAGTGCAGTCTCGCCGGCATTTATTACTATAGTGCCTATTTCGAGGAATCCGTTGCCCAGCAGTCGTTCTTTGAGATGTTGAGCCGTAAGGGGTTCATCCTGCGGCTTAAAAAGATCAAGAAGATCATTAGCCAAAGCGGCGAAGTCATTTTAAAGGGCAACTGCGACACGGATATCGTCGTGGATGCCGTGTCTATCATGGGCAAATACGACACGGCGGTGCTCATGAGCGGTGACAGCGATTTCGTGTCCTTGGTGAACCTTCTCCGGGGAAACAAAAAGAAGGTGATTATTATCTCGACTCGGTGGCATGTGGCTAAAGACCTTATCCACGCTTCGGATCACTATTTTGATATCAATAAGTTTAGGTCAGTCTGGGAATGGGAGAAAGGCGCCTAAATCACAAAACCCGCCAGCCTTTCGGCGAAGCGGGTCTCGGATGACTTGTCTACCCAAAGTATACCGTATAGGGACCGGGATATCAAATCGGTTTTTTTGACCCCTTGAGGCCCCCAAAAGTACCCCCGCCTTATGGGGCCCAGCTTAGGTTCATCGCAATAACTCGGGTGGCTTAAAAACACATCTGTAAGGCAACGGGATTATTACGATCCGGATTCCTTGATAAGTTTGCTCAATGGGATATGGAGCGCCTTTGCGATCTTCTCCGCTACACGAATACCCACTTCGACCTTTCCCAGCTCAATGTCTGAGACATAGGTGCGGTGAATACCGGCTTTCTCAGCAAACCGCTCTTGCGATAGGTCAAGCTGTATGTCTTCAGCCACTATCTCTCGTAGTTATCCCTATATTGTTTTATGTGCGTCATGTCGATGTCACAAAAAGCACAGCATTTCTTGAATACGAACTTGAATCTGGTGCCCAATCAAGTTTTAATTTAGTTATAAGGCCAATGTGTCCAAGGGATGCTGATGTTCTACATTCACAAGAAGATGGCAAGGCCGAAAAAATAGTAGCTCTCGCCAGAACACTTGGCGTAAAAAACCGCGATCAATTCGTGGCTATGAAAAAAAGAAGACCTGCCAAAACTTGACATTCCCACAAGCTATCTTTTGGCCGATACTTATTTAGACCAGGCCAAAGCACTCGATGGAAAAAATCAAAAGTATTTCAGTCTTGAGTCTCCCGAAGAAAAAGACCTTATCGGTGTTTATGCACTTACGCCGATTGGGGCGCTCATGGATTTAGTGTCGTTGGAAGACTGGGAACAGGCCACCCGGCTTTACAGCCAAGTTGTCGGTAGAAATATTAACGCAAACGAACTACAGTTTGCTCTCCGTGGGGCACTTCTTATTCCGTTTGTTTCCAAACTCATCGGCCGACTGGTTGCCCAGGTGTACATGGCTGAAAGAGCCATTGGGGGAGCGGCGTAAGCTTCGCTTACGCGTACTGCGCGACGTAAGTGTCCAAAAGCGTGCGAATGAGTTTTTGGTAAGGAGCGTGCTGTTTACGCGCCGTTTTCTTGAAAAACTGGACGCTGGATTTACTAAGCACCATCGTTACTTTGATAGGCTCTTCTTTAAAAATCAGCTTGTCAGGAGCGGGTAAAAAATCCTTGATTACTCTAAGTTTTCCGAGAGGCTCGTCCGTGTACTTAATTTTGTGTTTCATAGATTTTCTTCCCTTTCCGCCAGTATCCCGCGCCAATGATATGGATGCGGTTAGCTCGATAAGTAAAACGTACCGTCAAAATACCCTCACCCACCCGACCGAAACAATAATATCTTTTTTCTCCACCGCCATGCTCCAAATCCTCAGCAATCTTACGCCGTGGATCAGAGAAAGCGTATTGGGCCAATTCAAATGAGACGCCATGTTTGGCTTGATTTTCAAAATCCTTCTTGGCATCCCATTCAAACCGAACCATAGACGAGGCAAGTATACATCAAGTATGGCTTTTTTACCATATAAATTATAAAACAAGGCCAAAACGGCGCTGCCCTCTCCTGAACGTCGTCTGCGGCAGTGGTAAGGAAGATGACGCTGATCGGACGCCTAGTTGCCCAGGTATACATGACCGAAAGAGCTGTTGGGGGATCGGCGTAAACCCTAAATGTCCACCTCCCCGGGCCTGGACACAACCCAACCACCTCTATGGCAGAGTCGAACAGGCGCCGCGTGGCTAGCGTAAAGGGCGATGCGACCGACAGGAGCATTGCCATCCCCCAACGTCATAGGTAATTTTGCAATAGGTTGGGGCGTGGTATAATCAGCCGGTTAAAATTTATGGCAAAATCCAATGACAGCGTGTGGTTTTTTATTCTGGCCGTCAGCTTTTTGCTGAGTGCTTTTTTTAAGGAGGGCGCGCGGTGACTTTCATCGAGCTTATCGGGAGGCTTAAAGGGATCTCCTGCGAGGAGATCCGCAAAGAAAGCGATGGTTATTACGAGTTCGTGATCGCAGGTCAGAATCTGTCCAAGCTTTATCCTATTTTTGAAATCTATTTTGGAGTTCCCTTTAAACCGGCGGGGATTGCGCCGACCGACAAAGCCAAAGACGTAACCAAGAATTACGGCGGCATTCAAAAGCAGCAAACGCTTTATTACATTCACCGTGACGGCTTGTCGAATTGCGCCATGATATGGCCCTGGGGCGACGAGGGACGCGCCACGGTCAAAATATCCCAGGGCGTCATCACGTAAGAAGCCTATGCGATTTTCCAGCCGCACCTCATTCGCGGGCGGCAATCCCAGCGAATTCTCCCGTCTTCTGGACCTCAAGAAAAAGGAAGAGCAGCCCCTCTGGGACCTGACGGAGTCCAATCCGACTCGCTGCGGTTTTTCCTCTCTAGACTTGAAGCTGTTGGAACCATTTTCTGATCCGCACAATCTGATTTACGCACCCGACCCCCAAGGCCTGTTGGAAGCGCGGGAGGCTGTTTGCGCCTACTATGCCGACAAAAAAATTGCTGTCTCGCCCGACCGGGTTTTTCTGACCAGCGGCACAAGCGAAGCCTACACTTTTTTGTTCCATCTTTTGGCGGATCCGGGGGACGAGGTTTTGTGCGTTTCGCCCGGGTATCCTCTTTTTGAGCATTTGGCTTCGATGGCGGATATCAATCTGCATCGTTTGCAAACCTCGCATCGGCGAGGTTGGGCTCTGGAGGCTGGGCAGGTCGAAAAAAGCCGTACCGTAAAAACAAAGGCGCTCATTTTGGTCAACCCCAACAACCCGACGGGACATTACCCTCAAATGTCGGAGGGGCCCCTGCCGCTGATCTCGGATGAAGTCTTCTTGGATTTTAACTTAACCGGGGCTAATCCCAAAAGCGCTGCATCTCTGACCGACACCCTAACTTTTACGTTGAGCGGCATCTCCAAAATTTTGGGTTCACCCCAAATGAAGCTTTCCTGGATTATCGTGAATGGACCGGACGAGCTTTGTCGCGAAGCTTGCCGGCGGCTGGAGGTGATCGCCGACGCGTACCTGTCAGTGAATACGCCCTCCCAACGCGCTTTGGGGGTTTGGTTAGAACATCGAATGCTTTTTATTGAGGAGGCGAGACGCCGCATTCTTACAAACCTGAAAGTTCTGGGTAGGGCAGTGGAAGATCTAGATGCAGAGCTCTTGAAGCCCCAGGGTGGTTGGTACGCCGTTCTGCGTCTTCAGGGAGCACTCCATGACGAACAAGCGGCCATGCATTTGCTGCAAAAGATGAATGTCTTGGTCCACCCCGGATTCTTTTTTGATTTTGAGGAAGAGAATATGTTGGTGCTGAGCCTGTTGCCCGCGGAGAACGTTTTTAGTCAGGGAGTGGGTAGGCTTTGTGAGGGACTGCAGGCGGAGCGGGCAGATATAAAAGTAAAATAGTTATATATATGATTAAATTTACTAATCAATTAAAATTAAAACACTTGACATCAGACGTGGCGCACTCTACAATCCGGAGATATAATCCCACCGCCTGACCGTTTGGATCGCGTAGCGATCTGTCCACTTGCGTGGACCGGTCAGGAGGTGGGATAATCCTCCGGTTCAGAAACGATTAAAGGAAAATACCATGGCGTTGAAAGAGATTCACGAGTGGAATCACCATATTTTTGACGAGAAGCTTCGGACCGTGCTTCTGCCCGAAGAAGAATCGGAGATCCAGCGATTCCAGGTAGAGATGGAGCGCTTGGAAAAAAGCGCTTTGACGCCCGACGATTTTAGGCGGTTCCGTCTGAACAACGGGGTTTACGGCATTCGCGGCGATGAAAATCGCCACATGATACGTATCAAGATCCGTTTCGGAATTCTCAACGCGCTTCAGCTGGAGCGCATCGCCGACATCACCGAAAAATACACGCCCAAAAAATTGGCCCATGTGACCACCCGGCAAGCGATTCAGATTCATGAGATCCTGCGTTCGGATGTGCCCAAGGCGCTTCGCGGCTTCATGGAGGTCGGGCTTACGACGCGCGAGGCTTGCGGCAACACCGTCCGCAATGTAAGCGCAACCCACTATGCCGGCATCGACCCTCTGGAGGCATTTGATGTCACGCCGTACGCGGACCTATTGAGCCTCTATTTCTTAAGGAATCCTATTTGTCAGAATCTTCCCAGAAAATTCAAGATCGCGTTTGAGGGGAGCGATAAAACCGATTATGCGAAAGTTGGCATCCATGACATTGGTTTCGTGGCCCAGAAAAAAATAGTCAACGGCAAAGAAGTCCGGGGTTTCAAGGTTTACGTGGGCGGCGGGCTGGGGAGCACGCCGTTTCCCGCGCAGTTGCTCGAGGAGTTTTGCCCCGAGGAGCTTTTTATTTCCACGGCGGAGGCCGTGATCCGTTTATTCGACAGGAACGGCGAGAGGAAAGACAAGAATCGGGCGCGTCTCAAGTATCTCGTGGCCAAATGGGGGATAGAGCTCTTTCGTCAGGAATTTTTTGCGGAGCGCACGCAGGTTGTCATGACCGGTTCCGGCAAAGAAGCTTTTTGGAAGATCAACTTAGAGGAAGAAGGAGCACCCATCCTCAAAACTCCCGCGCCGACCGAGGCGCCGGCATCGCTGCCCGGATTTGAGGAGTGGTTGAAGACCAATACATTTGAGCAGAAACAAAAGGGCTATTATGGCGTCAACGTCCGTTGCCCTCTCGGGGACATCAATCCTGACCAAATGAGGAATTTGGCAAAGATTTCCCGTATTTTTTGCGGCGGCCGCATGCGGACGACGATCTCGCAGAACTTACTTTTGCACTGGGTGCCCAAGGCATCGCTTCGGGCGCTATTCCACGAATTGCGCGGCGCCGGTCTTGCCGCCAGCGGCGCGGAGACGGTCACGGACATCACGCGCTGTCCGGGGGCCGACACTTGCCAGATCGCGATCACGCACTCCAAGGGGTTGGCGTTTGAGATGGGGAAATTTTTCGAAGGCGGGTCCGGCATTGGCACCGATCCGGCATTCAGGGACATCACGATCAAGATCTCGGGTTGCACCAATTCTTGCGGCCAGCACCATATTGCCAACATCGGTTACCATGGCGCGTCCAAGGTCTTGAACGGCAAAGCGGTGCCGCATTATCAGCTCATGGTCGGCGGTTACACGGCGAAAGATGGCGCGGCGGTTTTCGGGAAGCGAATTGCACAAATTCCGGCTCGGAGAACGCCCGAGGCAACCAAGGCCATCCTTGATGCTTTCAAAAAAGAAAAAAATACCCCCGAAAGTTTCCTGCAGTGGTCCCAGAGAGTCGGCTCTGAACATTTGAAAAAGATTGTCGAGCCTTTTGTCGCGATTCCGGCGGACAATGCGGACCCGCTCCTCTATGAGGACTTGGGTGACCCAGGAAGACCGTTTAAGTTGGAAATGGGCAAAGGCGAGTGCGCCGCATAATGTGGAGCAGGCGGGCGACGGGTCCCCGCCACAAAGCATCGGCGGGCAAGCTGCCGCTACAGCAGCCCCAAAAAGCCTCGCGTAACTTCGTTTCCGCCATAGGCGGACCCGCCTCTGGCGGGCGGATACGTTTTTTGGGGGACCCCCGCTTCGCGTCACCCGTCGCTAACCTTTTGCCGGTTGGATAGCTAGACACATATGGCCATTTCCAATTTTTCTCCCGAACCGATCGTCAAGCTGGAGAACGCGTTCCAAGACCCGTTCGACAACGCCGTCGCGGCGGCGCGGACTTGTTATTCTTCGCGCGTCATCACCTCTCAGGATGTGTCCAAGGATGACCGGTCGCGCGAAGTTCGGGATAAGATTGCCGAGTCCATCTACAAGGCCGGGCATCACACCACGATCCAGCATGCAACGTTCCAATTCATTCTGGACAAGGTGTCGCGTCAGTTCATCTGGTCATTTTTGCACAGCCATCCCTTTTATAATTCCGAGCAGGTAAGCCAGCGTTATGTCGAGGTGTCGCCCGAGAATTTTGCGGTGCCGCCTTTGGAGGGGCAGGCTCTCGAGTTGTATCTTGAGACCATTCATCTGGCGATGGATGTTTATAAGAAGCTCATCGAAATTCTCGACAGGCCCATTCGCGCGCAGTATGCGAAGATTTTTCCGAATCGCGATCCGGAGCTCAAGCGCTGGAAGAGCGGATTAAAAAAACGCGCGCAGGAAGTGGCCCGTTATATTCTCCCGGTCGCGACGCACGCGCATCTTTATCATACGATCAGCGGGTTGACGCTCCACCGGTATCATCGGCTTGTGAATCAGTTTGACACCATGCATGAGCAGCGTTTGGTGGTGGGGAAGATGGTGGAAGCTGTCAGCGCAGCCGACCCTCTCTTTTTCCGTAACATCGAGGACCCGATTTCTCTCGAGAATACCGCGGAGTATCAATTTTTCACGGCGCGCGAGGGGCTTACCAGCATTGC
The DNA here is from genome assembly GCA_964478015.1 of uncultured Planctomycetia bacterium. Taxonomy (GTDB): domain Bacteria; phylum Omnitrophota; class Gorgyraeia; order 2-02-FULL-51-18; family 2-02-FULL-51-18; genus JAHFFM01. Next base: position 7,141 of record CAYZGM010000063.1, read on the forward strand.
TTCACGCGAAGCGTTCTTGAAAGAATTTGATGCCTCACTCGGGGATCGTACGTCAAGGCTCGTAGATTACAAAGTGAACGGACAGGCCAGCATGGCCCAGGCGGTGCGCGCCGTGCTTGGCGTCACAGAATCGAGTTTAAGCGAGGAAGATGCGGTTGATCTTGTGATGAATCCCGCAAAGAACCCGCTTTTTGGCGAAGCGTTAAATCTCACGACGCTGGGAAAGCTTGCGCGCGTGATGCAGCATCCGCATTTCACTTTCCAAAAGAAGATCAGCCACACGGCGGATTCCCAAGATCAGCGTCATCGCATGACCCCCGGCTCGCGGCCGATTTTGCATCGGCATTTTGTGCCGGGCCGTCCCGATTTTGTCGTGCCGGTGCTGATCCTCGAATCTTCGGAAGCGGCGGACCTTTATCGCGGCACTATGAAGACAATCTGGGCGAATATGGCGCGGCTTTTGAATCTTGGGGTTTCGGAAGAATTTGTCATGTACCTTCTGCCGAACGCTTTCCCGATCCGTTTTGTGGAGTCCGGCGACCTTTTGAATCATCATCACAAATGGACCAAGCGGCTTTGCTACACGGCGCAGGAAGAAATATGGAATATGTGTAAAGATGAGGTTTCGCAAGTGTCCGGGATATTTTCACAGCTGGGAAAATACCTTTTGCCGCCCTGCGGCATACGGCAACTGGCAGGGACACGGCCGTACTGTCCCGAGGGGGAACGATTTTGCGGCGTCCCTGTCTGGAAACTCGCGGTGGAACAATTTGAACGCGTGATTTGATTTTGGTATACTGGGGTTCGTCATTCCCGCCTGCGGTTAGCGGGAATCAAGTGGATCCCCGTTTTTACGGGGATGACGTTTTTGTTGCGGGGATGATACTCAATTGAGGGAGAAAAAAATGAGATTTTTGAAGTCGCTGTTCGTCATGCTATTGATGTTCGGAGTGAGTTTCATGGGCACGGCTTCCATGGCCCAGGGCCAGGATTATTCCGGGAATGAAGACCCCAACAAGAAAATTTTAAAGCAAGGCCTTCTCGGCGCCGGCGTCGGTGCTATTTCCGCGGAAGCTTCCGGCGGAAAAGCGGGCACAGGTGCCTTGGTCGGAGCAGGAACGAATATCATTGGCGGTGCGCTCCTCGACACGCTGACGGCCCCGTCCCAGCCTCAGCCCCGACAAGTTCAGTATGTCCAGCAGGCTCCGGTTCAAACCTATTCGACGCAGTCTTACCCAGTCCAAACACAAGGGACGGTTTATCGCCAGGTGGAACAGCAGCCGGTTTATGTTCAGCAGGCTCCAACGTATTATCAGCCCCCGCAGGAGAATCCAAACCAGAAGATCATCAAGCAAGGCCTTCTCGGCGCCGGTGTGGGCGCGATCTCGGCCAGCGCTTCCGGCGGGAAAGCCGGAAAAGGCGCTCTGATCGGTGCCGGAACGAACGTGATCGGCGGCGCTTTATTGGATTCCTTGATGGGCGGATCACAACCCCAGCAGCAACAGCCTGTGTACTACCAGCAACAGGCTCCAGTGTATCAGCAAAGCCAAACTTCCTCTTCTCAACCAAAGAAGAAGATCATCCGCAAGTATGACAGCGACGGCAACGTCATCTCCGAAGAAGAGGTTTGGGAGTAGCTCTCTCTGAGCGTACCCAAAAAATAAAAAACTTCGCCTTGCAAGAGGCGGGGTTTGATCTCGTCGGCATCACCCGTGCCACGCTACCTGATTGCCATGAGAATGCCCTGAAATCCTGGATCGAAAACGGTTACGCCGGTTCCATGGATTATATGAAGCGCGACCCCGAACGCAGGGCACGTCCGGAACGGACGCTGGCCTCAGCCAGAAGCGTGATCGTGCTGGCTGTAAACTATTTTCATCCCGAAGATCCCAGGCCCGACGGTTCCCCGGTCGGCAAGATCACCAAATACGCCTACGGTGCCGACTACCATAAACTCATCGAAAAAAAATTGAAGAAATTGTCGAGTTATGTTTTTGCGGCAGGAGGACCGGACACCGGGGTTAAAAGTTATGTGGATACGGGGCCCATGCTGGAGCGTGCTTTCGCCCAACGGGCGGGTCTGGGATTTTTCGGAAAGAACACGAATGTCATCACCCGAAATTTCGGTTCCTGGGTTTTTCTGGCGTGTTTGATCACGAACCTGGAGTTGGAGGAAGACGTTCCGCATGCCGGATCTTGCGGCGCCTGTCGGATCTGTCTCGACGCTTGTCCCACCGGAGCGCTTTTGGGAAATTACACGCTGGATGCGACACGCTGCATTTCATATTTGACCATTGAATCCAAGGACCCGGTGCCCGAGCCTCTCCGCCCAGGGGTGGGGGAATGGGCTTTCGGCTGCGACATCTGTCAGGACGTCTGCCCTTATAATTTCCGCGCCAAGACGACACAACACGAAGAGCTTTACCCTCTGAAAAAAGCCGGAACCTGGATCGACCTGAACAATGTTGAAATCCTACCTGGTAGCCCTCTGAAACGAGCCAAAAAACTAAAACGCATGCAAACATGAGAAGGGAGGTGGGGTCCGGGAATTCGTCTTGCAGGTGTGCTGGCGCCTTGTTTGACCAGGAGGCAGGCAGCGCAGCGGTAGGCCCCGTCGCCGCGAGGCGGGGGATATTCTGGGTTGCCAATGGGTTAGAACTGGCTCCTCCCGTATGGTATAATCCTGCCTTA
>CAYZGM010000064.1:0-9757 GCA_964478015.1 uncultured Planctomycetia bacterium
GAGAAATAACCCTCCCGGGGAGATTCATAAAACCAACGTGGAGGCCACCCGGCTTCTAGTCGAGGAGGCCTTAAAAAATAAAATTAAAAAATTTATTTTTATCAGCACGGAAAATGCGCTACGAGAGGACCTGAGGGATGCCTATGCCAGCTCGAAGCGGGAAGCAGAGTCGGTTGTGGCCTCTTTCCCTGGTTCGTTGATTTTTCGCCCCTGCTTTGTGTACGGCGACGGTGACACGCACGGACTCGGCCGCCTCGTTGATTTGGTTAAGAAGTACCCGGTCCTTCCGCGTTTCGGTCAATTGCATTCCCAGATTCAACCTCTCTTCATTGACGACATGGTCACGTATCTCATAAGAGCGCTTGAAATGGATCTGAAAGGGACCTATCTTTTGGGGGGGGGCGAAAAAATCGGGCTGAACGATTTCATGCAAAAAGTCGCGCAGATTCTTGGCAAAAAAAGATTTTTTTTGACCATTCCCTATTCGGTGCTCTCGTGGATTGCCGCCATGGGTGACGCGATCATGCCCTCTGCGGGTTGGGGCCAAGTTCAGCTAAAAAATATCTATTTCAGCAGGACCTATTCTATTGAAGAGACCGTTAAAGCGTTTGGTTTCACGCCGCGCACGGTCGATGAGGGTTTGAGAAAATGGCTAAAAAGGTCCTAATCCCAGTTCTAGTTTTCATCTTTCCAATAGCCTGGATCTTATTTCTCACACAAAACGTGCCTTTCAGCACGATGGACGACCCCACCATCCATTATCTGGCCAAAACACACACATTCTCAAACATCCTCTCCAGAATCGCGAATCCCCTGACGCCCGCCTGGACCTACCAGTTCCAAGCCCTCGGGGGAGAACAAAACTCGCTGGGGTTGCGACCGGTGGAGCTTCTCATCTGGAAAGCGCTGCAAACATGTTTTGGCTATCGTTTACTGCCCTTTTACTTTGTAAAAGCGCTATTCCTGGCCGGTGTAAGCATCTTGATATTTATTTATTGCTTCAAACTCACGCGTAGCCAGGTCGTCTCGGGACTGAGCGCGCTCTTTTATGCAACCACATTGTCCTGCTACAACAGCGTCACCGTCATCACCGTCTATGACTTATTGGCTCAATTCATTCAGGGCGTGGCAATCCTATTTTTTCTCGAGTATTATCGGCGAAACCGTGCGGAGAAAGTATCGGTGGGAAACGCCGTCAGAACTTGCATGCTTCTGTTCGGGATGACATGGCTAGCCATCAAGACCTATGAGACCACAAAAATGCTGCCTGCGCTCCTGGCGGCATTCATAGCCTTGATGAATTGGCGAAATCCTTTGGCGTGGCTGCGTCAACGGAACAACCAGATCCTGCTGTTTACTATTTTGTTGATGGGAATTCTGGTTGTGCCTTTTACGGGAAGCTACAAGGTCTACGACGTGGGGGGCGCTCAGATTCAAAACAAGACTTCCCTTGGCTATCACTGGGATACTCTGTACAGATTTACCCTGCAAAATACCCGTAACGCCTGGGAACCGGAACCGGACCTGGCTTTTTTTTCCCTCAAATCCTATCTGCCATTTTCAATGGCAAGGACGTTTGGCTTTTTTCTCTGTTGGCTTCTTTTGTTCAGTCTCGGGGTTTTACTTCTTACCATACGACGGCTCCGCTTCATGGGTAGATCCAAGAAATTACCTCTGGCTTTTGTATTCGTGTGGGCCGCGGCGGACATTGCGGCGCTGGGCCTTCCGAAAGAAGCCGACGGCCGCCACTTGATGGCGCCGCTCATTCCCGTGACAATCCTGAGCGCTTTTTTGCTCTGGTGGACTGCTCGGCATCTCCCCGCGAGATTCAAAAAAGTGTTCATTGGCTTATGTCTGGCGGGCTGGACCTTTGCTTTTTTCACAAACGCCAGCCATAACATCTATTTCAGAAAATTTATCGGCGGCACCCAAATCGCGCAGGATAAATACATGTCCTTTCTTTACAATGATTTTTACGGAGTCAGCAAACACAGCTATGACGATCTCATCCGCTTCATGAAAGTGCCTGAAGCTCTTTGCATCTGGCATATTCCGTTCATCGCGGATGATACATACGGCAGTTTTGACGAAAAGATAAAACCGGAGAGCCTGACGCGAGTCGTTTCCAAATATGGAAAAGCTTATGTGGTGACAACCGACCTAAAGAAAATACCGGCCGATCCCCGCTATGTGACCCTGGGGGGCTTCGACGAAATCAATAAAAGCCTGTTTACAGACTGGGTCTTAAAATTTAAGAAGAAAAAGGGTTCTGTCCACCACGTTTTAAAATTTATTCCAAATTAATTTTTGGGTCGCTCGGCCATCAAAATCAAGGACGACCCTATGGGGAAATTAAGCAGGCGAATAAGGTATTTCTCCAGACGAAACAGGGCCAAAAAGATGTCATTGATGACGGGGACGATGCGCACCTCTTTCACGTGTTCCAGCTTAGTATCCTTGGGGTAGGTTTGCAATTTTCTCACGACGTAAACCACAGGGAAAAGGAAGAACATCAGAAAAGACGTGCGCCGCACGAGGAACCCCGCCTCTTGCACTTTCTCGATCAGCTCCTTTTTGGAGTAACGCCGTTTATGATCAAGCTCGTCGAATTGGCTCCACAAGAACTTGCAAGCGGGCACCGTAATATTCACGAGCCCCCCCGGCTTTAAGGCATTGTAGAGATTTTTAAGAGCCATTTTGTCATCTTCGATATGCTCGATGATGTCATAAATCCCGATGAAATCATATTTTTCCTTGAACGGCAATTTCAAGAGATCCGCCTCATAGAGAGGAATATCCATCCTCTTTCTGCAAAATTGAAGCGAGCTGTAAAAAAGATCGGCGCCCTCCATGGGAATGCCGCGCTTCACAAACTCCGTCGTTACGTTGCCGTTCCCGATTCCTATCTCAATTCCGGTAATTCTGCGAAAATCGGGGAAATATTTTTTTAGAAAAGGTTTGCAAAAACTGTAGATTGCCTCTCTCCGGCCCACATGCCAAAAATGCGTATTTTCTCTTTCAAACCAGAACTCAAAATATTCCTCTTTGAACGGAGCAGCGTTCGGGTCCATTTCGGCAAAACAAGGGATGCCCTGCTTGACGGGGTACTGCTTCTGACACCCGCTGCAATGCAAAAACTGGCCGTCATCTGAAAATGATGAGCTGCATTCCGGACAAACAAGACCTGTCATTATTTTTTGACTCAAGCGGCTATCTTTCTGGGTGTTTGTGATCATCAAGCTCCTTCACTTCTTGTTTTTCGCTTTGCACATTCTACCGCACTTGCCGCATTTCATCGATTTTTTATTGGAGGCAAGTCTATGCCCGCAAACGCACACCCAGCCGATTTGGCGCGCTGGATTTCCCACCATAAGCGCATATTCCGGGACGGACTTTGTCACGACGCTGCCAGCGCCGACAAGCGCGTAACGGCCGATCTCGAGATTCGCCAGGATTGTGCACCCGGCGCCAAGCGTCGCGCCCTCCCGTACGGTCGTTTGAAGCGTCTCTTCGTCAGGGCCCGAGTCTGCGAGCCCGCCGGAGGCGGGGTCAAATGCCCTGGGATACCTGTCATTCACAAAGACGCAGCCGGCCGAGATCATCACCTTGTCCTCAATCGTCACGCCGGTGGGAATGTACACGAACGAATTGATTTTAACGTTGTTTCCGATCCGCACATCATAGGCGATAACTGTTTTTTCACCGACAATGCAGTGATGCCCTATAACGGAATTCTTACGGATATGAACGTGATCCCAGATGGCTGTGTGCTCACCAATCTCGACGCCCTCCTCGATCCTGGCGGTGGGATGGATTCTTACCTTTGGACTTCGAGCCATTTCTTCTCTCGGATAGAAGTGTAGGCCGCGTCGATAACGCGGACGGATTCGATGGCATCGTCAACGCCAAGGATCGGCGGCGTCTTTCCTTGGATACAGTCTGCAAAGTGCTCCATTTGATTAACGAACGCGTCCAATTTCTTGTACCCGCTTCCAAATATTTTTGAAGATTTTTGCTTGGCGTCCCAAACCTGCGACTGCTGCCAGCCCACTTCAATGGTCCCCAATGTTCCAAAGATATTCACGTAGTTCGCAGTGTGCTTGTAAAGACTCCAACTTAGATCCACCATGCCAATGATTTTCCCCTCCGTCTCAAAGTGTAGTCGTGCGGTGTCCTCGACCCGCAGAGGCTGCGTCTTTTTTCCGGCTTGCGCATAAACACTCTTGATTGGTCCAACAAGGTAACGGATAACGTCCACCGCATGGCTGCCATTATCGATCAAGACGCCCCCGCCGGCGACCTCGGAGTCGGAATTCCAGCGCGCGCTCATGTCCACGACGCTGCAAAAAATGACCTCGGATAGCACCACGTCCCCGATCACGCCGGACTGAACAAGTTTACGAGCTTCGATCACATCCTGCACAAAACGGAACTTAGAGGCCATCATGACCAGTTTCTTCTTGCGTGCACTTAGGCGCTTGATCTCTTCGGCCTCCTCCACCGTCATGGTAAACGGTTTCTCACATAGCACATGCTTCGCCGATTCCAGGGCTTTTCTCATCAGTGAATAGTGAAATTTTGGCGGTGCGCATATGAGAACCGCCTGAACCGTCTGATCCGCCCATGTCTCTTCTTCCGTTTTAGCCTGACGGCAATGGTATTTAGCGGAAGCACTCTCGGACGCTTTTACGTTCGGATCGTAGATCAGGGAAAGTTCAATGCGGGGAACTTTGGAGATGGCCTCAAGATGCGTCTGCGCAATACCGCCGCAGCCAATGAGAGCCAGGCGAATATTATCGGTCTTTTTGTCCATGCGGCAAGGCTGGGGAATGGGCAAGCTGTTCGATGCATTGCCAGATCTTTTCAGCAATAAACCTTACGTGCGCTTCGGTGTAAAATTCATTCCACGGAAGCACCAGCACCCGTGAGAGCGCCTGGTAAGACCCCGGGTACTCTTCTTTCCACCAAGACTCATCATTTAAAAAAAGGGCCCCAGCCTCGGTTTCATCCAACGGACGCGGGCTCTTGCCAAACATCACGCGTTCACGGAAAAGCTGGCACCGGAATGCGGGTTTTTGGATGTACCGCGGCGCGGAGGCAATGCCATAATTTTTAAGTTGTGTTGCGAGCTCATTTACGTCGAAACCTGCCTTGTTCTTATCCACGTCCAGGCAATATTTCCAATACACGTGCGTTGAATTTCTTGGGGGCTTCGGGATCTGAACGCCCTCCAAGCGAGACAAAAGTCCGTCCAAGAGCTGCGCCATTTTTTGGCGCTGAGCGACCACCCACGGCAATTTCTTTAACTGCGCCAGGGCGACGGCGCCCTGAAGTTCTGTTAAACGTGAATTGAGCGCCACAAAATAATGATCGGGATTCTTGTCGCCGTAACCCCAGGCTTTATTCACAAAAAGCCGCATGCGGCGCGCGTATTCCGGATTTTCCGTGATTGAAATACCGCCCTCCCCCGTTGTCATATGCTTTCCCTGCTGCATGCTGAACACACCGATATGCCCGAGAGTCCCCACCCGCTTACCCTGATACTCGGCAAGATACGCTTGCGCGCAATCTTCGATTACGGGAATTTTACGCTCCGCGGCCAGCGCAAGAATATCGGCCATGTCGCAGGGGTTTCCAAAAAGATGCGTGACAATAATCCCCCGCGTCCTCGCACTAATTCTCTTTTCAATGGTTCGGGCCGTCACATTGTAGGTAAACGGGTCCACGTCCGCAAAAACGGGCACGCAGGCCTGATACAAGATGGGCGCGATCGCACCCATATCCGTGATCGGCGAAGTAATAATTTCGCTCAAAGGGTCCGGGTTTACGGCCGCAAGAGCCGTGTGCACGGCTGATGTGCCTGAGCTGGACGCGACACAAAATCCTGAACCGTAAAAAGCAGCAAATTCTTTTTCAAACTGGCTGACCTTGGTCCCCTTGGTGCTGTTCAGAACGCCGGAATGGATGACCTCTTTCAGGAGCTCAAGTTCTTCCTGACCCAGATTCCTGCCTGAAATATCCTGATCGGAGGGTAATTGTAAATTTTGTTCGCTCATAATTTTTTCATTGTATCACATGTTTGCGGGCCGACGTCCACTATTTTGCACGCGACCGTCCCCGCACAAAAAATACGCCAAAATAAAGCGCCGTCGCAAGGATCAGGAGGTAATTGATCCGCTTAAAATATGAAAAAAGTCCCGCAAACGCATACAGCGTGATCAAGAAATCTTCATGAGGCCACCTCGCCAGCACCAACCACGGAAAAGCCCACAATAAGTAATGAAAACCGAATGGAATTGTGATGGTTAAATAAAAGAAAAGGTAAACGAGCGAAAAAAGACGGGCAATGCGCTTTGGCTCAAAGCCCTTCTCCTGCACGGCTGCCCACAGCGCCCAACCATAGAAGATGCCATAAGCCGCTAAGAAAAAGTCTTTTAGTGCCGTTCCCGGAACCGCGATGCCCACCAATGAAAGGGCTTGTTGCGCCGCATAAGGAATCGTGTTGCTGTAAAACCAGCCGCTGGCCCTTGTCAACGCTAAGAACGTGTCCATCCCCCCCCACAGCGGCCAAAACATGCCGGCAATGAGCGATGCATTTAAAAAGAGCTGCTTGAGAATAAAAACAACGGGGAACTTGCCAAGGCGGCTCGTTTCTTCTTTCAAGGCAAAAATAATAAAAAATGGCAAAACAATGAGAACGGTGTATTTCACCAAAAACGCGAGGCTCCAGAATAAAAAAGACAGGCTAAAACGCTTTCGTAACAGGAAGTAGAAAGACACAAGCGTCAGGGCGAGCATCACGGAGTCGTTGCGGCCATCAATGAACGCCGTCACCCAAAGTAATGGGTTGTACGCAAAAAGCGCGATAAGTTTTTTCTCCTGAGTCCAATGAAAAACCTCAAGGATTTTAATAAAGAAATAAACACCCGCGCTGACGGCTCCCAAAATAAGCAATTTTTGCAGCCAGATCATGCCCTGAATGGACCCCGGGAATAGGAGCGCAGGCAACGTTTCCGCGCAAACCCACAGCGGTCCGTAAGAATCAGGGTTGTCTTTCCACGTGCTGTAAGGATACAAGAGATCCGCCGGAAATTCTCTCGGCACATGCAGGTAGGGGCTTACGTGGTAGACGCCCAGCATTCTTCCTCTGATGAGATACTCCATCAGATCCCCTGAAAAAACAGGGCCCATGCTGCAAAGCAGGGCCCCGACGCCCGCGAGCAAAATCCAGGGCAATCGCTGAGTAAATTGCTCTGGGTTAATATGTTTTATTTGTAAAAAAAATGCGGCTGCAAGGTTCAAATAAAGTAAATTGATGATCAATCGCACTGCCGGCAAAAGCGGAGGTAGATTGGTCTCTCCCGCGCAAGCCTTGATCAAGCCAATTCCCAATAGCGAAAGAAAGCTCAGCAAAAGATAGTAAAAATAGTTTCGTCGATGACTCATGACCCCCTCGCGTCATAGACAAAAAAAGATCGCCCAATCACTTTGTCTGGCTTTCTATCGCGTGTCCACAAAGCTTCATCCATAAAATGAGCGCTGATCGCATAAACAGTTCTTCTTGGCTCCTGGAACTCGTCCTCCTCGATTGACCTCGCAGGGATTCCGTAATAATTCGGATCTGAGGGCGCGAGTGTCAAAAGAACAACCTCCGGGTACCCTTGTTTCCGGACATACACCCCCAAACTCTTAAGATCCTGTCCCCAATCCACGTTGGAGTCTCTCAAGTAGCGATACCCATTGGATGGCCCTCCGGCAAGCTCGTTGAAGTATGCCAAATAATCAGGAAACACCATGAGCGCTTCCGTCGCATGCCACCCCAATAAAAAAATGACGACGACCCTCAGAATCCTGCCTTGCTTCCACAGGAATACGACCACGCCTGATGCCAAAACAAAAAAAAGTGGGTAAATAGGCAAAAAATAACGGATGCCCGCCTGCGCTTTATCGCGAAGGGTAAAGATAAAGAAAAATAGGATGGGAACAAGGAGGATCGCCCCAAGGTATCTCGACACACCCAGATTGCGAAAAAAGATCAGAGACGCTAGGCACAAAATCAAAAAAGGGATGGTATTTTTTAGCCCAAAAGCAATCATGTAATAGTACCACCACCCCTCCCTCGACCAATGCCCCATCAAATACGCGTTTGTGCCTGCCGCCCGCGTGTAAGCCATGCTGACGAGCGCGGATGAAAATGTCGAGAGCGGCACGGGGACTTTCTCTGCAAAATACACCAGCGGCTTACCGCCTATTTTCAAATACTCTGTCATTTTTTTTTCAGGGGCGGGTGTGTTTGTCAGCAAGGGTTTTGTTTCAAAAAAATATCCCGCCCAGACCGTCAGAAAACATGCCGTCAAAAACAATACCGCGCGGCGCCCAAGCATTTCCTTATATCTGCCGCATGCCAAAGCCGTCAGGAGTAAAATTGGGAGAAGAAGCACGGCAGAAAATTTGGATAAAAGCGCAAGTCCTGCATTGACAGCGCATCCAACGAGACGTCCAGCAGTCGGCTGATTTAGATATCGGTAAAAAAATACCAGTGTCAAAAAGAAGAAAAATGCCACGGCCAGATCGGAGGTAGCGAGTCCTGAATGCGCTAATATATCCGGGCTAAACGAGTACAGAAAAAGACTGACAAGTCCCGCCCAGTTTCCCCATAATGACCGGGACCACCAAAAGATTGCATAGCCAAAAAGAACGGACAACAGCACGATTGAAAAACGTGCCCAAAAAATGAACTCATCCTGACGGTTGTTGACGACTTCAAAGAATTGTCGGGCGAATGCCGGGCTATCCCCTTTTTGCCATGAGGGATCCTCGAGCGGAGCCTTGGCTTTCAAGAATAGGAGAGGGAACCCGGCCAACATCCGCGGAAGCGGGGGCGACGCGGGATTCATACGAAAATCTCTGGTGACGAGATACGAGTAACCGCTGGCAACGTGGTGAGAGAATTCGTCGCAAGTGGGCGACTTGGTCTTCATCGCCAAGATCGTCTGCGCTGCCATGAAACCCAACAAGAGGAATGCGCCCAGCTGCGCCTGCCATCCCCTCAAACTCAAGCTTTTCGCCCCCAATAGCGCAGAACTAGGGCGAAATATCCCCGAATCGTGCGAACCGAGTTGTTTTTGCTGGCGGTGGGCTTCTGGTCGTAACGAAGAATGAACGGCGATTCAACAATTTTTGCACCAAGCATCCGCATCTTTATCAGGATCTCAGGCGACACCGCAAATCCCAGATGGGCCAATTGTATAAAACGATCCCCAAACACCCGATCCGCTTTTTTTAAAATAGCGCCCCGAAACACCCGGAAATTACAGCTATATTCCCGAACGCCCCGGATCGGGAAAAAAAATTTTAGGAAAAGCCCCGCGCCCCGGCTCAAGAAAGTCTTGGTTCGCGAGAGCCCCTCTTGCCCTCCCCCCTCACAAAATCTCGACAAAACGACCACGTCATTCCCGGCCCTGGCCTTTTGGATGGCTGCGGGCACAAATTTTGCTTCGTGCGTGTCATCGCAGTCCAGAGCGACCACCACGTCGTCATCTGCGACATGCCGGACGAGATATTTGATGCCGTCGCGCATGGTCTCGCCCAGTCCCATATTCTTCTCGTGGAGCAGCACCGTCATCGGGTATTGTTTCGCAAGTTCCCCGGCAACCGCGACGGTCCCGTCCGAACTTCCATCGTCCTGTACCACAACCTGGTATTTTTCAGGCCCCGCTTTTAAAGCGTCATCAAATTTTTTAATCAATCGCGGAAG